>NZ_JBSPUD010000001.1:0-448081 GCF_056861525.1 Stenotrophomonas sp. 82F1
CCGCCACTACCAGAGGCGTTTACATCCAGCCCGGCACCACGAACACCAGCCAGGCCAGCAGCGGGCCGAATGCCACCACCAGGCCGCTGTAGACCAGGAAGCGGCGGAACAGCGTTTCGCGTTCTTCCTTCGCGGCCGAGGCCACTACCAGTGCGCCGTTGGTCGAGAACGGACTGACATCGACGATGGTGGAGGACACGGCCAGCGCGCAGATCACGCCAGCGGCACTGAGATGGCCCTGCATCAGGAACGGCACCGCCAGCGGAATGGTGGCACCCAGCACCGCTGCCGACGAGGCGAATGCGGAGACGATGCCGCCCACGTAGCAGACCAGCAGTGCACCCAGCAGGGGGATGCCGATGCTGGAAACACCGTGGCCGATGAAGTCCACCGCACCGGCATGTTCCAGCACACCGATGTAGGTGACCACGCCGCAGATCAGCAGCACAGTGGACCAACTGATGCCATCCACTGCACCCTTCTGGCTCTGCGGCGACAGCAGTGCCAGCACCACCGCTACCGTGATCGAAACCAGGCCGACGTTGAGGTTGTAGATCAGTGCCGCCACACCGAGCCCGAGCAGGCCGATCAGGGTGAACAACCGCTCGCGGGTCAGGCCCACCGCATCCAGTGCCACCGGATCGTTGGACAGGGTGCCACCACCGGCCGCGACCAGCGCACCGTGGCCTTCGATGGCGAACTGCCGCGACGAGGCCTGCGGACCACCGGCCATCGCCAGTTCCGCGGTGCCGACCTTGCCCGCCGCAGTGATCGAACCGCGGCGCAGCAGCGCGATGCCGCCGAAGGCGAAGAAGCAGATCGTCGCCATCATGAAGTTGAAGCCGAGACTGGTCAGGAACACCGCCATCTCGGTGACGTCCAGCCCGGCCTTCTGCACCACGCCATTGGTGATGCTGCCGTACACGCTGATCGGCGAGAAGCCACCCGCCTGCGCACCATGAATCACCAGCAGGCCCATCATCAGCGGGTTGATGTTGTACTGCTTGGCAAAGCGCAGTGCGACCGGGCCGATGATCGCCACCGCCGCCGGGCCGAGCGCACCGAAGGCGGTCAGCACGGCGGTGATCACGAACATCACCCATGGGATGGCGACGATATGGCCGCGTACCGCTTTCACCGCCCAGTGCACCAGCAGGTCGATGGTGCCGTTCTTCTGCGCGATGGCGAACAGATAGGTGATGCCGACCAGGGTCAGGAACAGGTCGCCCGGGAAGCCGGCGAGTACCTCCTTGCCCCCCATGTCGACCCAGAGCCCGCCGATGATGAAGGCCAGCGCGAAGGCGACGGCACCCATGTTGATCGGCATCGCGGTGGCGACGATGAACATGATCACCAGACCGATGATCGTTGCAATTTGTGGAGTCATGCGCCCTCCCAGACACCTGATTCGCGTACTGCACGGATGGAAGCCCGCCATCCCCGGGTATGGCCTGTTACGTACTGCGCGTTACGTACTGCTCAAACCCGTTACTGCAGCCGCTGCAGCGCGCTGCGGACCCACGCCGCCACGCCGTCCAGGCTCTGGAATTCCTCGATCGCGCGCACCTCGCAGCACGGATAGGCCGGCGCGATCATGCGGGCCAGTGCGTTGCCCGGGCCCAGCTGCAGGAACACCCGCGCGCCGCGCTCGAAGGCCTGGCGCATCACCTGTGCCCATTCGATGGTCTGTGCAAGCTGCGCAGACAGCGTGTGCACCACCGCTGCGGTGTCGCGCACCGGCCGTGCGTCGATGCCGGCCAGCAGCGGCACGCGCGGCGCGCGCAACGTGGTGGCCTGCAGTGCGGCGGCAAACGGTTCGACTGCTGCCGACAGCAGTGGCGTGTGGGCCGGCACATGCACCGGCAGCAAGCGTACCTCCGCGCCCTGCGCGTGCGCGGCAGCGGCCAGCGCCTGCAGTGCCTGCTGCGTGCCGCCAACGATGAAATGATCTGCGCCGTTGGCGATGGCCACATACGTGCCGTGCGTGTCGCACAGCGGCTGCAGCGTCTGTCGATCCAGGCCGAGGATGGCCTGCATGCCCGCACCGGCGGGACTGGCAGCATCCATCAGGCGCGCGCGCTGGGCCGACAGTGAAAGGCAGGTGCTGGCATCGAAACTGCCAGCAATGGCGTGCGCCGCCAGTTCGCCGATGCTGTACCCGGCCAGCACGATCGGGCTCGGCAGGGCGTCGCGCAGGACATGCCATTGCGCGATGCTGGCGGCGCACAGCAGCGGTTGCGCCTGTGTGTTGTCGAAGCGGTCGTCGGCGGCTGCGGCAGCGAACACGTCGCGTCCCAGCACGTCGCCCGCCGCGTCCAGTACCGCGCGTGCAGCGGCGAGGCCACGCACGCGGTCGAACATCGCCGGATGCTGCGCACCCTGTCCGGGGCAGAGCAGGGCCAGGCTCATGCACCCTCCTGCTGCAGCAGGAACCAGGCGCAGGCCAGCAGATCGGCACTGCCACCCGGGCTGAGCCGACGCATCACGAACGCATCGCCCATGGACTGCAGGCGCATGCGCCAGTCCGGCGCGAAGGCGCCGCCCGAGGAAAGGAATGCGCTCGCTTGTTGCTGCGCCCAACGCAGGCCCTCGGCGCCACCACGGTGCAGCAGGTTCAGATCGTCCACCTGCGCCATCAGCTGCATCAGCGTGTGGCACAGCGCGGCGTCGCGCGGCAGGCCGCTGTGCAGCGCGTGGCGCAGGGTCGGCAGGGCCAGCTCGCGCAGCACCGGGTAACCAGCGGCGGCCTGCTCGCGTACGCCGCTGACCCCATGGCGCGCACGCGCGCGTTGTCCCGGGCTGTGCGGGTCCAGTGGCGCCACGATGAGCGCGTCGTTCCACTGCTGGACTGCCAGACACACCTGTGCGCCGGATACAGCATGGCCATGCACGCGCCTGCGCTCAGCAGCGGCGGCCACCAGCAGGCCAAGGCTGAAGATCGCGCCGCGATGGGTGTTGATGCCAGCGGTGGCGGCCAGCATGGCAGTTTCGGCGGCAATGCCGTGATCGCGCAGCACCGTGAAGGGGGCACCCGCGGCACCGGCCCTGGCCACCGCAGTGAAGTAGTGGCGCAGTGCGAACAGGCTGCGCAGGAACGTGCTGGCATCCATGTCGTCATGGCTGCCACTGTTGAACGGCGTGACCAGGCCCGGTTTCGGGGCGCAGGCCAGCTCGGTGTGCAGGCTTGCAATGGCGAGTCGTCCCAGGCGTGCGCTGTCGACCACCGCGCCGCATGCAGGCAACGGCTTGCGGGCGGCAATCATGCGGTCACCTCGCACTTGTCGAACAGCGTATCGCGCGCTTCCAATGCGGCTCCGTCCAAGCGCTTCACCAGCACCTGGCGACTGCGGCCGGCAAGTTCGCGCCAGTTCACCGCGCCACCATCGGGCAGGCACAGCTCGCCATCAAGGCGATGCGGATGGCGGCTCTCCCATGCCAGCAACTGCGCGATCAGCGCTTCGGCCTGCGCGGCGTCGGTCACCTGCCACAGCAGGTCGATGTCCGAACGCTCATGCACGTAGGGCAGGGCGGTCAGCCATTGCCAGGCGAAGGCGCCGAACACACGGGCCGGGGCCAGTGCCTGCAGGTCGTGAAGCGATTGCTGCCACGCCTGCGGAACCACGGCATCGCCTGCCGCCAGCAGCTCACTCAATGCCGGCGGCGCGCGCATGCGAGCGACGTCGTGCAGTGGTACGCGCAACGACAGGCGCTGCTTGCCTTCGGCCGGTGGCAACGGGACGCCCAGTCGCAGGCGCGAATCGGGATCATCCGCTGCACGACGTGCCACTACGGCAGGGAAGCCCTGCGCCAGCCATGCGGAAAGGCGCGGCTCGTGCGTGGGCAGGTCTGCGCGCCAATCGGCGTCGGCCGACAGCCAGACCAGCGTGTGCCGGGCAGGCCGCTCAGGCATTGCCCTGGCTCACGGTGGCGGCCACTTGTGCAGCCAATGTGCGGCCACCGCGTTCGGCACCCAGCGCAGCGCGATGGTCACCGTCGGCGGGTGCGCGCAGTGCGTCCAGCAGGTGATGGGCCAGGTCGCCCTCCCACAGCGATTGCACTGCCCCCATCGCCACGTAGTTTTCCACGCCCGGCGCGAACACCGGCGAGGTCAGGCTCAGCGCCTGCAGTTTTTCCAGCGGCTGCTTGGTCACCCGTGCCATCGCGCGCAGATCCATCACCCGCACCTGCGCATCGGGCAGGGCATGGATGTGGTCGGCCATCAGCCCGAACGACAGGAAGCCGCCGCTGACCGACTCGCCATACACCAGCGTGACCAGGCGCGCACCACGGCGGCGGGCCAGGTCCAGGGTCTGTGCGAGATGGGCGAAGTAGCCGTTGATGCCCAGCAGTTCATCGCGGCGCGCCAGGCGCTGGCCGGCGGTATCGACCAGCATCACGATCGGACGCTGCGGATGTGCAGCGGTGCTGGCCAGCACGGTGTCGGCCAGCACCAGCGCATGGTCAACGCCCACTTCGATCTTGTCGGTGGTGCCGATCACGGTCACATCGCCGTCGTCGGTGGTCGCTGTTCCGGTCAGTACCGAATCGTTTACCGTGATTGCGTGGCCACGCGGGAACAGCGCGTCCAGCAGCGTATTCAATGGCAGGCTCATGGCAGGCTCCGGTGCGCGGTGGCGGCAAGGAAGGCATCGGTTTCCAGCAGTGCCAGGCGTTCTGGTTCCGCAATGCCCTGGCGTGCCCAGATCTGCAGTCCATCGTTGCAGTCGCCCCATGCCGCCACGCGCGCTTTCAATGCGGCGTGGCGTGCCTGCAACGCGGCCAGCGCCGCGTCGGGGTCGGCACTGGCGGTGTCTGGCTGCAGTGCATCAAAGGCTGCCTGCGCAAACGCGCTGATCGCATCGGGCACCAGTACCTGCGCCTGGTCGATCAGGTAGCGGTGCTTGCCACCGGTCACCCGCCACACCAGTGCGCGGTCGCGCGAATCGAATTCCTCCACGCCGCGCACGGTCTCGATCACCTCTGGGCCGGACAGCGACAGCCGTCCCTCCTCGGACATGATCACTGTGCTGCAGCAGCGGGCGACGATGCCCATGCCGCCGAAGGCGCCGTTGCCACTGCCGATCAGCGCCACGACCGGTACACCGGCTGCACGCGCACCCAGGGCGGCACGCATGATTTCGGAAATGGCGATCAGGCCGGCGTTGGCTTCGTGCAGGCGTACACCACCGGTATCGAGCAGCAGCAGCACGCCATCGGGATGGGTGGCTGCCGCACGGCGCAGCAGGCCGGTCAGCTTGGCGCCATGCACCTCGCCCACGCCGCCGCCCATGAATTCCCCCTGCTGCGCGGCCACCAGAACGCGCTTGCCGCGCAGGCGTCCTTCGCCGACGACGATGCCATCGTCGAAGGCGGCCGGTTGGTCCAGCTGCGCGAGGTGCGGACTTATGGCGCGTCGGGCAGGGCCGAGAAATTCGTGGAACGAACCTGCATCGAGCAGCCCGGCGATGCGCGCGCGGGCATCGGCTTCGTAATAGCTGTTGCGCTGTGCGAGCGTCATGGCTGGCCTCCGGCATGCAGGGTCTCAACCGCCTGGTCAAGGCGCAGGCTGACCACCGCCGGTGTGGCGCCGGCATCGTTGATCGACACGCGCACATCGCGCAGGGGATGGCGCTGGGCGAAGTCGGCGATCACCGCCTGCCATACCGTGCCGAAGCCACGCGCGGCGGTGATGATGCGCACCGTCATCGCACCGTCCAGGTCGGCCGGTTCCAGCAGGATTTCCAGGTTGCCCGAGGCCAGTACGCCCACCAGCACGGCATCGGTGGGGAAGCGCACAGGCGTCGTGCCGTCGAATCGATAGTCGAGGGTTTCCATGGCGTGCCCCTTACCAGTTGCGGAAGCGCTTGGGCGGGTCGTACAGACCGCCGGACCAGCGCACCAGGTCTTTCACCGAACGCGCGGCAAGAAGATCGCGGCTGGCGTCGCGCACGTTGATGCCGAGATCGTCCGGGCGGCGGATCACTCCGCGGTCGCGCAGGTTCTCCACCATCGCGCGGTCTCGGCCCCTGCCCACGGCGGTGTAGCCGGCCACGCCGCGGATCGCCTGCTCGCGCTCTTCCGGGCTGCGGCACAGCAGCAGGTTGGCGATGCCTTCCTCGGTCAGCACATGGCTGACGTCGTCGCCGTAGATCATCACCGGTGGCAGCGGCATGGCCGCGCGTTCGGCCAGTTCCCAGGCATCCAGGCGGTCGACGAAGGCCGGCGCCATGTGCTCGCGGAAGGTTTCCACCATCTGCACCACCAGCTTGCGCCCACGCGGCATTTCGCCCGGCCGCGCGGCCTGCTGGCCCGCCTTGAGCCAGGCGTCGCTGGCATGGCGGCGGCCGCGTGCATCCGAGCCCATGTTGGGCGCGCCACCGAAGCCGGCGATACGGTCGCGGGTGGCGGTGGAACTGTTGCCCTGCAGGTCGATCTGCAACGTGGAGCCGATGAACATGTCGCAGGCATACAGTCCTGCAGTCTGCGAGAACGCACGGTTGGAGCGCATCGAACCGTCGGCGCCGGTGAAGAACACATCCCCGCGCGTGGCGATGTACTTCTCCATGCCCAGTTCCGAGCCGAACGAGTGCACCGATTTGACGAAGCCCGATTCGATGGCCGGAATCAGCGCCGGGTGCGGATTGAGCGCCCAGTGCTGGCAGATCTTGCCTTTCAGCCCCAACGATTCGGCATAGGTCGGCAGCAGGAGTTCGATCGCCGCAGTATCGAAACCGATGCCGTGGTTGAGGCGGTTCACCCCGTACTCGGCGTAGATGCCCTTGATCGCCATCATCGCCATCAGCACCTGGATCTCGGAAATCTGCGCCGGGTCGCGGGTGAACAGCGGTTCGATGTGGTTCGGGCGCGGCGCCTGCACCACGAAGTTGACCCAGTCGGCAGGAATGTCGACGCGGGGGAGGGTGTCGACGATCTCGTTGACCTGGGCGATGACGATGCCGCCACCGAATGCGGTGGCCTCGACAATCACCGGCGTGTCTTCGGTGTTGGGGCCGGTGTAGAGATTGCCGTGGCGGTCGGCGGCCTGCGCCGCGACCAGCGCCACGCGCGGGGTGAGGTCGATGAAGTAGCGGCCGAACAGTTCCAGGTAGGTGTGGATGGCACCGATCTGGATGCGCCCTTCGGCCACCAGGTTGGCCAGCCGTACCGACTGCGGCCCGGAGAAGGAGAAATCCAGCCTGGAGGCGATGCCGCGCTCGAACACATCCAGGTGCGAGGGCAGCGACAGCACCGACTGCACCATGTGCAGGTCATGCACGCGTGCCGGGTCGAGGTTGGCCAACGCCTGGGCGAGGAAGTCGGCCTGCTTCTGGTTGTTGCCTTCCAGGCAGATCTTGTCGCCCGGCTCCAGTAGCGCGTGCAGCAGCTCGGCGACATCGCCGGCCGCCACCTCGTGGCCTTTGGCCCATGGCGCGGCGCGTTCCAGCCGCGCCTGGCGGCCCCGCTCCAGCGTGTCCCAGCTCGGGTTCATCGACGGACTTCCGAATGGCGTTGGAATAATTACGCCATAATTACGGAGGGGTGTGCAACCCGCAGCGCAGCAAATCTGACCGCCTGGCGTGCCGACCAACGGTCGGCACCCACCAAATGGCACCCACCAAAAAGAAGGGCCCGCGCGTAGGCGGGCCCATCCAGGTAGGCCACGACCGTTGGTCGTGGCGGGGCGAGAGCGTGCCGACCAACGGTCGGCACCCACCCAACGGTCGGCACCCACCGGGTTTCCGCCTGCCTCAGAACTTCCAGCGCAGGCTGGCTGCCACGAAGCGCGGTTCGCCGTAGTTGTTGTAGTCCAGGTTGGCCCAGTAGGTCTTGTCCAGCGCGTTGCGCACGCTCAGCGTCGCCGTCCAGTTGTCGCTGATGCGGTAGTTGGCGTTGAACTGCACCAGCGCATACGCGGGCTGGTTCACCGTCACCGTGGTGCCCACCCCCACCGGGTAGGGGATGTTGTAGCCCTGCACCTTGCTCTGCCACTGCACGCCACCGCCGATGCTCAGGCGCTCCAGCGCGCCGCGCAGCTGCAACTGGGTATTGAGCTGCAGCAGGTTTTCAGCCGGGTTGGCGTACAGCAGGTCGGTGGCCGCGCGGGTCACTTTGACGTGGGTATAGCCGGCATTGACCGTCCAGCCCGGCAGGATCTCGCCGTTGACGTCCACTTCCCAGCCACGCGCCTTGGTGCCGTTGACGCCGATGTAGGCCGAGCTGCCATCGCTCAGCGAGCCTTCCGGCACGCCCATGTCACGCACCGCGTAGTTGTCCTGCTTGGCTTCGAAGATCGCCGCGTTGGCGGTCAAACGGCCATCAAACCACTGCGTTTTCAGGCCCGCTTCCAGGTTGGAGCCCTGCACTGGCGCCAGCAGGTTCTCGTTGCGGTCCTTGTAGTTCTGCGGGTTGAAGATCTCGGTGTAGCTGGCATAGGCCGCCACGTTCGGGGTGATGTCGTACACCAGGCCCACGTACGGGGTGACTTCATCGCTCACCTTGTACGCGCCGCTGGTGGCGGTGTAGGCACCGGCGGCGTTGTAGGCGCGGGTCTGGGTCTGCCAGCGGCTCAGGCGTGCGCCGGCGATCAGCGCCAGCGGGTCGGCCAGGCGCAGGCGGGTGGCCAGGTAGAAACCGCTCTGCGTGGTCTTGGCCACGCGGCGTGCGCCGGTGAGGGTGTAGGTCACTTCGGAGATGTCGCCATCCCAGGTGTGCACGTTGGGGATGTAGTAGCAGCGCTCACGGCCACAGGTCGCCCAATCGCGCGGGTAGTTCAGCGCCAGGGTATTGGTGGTGCCTTCCAGGTCGGCCCACTGTGCGCCCACGGTCACGTCGTGCTCCCGGCCCCACAGGTTGAAGGTGCCGGTCAGGTAGGCGTCGACGTTGCGGCGGGTGTCTTCCGAATCGCCGGCGGCAGTGCGCAGGTAGATGCCCGCGCCGGTCACCGGGTCGGGATTGCCGGTGCCGTACAGGCGCATGTTCTGCACGTTGCCACGGGTGTAGGCGGTGTTGATCTTCAGCAGCCAGTTCTCACCGAAGCGCTGTTCCAGGTTGGCGAATACCGTGCTGGTCTCGCGCTGCCAGTAGCTCCACTTCGGCGCCAGGTTGGTCGAGCGCGGCAGATGCGCGAAGTTGCCCTTGCTGTCGAAGAACGGCACGGTGCCCCAGGTCGAACCCACCGGGTTGTTGTCCTGGGTCTGGTAGCCGACGGTGACCGTGGTGCTGTCGGTCACGTCGCCTTCCAGCACGGCCATGCCGGCCACCTTGTTCTCTTTGTAGCGGTCGTAATAGAAATCGCGGTCGGTGTAGGCGGCGACCACGCGGCTGCGGAAGCGGCCGTCGGCGGTCAGCGGCGCGGTCACGTCCGCTTCCATGCGGCGGTAGTCCCAGCTGCCGGCACTGACCGAGAACGAGGCGTCGAACTCCTTGCCCGGGCGCTTGCGCAGCAGGTTCACCGTGGCCGAGGGCACGCCGGCGCCGCTGAGCAGGCCGTTGGCGCCGCGGATCACTTCCACCCGGTCGTAGAAGGCGGTGTCGTATTCCTGGTTGGTCGAGCCGCTGTAGGTGGGAATGCCGTCCACCTGGAAATCGGTGATGGCAAAGCCGCGCGCGTAGTACAGCGGGCGCTGGGTGTCATAGAAGGACACGCTGACGCCGGTGACATTGCGCATCACGTCGTTGAGGCTGAACAGCGATTCGTCCTGCAGGCGCTGCAGGCCGATCACCGTGGACGACTGCGGCGTTTCCTGCAGGGTGATCGGCAGGCGCGTGGTGCTGGACGGCGGCGCGGACTGCTCGGCGCGCACGCTCACCCGGTCCAGGGTCTTGGCGTCGGACGCATCGGCAGCGACATCGGCAAACGCCGACGGTGCAGCCACGGCGAGGGAGGACAACAGGGCAGCCGGCAGCAGCGCACGGCGTGGCAGGCGGGTACGGAGGGTCAGAGACATGGCGGGCTCGAAGCGTGAAGGCGGGGAAGGGGCGGCAACAGTTGTCCAGCACCCGGGCGGCGGCTTCGGGCACATCAGGTCCATCTGGGATGGGCGCGGTCACTGCGCAGGACGCAAATGTAAATAATTCTTAACAACATTACAATTCGCGTCATTGCGCATGGGCTTGTCGGCGCCCGGCAGGGATTTCTGCAGAGCCGAGCCCATGCTCGGCCGTTGGCAACCGCGAGGAGCAGCCGAGCGCAGGCTCGGCTCTACAGGTGGGTGCGACACAAACGCAGACGGCCACCCGAAGGTGGCCGTCCGTTTCCGTCCAATGGCAAGCGCAGGCTTACAGCGCCTGCAGTTCCTCGTTGGCGTTGCGCTTTTCCTTGGCCGGCGCCGGGGTCGGGGCGGCTGTCGGTGCCAGGGCCGGCGTCGCGCCCGCTTCCACCGGAACATCCAGGTAGGGCAGGTGCAGGGTCTGGCTGGTCAGCGTGCGGATCTCGTTGGTCAGCGCGGCGCTCTCGTTGAGCTTGCGGCCGTACGACGGCACGATCTCGCGCAGGCGGGCTTCCCAACCGGCCTTCATCTGTTCCGGGAAGGCCTTGGCCATCAGGTCGAGCATGATCGGCGGCGAGGTCGAGGCGCCCGGCGAGGCACCCAGCAGCGCGGCAAGGGTGTGGTCCTTGTCGGTCACGATCTCGGTACCGAACTGCAGCACCGCGCCCTTCAGCGGATCACGCTTGATGATCTGCACGCGCTGGCCAGCGGTGACCAGCTTCCAGTCGCCCGGCTTGGCGTTGGGGAAGTACTTGACCAGTTCGGCCTGGCGATCGGCGTCGTTGAGGCGTGCCTGGCCCATCAGGTACTGCACCAGGTCCAGGTTGTCCTTGCCCACTTCCAGCATCGGGCCGACGTTGTTGTGGTTGACCGACGAATACAGGTCCCACCACGAGCCGTGCTTGAGGAACTTGGTGCTGTACAGCGCGAACGGCCCGAACAGGACCACCGGCTTGCCATCCAGCTTGCGCGCATCCAGGTGCGGCACCGACATCGGCGGCGAGCCGGTTTCGGCCATGCCGTAGGCCTTCACGCCATGGCGCGAGGTCACGTCCTGGCCCTGGAAGGCGAGGAACTGGCCGCCCACCGGGAAGCCGGCGTAGTCCTTCGATTCCGGGATGCCCGACATCTGCAGCAGCTTCAGCGCGGCGCCACCGGCACCGATGAACACGAAGCGGGCGTGGGTGGTGGACTCGGTGCCGGCCTTGAGGTCCTTCACCGTCACGTTCCAGCTCTTGTCCGCGTTCTGCCGCAGCGCGCTGACCTCATGGTTGAGGTGCAGGCCGAAGTTCGGGCTGTGCTGCAGGCCGGCGGTCAGCTGGCGGGTGATGACGCCGAAGTTGACGTCGGTGCCCAGCGGCATCCAGGTGGCGGCGACCTTCTGCTTCGGGTCGCGGCCTTCCATCAGCAGCGGTGCCCACTGCTTGATCTGCGCCGGGTCTTCGGAGTACTGCATGCCGTAGAACAGCGGGTTCTTCACCAGCGCCTGCTGGCGCTTGTGCAGGTAGGCGATGTTGTCATCACCCCAGACGAAGCTCATGTGCGGGGTCGGGTTGATGAAGTCGCTGGGCTGGCTCAGCCGGCCTTCCTTCACCTGGTGCGACCAGAACTGGCGCGAGACCTCGAACGATTCGGCGATGCCGACCGCGCGCTTGGTCTCGATGCTGCCATCGGGCAGTTCCGGTGTGTAGTTCAGTTCGGCGAATGCCGAGTGGCCGGTGCCGGCGTTGTTCCAGCCGTCCGAGCTTTCACCGGCGACGCTGTCGAGGCGCTCGTAGACCTGGATGTTCCAGTCCGGCTGCAGTTCCTGCAGGTAGGTGGCCAGAGTGATGCTCATGATGCCGGCGCCGACCAGCACGACATCGACGGGCTTGTCGTTGCTCGCGGCGGGCACCGAGCGCTGGGTCAGCGGCCAGTACAGGAACAGTGCGGCGACCAGCAACAGCAGCACGAGCAGGGCGAGCAGGGCCTTGCCAAATTTCTTCATGGGGGCGGAATCGTTGGCGGGGGGAAGGGGTCAGGATGCGCAAGAAGCAGGGAAAGAGCGTGAAGAAACAACGCCTTGCAGCATTCCAGGGGCAATTTTAACCGCTTCTGGTCCGATTTTGATGCAACGCAGCATCCGACGGTTCGCGGCACCCTCACCCGCTAGCGCCGGGCCATGCCCGGCGATGCACTCAATCACGCCAACTCAAGGATCTCGTCACCTGCCTCATCGATCTCGCCGGTCGCCTTCCAGCCCAGATGCCGATAGAAGCCATACGAGCGCGAACGCGGGTCTGCCGAGCAGGCCAGGAATAGGCGGGTGTGGCCGGCATCGCGGGTCAGGCTGACCACGTCCTGCAGCAGCTGCCGGCCGATGCCGCGGTTCTCGAATTCCGGCAGCAGGGCCAGCACCAGCACCTCGCCGCTTTCGCGGTCGGCAAAGCAGTAGCCGGCCATCCGCTCGCCCTCGCAGGCGATGCGGCCGATGGAATCGCCCTCGGCGATGCCCGCTGCCCAGCTGTCCTCGGTGATGCCCAGTTCGGCCAGCCGCGCGGCACTGAAGGCGTTTTCGCGGGTGCGCCCGCGCAGGTCGATGCAGGCAGCGGCATCATCGGGGAGGGCATCGCGGTAGTGGATCGTCATATGGGAAACCTGGGGTCGAATGGAACCACATGAGTGTGGACGACCCGGATGGAGATTGGATGGAGACGGCGGCGGTCTTCAATCACTGCCGATGGTGAAGTATTCCGCCGCGAAGTAGGCCAGTTGATAGGCCAGTGTCGCTGCGGCCAGCACCAGTTGCATACGCGCGCTGCGCAGATGCCATCCCAGCGCCGCAACGATGAGCATCAGCGCCGTGTGCAACGGGTAGGCATCCCCCAGCAGCCGCCATCGGCTTCCTCCCTTGATCGCGGTGTCCACAAGGTCCAGTAGCGTCAATATCGCGATCACCCCGAAGATCCAGCGCCGCCGCTGCATCAGGTAGTGGCCGTAACTGCCGTAGTCGCGCAGGTCGTCGGGAAACAGCAGCGCGCACAGCAGGAACCAGGTCGCGCTGTAGGTGATCACGAACAGATAGGTTTCAAATGTCCAGCGATGCACTTCAACGAGGCGGAATTCCCACCACCAGAAGGTGACCAGCGACACCAGCGTCCACATCACCCAGCACAGGTGCAGCGCCGAACAGCCACGCCGCTGCGGGTGCTCGATGATCTGCGCCAACCCCTTCAGCAGGGTGGTGATGGACAGGCCGAGGATGATCCCCATCACCACGCGGATATGCAGGAATACCGGTTCGGTTTCCATCAGCCAGCCCCCTCGTCGGTTGCGCCGATGCTTGCACAAAAAGGGGACGTAGGGATCAAGTCGTTTCCAGCCCGACCTCTCCATGGCTGAGACTCAACGAGTCCTGACTACCAAGGGCTGCATTCCCAAAGCTTGGCTGCCTTGGTGGTATCAAGGCGAAGTGAGGCCGTGCTGACGCAGCAAGGCAAGGTACTTCCCGCCTTCATCGTCAGCGTCGAATATGTCCTCGCCATCCAATGCATAAGCCCTGAGCAGGTACTCCAGCGCCTGATCCCGTTGTCCTTGAAGTTCATGACATTGGCCAACCCGATACAGGATGAAGGCGTTCGCATGACCGTCCGGACCATTCAGCGCATCCACGAAGTACTGTAGGGCTTCGGGAAAATGTCCTGACATAAAACTCGCGTCGCCAAGCGAGGCGCAGAGCCACGTGTAGGCTTCCCAATCGTTGGCAGGGGCAGGCAACTTGTCCAAAGCCTGCAGCCAGCAGCGCATTGCGCCAGCGTGATCATCGGCATCCATGCAGGTGTTTCCCTGCTCGGAGAGTCCAGTGACCTGCTCGTAGATGTCGTCAGGAAGCTCCATTCGGTTTGGCTCGCAATCAATGAACCCTCAAGCCTACGCGGGACCTCTGCAACTGTCGGCTGGCAATGACGCAATTGAATGTCGGGATCGCCCTGTTCCCGTATTCGTGAGCAGAAGGTTCGAAGTCGACCAAAGTCGGCATCCACCCATGCGCGTCCGCTCAGCGCCTGCGCTGCACCAGCGCCGAGGCGGCGTCCAGCACCGCCCGGGTCAGCAGGGCCATCGTCTGCACGTCGCCCTTCCAGTGCTGCCAGTACAGCGGCACGTCTTCCCACGCGCGCTGCCGCACATACACCAGGCGCCCGGCATCCAGATGGCGCTTGACCAGCGGCAGGGGATTCATCGTCCAGCCGAGCCCGCCCAGATTGGCCTGCACGAAGGCACGGGTGGAGGGAATCCACCAGGTCGGCGCGGTGCTGGGCAGGTCGGCGCCGGCCATGCGCCGGGCAAAGCGTGACTGCATGTCGTCCTTGCGGTTGAACACCAGCACCGGTGCCTGCGCCAGCGCCTGTGCGGTCACGCCCTTGGCGAAGTGCTGCTCGCGGAACGCCGGCGTACAGGTGGCGGCGTAGCGGATGCTGCCCAGCGCGTGGATCTGGCAGCCCTGCACCGGCTCGTCCAGGGTGGTCACTGCCCCCAGCACGGTGCCCTGGCGCAGCAGCTCGACCGTGTGGTCCTGGTCTTCCACCCGCAGGTCCAGGGTGGTGCCGGTGCCCTGCGCGAACTGCTGCGCGGCCTGCGGGAACCAGGTCTCCAGGCTGTCGTGGTTCACCGCCACGGGGATGCTGGCCTGCGGCAGGTCCTCGTCGGCCAGGCCCATGCGGTGCAGGGCATCGTGCTCCAGCAGGGCGGTCTGCTCGGCCAGCTGCACCAGCAGCTGGCCTTCGGCGGTGGCGGTCGCAGGCGTGCCACGTTTGACCAGCAGGCGGCCGATGCGGTCTTCCAGTGCCTTGACCCGCTGCGAGATGGCCGAGGGGGTGACGTTGAGCGACTGCGCAGCACGGTCGAAGCTGCCTTCGCGGATCACCGCAGCCAGGGCCCGCAGCTGTGCATGGTCGATGCGCATGGCAATTAAGCTCCGCTAATGTTGGTTTAGTAAGTTTAGCTCGTCTTTTCTATGTTGCGGCGCGACAATGGCGCCCGTTCCGGTGCTGTCCGCCTTCGCGAGGCACCGCTCCCCCAAGCAAGACAAGGTAGTGAATCCCATGTTCTCGGTCATCTCCGCCAGCACCGGCCTCGGTGCCTGGTTCAGTGGTGCGGCTACCGGCATCGGCCTGTTTGCCGTGGTCGGCGCCCAGAGCGCCTTCATCCTGCGCCAGGGCATCCTGCGCAAGCACATCGTGCCGGTGGTGGCCACCTGTGCGGCCATCGATGCGATCTTCATCTTCGCCAGCGTGGCCGGCCTGCGCACGCTCACCACGGCGCTGCCGTGGCTGACCACCGCCGTCCTCTGGACCGGCGTGGCCTTCCTGGCCTGGTATGCGATGAAGTCCGCACGCCGTGCGATCGCCGGCGGCGGCGGCATGGGCGAAGCCGACAGCGATGACGGCAGCCGCCGTGCGGTGCTGATGGCGGCGGTCGGCTTCTCGCTGATCAACCCGCACTTCTGGCTGGACATGATGGTCATCGGCTCCATTGCCGAGAACTTCGGCAATGCGCGCATGGCCTTCGCTGCCGGCGTGGTTACGGCGAGCTGCCTGTGGCTGACCGCGCAGGGCCTCGGCGCGCGCCTGCTGGCGCCGCTGTTCACCAAGCCCAGCACCTGGCGCGTGCTGGACGGCACCATCGCGGTGATCCTCAGCATCCTGGCCCTCACTCTGGCGGTGCGCGGGGTCCATTGACCCGGCACACGCCCCCCGAATCCACGTCCTGACTCTCTCTCCAAGGTAGTGGTAACAACGGCACCGGCAACGGTGCCGTTGTTTTTTGCGCGTACTGGCGGCGTGGCCGCTGGCCTGCCTAGAATCGGCCAGCCGGGACAAGGCGTCCAGGCGTAAGGGGGGGAAGGATGCGCAGGTATGGATTGGCCGCCATCATCGTGGCAGGGATGGTCGTGGCAGGGATGGCGTGGGGGACCGCCGCTGCGGTTGATCTGGACACCTACGTGCGGGCGGACAAGTTCGAGGATGTGATCCTGTCGCCCAGCGGCGACTACCTGGCCGCGACCGTGCCCGGTGATGGCTTCACCGCGTTGATCATCCTGCGTACGGACGACAACACGCCGGTGGGTAGCCTGCGGCCGCCACGCAATTCCCATGTCTTCGATATGCACTGGGTCAACGACGATCAGGTGATGTTCGGCCTGGCCCAGAAGTTCGGCACCCGTGATGCACCCTGGGCCACCGGCGAGCTGCTGGCGCTCGACGCGCGTACCGGGCGTACGGACGTGCTGGTCGGCTACCGCAACCTGGGACTGCGCCTGCGGCCCAGGTACCACAGCGAGGCGGCAGCATTCCTCAGCGACACCCTGCCGGGCGACGATGGCCAGGTGGTCATTGCAATGGGCGCGTCGCGCCTGGACGCCAATGGCTATGCGGCCCGGCTCGACCTCGCTACGGGCAAGCAGCGCATCCTGGCCCGCGCGCCGGTACCGGCGTCTTCCTACACGATCGATCCCAAGGGTGACGTGCGCTTCGTGCGTGGCACCGGCAGCGACAACGGCAGCCGTCTCTACCACCGCAACGGCGGCGAATGGGCGCTGGTGAATGATGAAACGGCCAGTGGCCGCATCGAGGCGGCACTCGGCTTTTCCGCCGATGGCCAGCTGGCCTACCTGCAGAGCGAGCAGGCCACGGGACCCGATGCCATCGTCAGCTGGAACCCGGCCACGCAGGAACGCAGGGTTGTCCTGCGTGACGATGTGGTCGATCCGGCACGGGTGATCCGCCGCCCCGGCAGCAGGGTGCCGGTCGGCGCGCTGTTCCTGGGCGATACCCCGCGCACCCGCTTCTTCGATGAAGCATCGGCCGAAGCGCGGCTGTACCGCAGCCTGGAGGCGGCATTTCCCCGGCGGGCGGTGTTCATCACCTCCAGCACCCGTGATGGACGAAAGCTGCTTCTGGAAACCTGGTCCGGCGCCAATCCGGGCGAGTTCTACCTTTATGACGTCGACCGCAGACAGGCGCGCTTCCTGCTGGCGCGCAGCGAATGGATCGACCCGGCTGCGACCGCATCGGTGCGGTCCATAAGAGTGAAGGCACGCGACGGACTGGACCTGCATGGGTTCCTGACCGTGCCGCACGGCAGTACCGGCCGCGACCTGCCGATGGTAGTGCTGCCGCATGGCGGTCCCATCGGCGAGTACGATGACGGACGTTTCGCGCACGAGACGCAGTTGCTGGCAGCGGCCGGCTATGCCGTGCTGCAGGTGAATTTCCGCGGATCCGGCAACTTCGGCCGTGCCCACATGCGTGCGGCCATGCGGCAATGGGGCCGCGCCATGCAGGATGACGTGACCGATGCAACGCGCTGGGCCATCGCCGAGGGCATCGCCGACAGCAAACGCATCTGCATCTACGGTGCCAGCTACGGCGCCTACGCGGCGATGATGGGACCGGTGCGCGAGCCGGGGCTGTACCAGTGCGCGGCAGGCTACGTGGGCGTTTACGACCTGCCGTTGATGTACACCCGGGGCGATGTGGGCGACAGCCGTTCCGGTGTCGCCTATCTGCAGCAGTGGCTGGGCGATCCGGCCTCGCTGGATGAGGTGTCGCCGGTTGCGTTGGCAGATCGCATCAGGGTGCCGGTATTCCTGGCCGCTGGTGGTGAGGATGCGCGTGCGCCCATCCAGCACAGCAAGCGCCTGCAGGCCGCGCTGGAACGGGCCGGCACGCCGGTGGAAACCCTGTATTTCCGCACCGAGGGCCACGGCTTCTACACCCAGGCGCATCGCAGCGAGTACTACGGTCACCTGCTGGCGTTCCTGTCGCGCAGCCTGGGAGGAGCCACCGCACAGACGCAGGCCAGCGGTGATGCGCAGAAGGCGCCCTGAGTCTGGCGATGGCGCGCTCTTCACTGGCGCCGCCATCGTCGGCCTGCCTAGAATCGGCAAATCTGGACAGGGTGTCCGGCAGGGAGGGGGAAGGATGCGCAGGACTGTATTTGCCGCGCTGCTGTGCGCGGTGGTGGGCGGGACGTCGGCGGGTACCGGCGGGGTGGACCTGGAGAAGTACCTGAAGCCGGAGTCGTTCTCGGACGTCAAACTCTCGCCGGGCGGCGAATACGTCGCCGGCACCGTACCGCTGGACGATTCCACCGCGCTGATCATCCTGCGCACGTCCGACCGCAAACCCGCGGGTGTATTCCGGCCACAGGACAAGAACCACGCAAACACCTTCGAATGGGTGAGCAATGACCGCCTGCTGGTCGGCCTGGCCGAGAAGCTTGGCGCGCTGGATACCCCGCAACCGACCGGTGAACTCTACGGCGTCAATGTCGATGGCAAGGGCGGCGAACTGCTGGTCGGCTACCGCGTGCAGGGCCGTGGGCTGGGCACGCGCATCCAGCCGAAGAAGGTGGAGGACGTCGCGGCTTTCCTCACCGACGAGCTGCCCGGCGATGACCGCAATGTACTGATCGCGGTGTGGCCCTTTGCCGATGATCCCTATACCCGCGTGGAGCGGCTGGATGTGGTCAGCGGGCGCCGCGTGCGCGTTTCCGGCTCGCCGGTGCAGCGCGCCAGCTTCACCACCGATCATCAGGGCGAAGTGCGCTTTGCTCACGGCGCTACCTCGGACAACGTCAACAAGCTCTACTACCGCGCTGGGACCAATGCGCAGTGGTCACTGGTCAATGACGAATCGCTGAGCCACCGGGTGGAAGGGGCCATCGGCTTCTCCGAAGATGGTGCACTGGCCTATCTGCAGGTCGAGCAGCCCACCGGGCCCGATGCCATCGTCAGCTGGAACCCGCAGACCGGCGAACGGCGCGAGGTGCTGCGCGATGGCGTGGTCGATCCTTACGCGATCATCTTCCGCCCGGGCACCCGCGTGCCGGTGGGCGCGCTGTATGTCGGCGATGCACCGCGCACCCGGTTCTTCGATGAGAAGGGAGCCGATGCCCGTCAGTACCGCAGCCTTGAGGCGGCGTTCGGCGGCCCGGTGCTCATCACCTCCAGTACCCGCGATGGCGGCAAGGTGGTGGTGCAGACGTGGTCGGGCAGCAACCCCGGGGATTTCTACCTGTTCGATACCCGCGCGAAGGCGGCCGAGCATCTGCTCAGCCGCAGTGAATGGATCGACCCGAAACTGGCCGCCACGGTTCGCCCGTTTGCATTGAAGGCCCGCGACGGCGTGTCGCTGCATGGATTCCTGACATTGCCGCAGGGCAGTGATGGCCGCAATCTGCCAATGGTCGTGTTGCCGCACGGCGGCCCCTTCGGCGTGTTCGATGAAGGCAGCTACAGCAGCGAGCCACAGATGCTGGCCGCCGCAGGGTATGCGGTGCTGCAGGTCAACTTCCGTGGTTCGTCCAATTATGGCCGCGCCTTCGCCCAGGCGGGTGCGAAGCAGTGGGGCGCGGCGATGCAGGACGATGTGACCGACGCCACGCGCTGGGCCATCGCCGAGGGCATCGCCGACAGCAAGCGCATCTGCATCTATGGCGCCAGTTACGGTGCGTACGCGGCGATGATGGGGCCGGTACGGGAGCCGGGGCTGTACCAGTGCGCGGCCGGCTATGTCGGCGTGTATGACCTGCCGCTGATGTTCACTGGGGAGGCGCAGTTGAGCGATTCGGCCTTGCTTTGGCAGCGCGATTGGGTGGGTGATCCGAAGACGCTGGGCACCCGTTCGCCGGTGAATCTGGCCGCGCAACTGAAGGTGCCTGTATTCCTGGCCGCCGGAGGCGAAGACCGTCGTGCGCCGATCAAGCACACCGAGCGCATGGAAGCCGCGCTGAAGGCGGCCGGCTCGCCGGTGGAGAGCCTGTATTACCGCACCGAAGGCCATGGCTTCTACCGGCCAGAGCATCAGCGCGAGTACTACACCAGGCTGCTGGCCTTCCTGTCGCGCAGCCTGGGCGGCAGCACCGCCAGCACCAGCACAACCGCGGGTGCTGACAAGGCGCCGTGAGGCAGAGCAGCCGCGTCCTGCGGACCCGATGCCGGGCAGGGGATGCCCGGCTTCAAGGAGGAAGTCATGAAGCTTGCAAAGGCACTGGCTGCAGTGATGGCCATCTGCGGCGCGGGTGGGGTGGATGCTGCGGAGGTTTCGCTGGACGGCTATGTGCGTCGTGCGGAGTTCAATGACATCCAGCTCTCGCCCACCGGCGAATACCTGGCCATGACCTTGCCGCTGGAGGGCGCGACCGCCGTAGCGGTCCTGCGTACCGACACGATGGAGCTGGTCGGCAATTTCCGACCGCCCCGCAACAACCATGCCGCCGAGGTCGACTGGGTGAGTGATACCCGCCTGCTGATCGGTCTGGCCGAAAAATGGGGTCCGCTGGACCAACCGCGGCCGACGGGCGAACTGTATGCCATCGATGCCAATGGCAAGCGTGGTGATCTGCTGGTCGGCTATCGCGCCCGCCCGGATGAGCCCGGCTTCGTGACCGGACGCGTGGTCGAGCCGGTTGCCGCCTTCCTGACCGATCCGTTGCCTGCCGACGAACGCAACGTGTTGATCTCGCTGTGGCCATTTGCCAATGACACCAATGCGCGGCTGGAGCGGATGGACGTCATCACCGGGCGCCGCATTCCCGTTTCGCGTTCACCGGTGCAGCGCGCGACGTTCACCACCGATAGTCAAGGTGAGCTGCGCTTCGCCCACGGCGCCGCTGCCGACAACGTCAACAAGCTCTACTACCGCGAAGGGCCCGATCGCTGGACGCTGATCAACGACGAAGGCAACAGTCACCGCATCGAGCGCCCGATCGGCTTCTCCGCCGACAACCGCCTGGCCTACCTGGTGGTGGAGCAGGCCCGCGGCCCCGATGCGGTGGTCAGCTGGGACCCGATCAGCGGAGAGCGGCGTACGCTGCTGCAGGACGATACCGTTGACCCTACCCGCGTGGTCTACCAGCCCGGCACGCGCGTGCCGGTGGGCATCCAGTTCGTCGGCGCTGTTACGCGCGCGGCCTTCTTCGATGAGCAGTCGCCGACCGCCAGCATCCAGCGCAAGCTGGAAAAGGCGTTCCCAGGGCAGGCGGTGAGCCTGCTCTCCGGCACCCGCGACAACGCTCGCCTGTTGGTGAAGGTGAGCTCGGCGACCAATCCCGGTGATTACTTCATGTACACCACCGCCACCCGCAACGCCGCTTTTCTCACCAGTCGCCATCGCTGGTTCGATCGCGAGGGCGGTGCCAGCGTGCGCCCGGTCACCCTGGCTGCGCGCGATGGCCTGCCGCTGCACGGCTTCCTGACCCTGCCCAAGGGCAGTCATGGGCACAACCTGCCGATGGTGGTGGTCCCGCACGGTGGTCCGATCGGCGTGTTCGATGACGGTGGTTTCGAGCGCGAGAACCAGTTGCTGGCCGAGGCCGGCTACGCGGTGCTGCAGGTCAACTTCCGTGGCTCGGGCAACTACGGTCGCGCCCACACCCAGGCCGCTGCCCGGCAATGGGGCCGCGCGATGCAGGACGATGTGACCGACGCCACCCGTTGGGCGATCAGCCAGGGCATCGCTGACGGCGGACGCATCTGCATCTACGGCGCCAGCTACGGTGCCTACTCGGCGATGATGGGCGTCGTGCGCGAGCCCGGGCTGTACCGGTGCGCGGCAGGCCATGTCGGCGTGTACGACCTGCCGTTGATGTTCAAGCGTGGCGACATCCAGGATCGGGCTTCGGGCGTGACCTACCTGCAGCAGTGGCTGGGCGAGCCGGCCACGCTGGATGCGGTGTCGCCGGTCAACCTGGCGGCAAGCATCAAGGTGCCGGTGCTGCTGGCCGCCGGTCGCGAAGACCTGCGCGCGCCCGTGCAGCACACCGAGCGGATGGAGGCCGCGTTGAAGCAGGCCGGCGTGCCGGTGGAAGCGGTGTACTACCCGCGCGAGGGGCATGGTCTGTACGCCGAGGCCAACCAGCGCGACTACTACACCCGACTGCTTGCCTTCCTGTCGCGCAGCCTGGGCGGTGGCACGGCAGCCGCCGCGACGGCTTCCGGCAAGGCCAAGGCACCCTGAAACAGACGCGGCGGCAACCATCATGGTTACCGCCGCTGCGACCTGCCGATGGGTGTTACTTCACCCCATGCATCATCCGCTTCAACAGCGGCGCAGCGATGAAGGCCAGCAACGCGCAGCCCAGGCCGATCCACATCAGCAGCCAGAACAGGTGCGCATAGGCGCCGGCGGCCGCGGCCATGTCCAGTGTTTCGCCTTCGGGCACGTCGATCGCCGCCAGCTTGCCGAACAGCGCGGCCAGCGTTTCCGAGAAGGCTGTCGCCAGGAACCAGGTGCCCATCATCAGGCTCATTACCCGCGGTACCGCCAGCTGGGTCACCGCCGACAGGCCCACCGGCGACAGGCACATCTCGCCGCTGGCCAGCAGGAAGTAGGCCAGTACCAGCCACCACACGCTGGCCATCTCGCCGGTGGCACCGACGTGCTGCGCGGCCAGTGCCAGCGGCACGAACGACAGCGCGCCGATCACCAGGCCCCAGGCTGATTTCACCGGCTTGCCCGGTTCCCAGCCGCGGCGGTCCATCCACGTCCACAGCGCAGCGAAGGCTGGCGCCAGCAACACCAGGAACAGGCCGCCCAGATAGGTCAGCGAACCGGCGGTCTGCGGAATCACCAGGCAGTCACGCACCAGCAGCACCAGCATCAGCGCAACGATGCCGATGAAGAACGTACGCGGCGCGGTCGAACCAGGACGGCGTTCGGACAAGCGCGCGCTGACCACGAAGCCCAGCGGCGCCAGCAGCAGCGACACGATCGACCACGGCAGCGGCGAGCCTTCGCGGATCACCAGCGCCGGCACGATGTCCTTGGTCAGCAGGCGATCAGTAAAGGTCACCCACGAGCCGTACGACTGCTCGTACATCGTGAAGAACACCAGCGCCATGAAGATCAGCACCATCAGCGCGATCATCTGCTGGCGCTGCACCGGCGTGCACTTCGTGCCGGTGAACCACGCGAACCAGACCAGCACGCCGCCCAGCACCACCAGCATCAGCATCAGCGCCAGGCTGATTTCACCGCCAAGCGCGAAGGCACCGTTGCCGGCTGCCCACATCAGCCAGGCCACCGGCAGCACGCCGATCACCGCGCACAGGTAGATCAGCCATTCGCGCGGCAGGCCCAGCACCTTCTGCTTCAACGTGGCCGGCTGCGGCGGTTCGGCGTGGCCCTGCAGGTACTTCTGGCCCCACAGGAACATCGCCAGGCCGGCGATCATGCCGACGCCGGCCGCACCGAAACCGTACTTCCAGCCGTAGACCTCGCCGAGGAACCCGCACACCAGCGAGGAGAATAGGGCGCCCAGGTTGATGCCGGCATAGAACAGCGAGAAGCCCGAATCGCGGCGTGGATCGTCCTGCGGGTAGAGCTTGCCGACGATGGTGGAGATGTTCGGCTTGAGGAAGCCGACGCCCATGATGATCAGCGCCAGCGACAGGTAGGTCACGGCCAGCGCCGAGGTGTCGCGCACCACTTCACCATTGACCCGGTACGCCGCGTGGCCTTCGAAGGCCATGCCCAGGTGGCCGAGCACCAGCAGGATGCCGCCGAACAGCACCGCCCGGCGCATGCCCAGCCAGCGGTCGGCCAGCATGCCGCCGAACACCGGGATGCAGTACACCAGGCCGCCGTAGGCACCGAGCAGGTCCAACCCGGCCTTGTCGCCGAACAGGTGGTATTTGGTGAGATACAGCAGCAGCAGCGCCTTCATGCCGTAGAAGGAGAAGCGCTCCCACATTTCGGTGAAGAAGCAGACGTAGACGCCCTTGGGGTGACCCAGGAAGTCGTCGGAAGCGATAGCAGTGGAATTCATCGCGGAATTATAGGCCCGCGCCCGCTTTCAGTAGATCCACGCCATGCGTGGATGGCCGCCCCGGTACATGGCCTACAGATACCGCAACCAGGCCAGGTCGCGTCGCCGTGCCTTGAACCGCGCGAACGCCCGCGTTGGTGGATACAGCACCACCGCCAGCGCGCAGGCCACCAGCAGCAGGCCGGCCACCGAGTCCAGTGCATACAGGCTGCCGTGGGTCGGGCCCCAGGTCTTCAACGCGGCCAGGTACAGCAGCTTCAGCACGTACAGGTGCAGCAGGTAGAAGAACATCGGCGCTGCACCGATATCGGCCAGCGGCCGCAGCGCACGCGCCAGCGGCGGCCACTCGTACAGCCGCAACAGCAGCAGGCCCGCGCCAAGGGTCAGCAGCAGGAACTGCAGCGAGGGCGGGTACTTGGTGATGTTGAACACGCTCATCCACGTGCGCAGCGTGGTCTGCTGGTACTGCCAGGGCGCGTCGCCATAGTCGTTGGCGAAGCGCAGCAGGGCGAAGGCGGCCAGCGCGCCCAGCCCGGCCCACAGCAATCGCTGTCGGCGCTGTTCCGGATCGCTGCTGGCAGCGAACCACGGCGCCATCAGGTAGCCCAGCGCGATCACCCCGATCCACGGCAGCACCGGGTAGGAGGTACGTAGGCTCAACGGCCCCGCCTCGATCCAGTCACGCTGGTGCAGCACCTTCCACAGCACCGCCAGGGCGCCGTCGCCCTGCACGCGTACGCCATCCAGCAGGTTGTGGCCAACCACCAGCGCCACCGCCAGCATCGCCAGCAGCGGCCGTGGCAGCCACAGCAGGCCAGCCAGTGCGATCATGCTCAGGCCGATCGCCCAGATCACCTGCAGGTACACCGTGTCCGGCGGGAACTGGAAGGTCCAGGCGAAGTTGACCAGGGTCAGTTCCAGCACCACCAGGAACAGGCCGCGCTTGAGCAGGAAGGCGGCGATGGCGCGGCGCGGGTCGCCCTGGCGTTGACCATACAGCCACGCCGACAGGCCGGTCAGCAGCACGAACACCGGTGCGCACAGGTGCGCCAGCAGGCGGCAGGCGAACAGGGCAGGGGACACGGTCGCCGCGTCCATCGGGTCGCTCACCTGGTACTGCAGGAAGAACGTCTCGCGGACGTGGTCGAGCAGCATCAGCAGCATCACGGTGCCGCGCAGCTGGTCGATGGAGGCCAGCCGGGGGGAGGCAGAGGAGGGCATGCGGTGGGGGCGTATGGGGCGACGGAAAGTTATAACATAGCGTTTGTGGCATGCCCACTCGGGCTTTGCCGTATCGGCTCGCTGGCCGTGCCGCTGCGGGTCTGTGCCTGTTCCATGCTCGGCCCCCATCCTTTGGCACGCTGGACTTGCCGCCCCCTGAACGCTAGCGTGCAAGGGATTTTTTGCCAGCAGGGGCTTTCATGAACCATGACGCTGCGCCCAAGCAGCTCACTTTCCGCGCGGTGGTCCTTGCCATCGTGCTGGCGGTGGTGCTGTCGGCCGCAAACGCCTACCTCGGTCTGTTCGCAGGCCTGACCATCGCCACCGCGATTCCCGCCGCGGTCATCTCCATGGGCGTGCTGCGCCTGCTGGGTGGCGGTTCCATCCTTGAGAACAACATCGTGCAGACCGGCGCCTCGGCCGGTTCGTCGATCGCCGCCGGTGTGATCTTCACCATCCCCGCGCTGGTGATCATGGGCTACTGGCCGGACTTCAAGTACTGGTGGGTGCTGGGCATCGCCGGTCTCGGTGGCCTGCTGGGCGTGCTGTTCTCGGTGCCGCTGCGGCGTTCGATGATCGTCGAAGACCCGCTTCCGTTCCCGGAAGGCAAGGCGGCGGCCGAAGTGCTCAAGGCCGGTGAAAACCCCGGCCCGGGCCTGAAGATCCTCGGCCTGTCGGCGGTGATCGGTGCCTTCGTGAAGCTGGCCGCGGAAAGCGGCATGCGCCTGATCCCCGATGCCTGGGCCACCTCGGCCTATGTCGGCAGTTCCAAGATCACCGCGTTCATCGGTACCAACCTGTCGCCGGCGCTGCTGGGCGTGGGCTACATCGTCGGCCTCAACGTCGGCATCGTGGTGGTGTCCGGCTCGATCCTGACCTGGCACATCGCCATTCCGATCTACCAGGCGTTCTTCATGAACACCGATCCGGCGCTGGCCGCCTCGATCGCCACCGCCTCGTCCACCGAAGCGGCGTTCGCCATCTGGGGCGCGAAGATGCGCTACCTGGGTGTCGGCGCGATGCTGATCGGTGGCATCTGGACCCTGATCTCGCTGCGCAAGTCGCTGCTCAACGGCGTCAAGAGCGGCTTTGCGGCCGCGCGCAAGAGCGGTGGCCCGGTACTGGCGCACACCGAGCGCGACCTGCCGATGAAGTGGATGCTGGTGGCCCTGGTGGTGTTCACCCTGCCGCTGCTGGCGCTGTACCAGGCCATCGTCGGCCAGTGGCACGTGTCGATCCCGATGACCCTCATCATGATCGTCGCCGGCTTCCTGTTCGTTTCGGTATCGGCCTACCTGGCCGGTCTGATCGGCTCGTCCAACAACCCGGTCTCGGGCATCACCATCTCCACCATCCTGTTCGCTTCGGCAGTGCTGGTGCTGCTGCTGGGCAAGGATGGCCTGCAACCGGTCGGTGCCTTCGGTGCGCCGCTGGGCGCGGTGGCCGCGATCATGATCGGCGCGGTGGTGTGCTGTGCCGCCGCCGTAGGTGGCGACAACCTGCAGGACCTCAAGGCCGGCTACATCGTCGGTGCCACCCCGTGGAAGCAGCAGCTGATGCTGGGCATCGGCGCGTTCTCGTGCGCGCTGATCATGGCCCCAGTGCTGAACCTGCTGGCCACCGCCTACGGCATCGGCGTCAAGTCGGAGCTGCATCCGAATGCGCTGGCCGCACCGCAGGCGAACCTGATGGCGTCGGTGGCCAAGGGCCTGTTCGGCGGCGAGCTGCCGTGGACCTTCATCGGCATCGGTGCCGTGGTCGGTGCCGCCATCATCGCGTTCGACAGCTGGCTGAAGTCGCGCAACTCGCGCTTCCGCGTGCCGGTACTGGCCGCGGCGATCGGCATCTACCTGCCGCTGGAACTGATGGTGCCGATCTTCCTCGGTGGCCTGATCTCCTACCTCGTCGAGCGCTTCCACAAGGTGCGTGCCGATGACGAAGAGGGCCGCGACCGCGTGCACAAGCCGGGCGTGCTGTTCGCTGCCGGCCTGATCACCGGTGAGGCGCTGATGGGTATCGCCATCGCCGTGCCGATCGTGGTCAGCAGCCGCGCCGACGTGCTGGCCGTGCCGTTCCACCTGCCGGCCGCGCAGTGGATCGGCCTGGCCGTGCTGTTCCTGGTCGGCTGGCTGATCTACCGCACCGGCAAGCGCGCCGTGGCGTGACGCCCGCGGGGGCGGATCCCTTCCCGCTGGGAAGGGCTCTGACCCCATGCTGGCAGCGTCTGGGGTCAGAGCCGATTCCATGGAATCGGATCCGACCCCGACCTCCGACAAACCGCGCTTCGGCGCGGTTTGCTTTTTCTGGCGGCAGCTCGGCCCCGGCCATGACCGATGGCCTTGGCAGGCCCGGCCGCACAGGCCTACCATCGGTTTTTTGCCGTCCTGCGGAGACCCCGATGAAACTGCGTCATGCCCTGCTGCCACTGAGCCTGCTGGCCGCCCTGCCCAGCGTCGCCGCTGCCCGTGGCCTGGAGATCCGCGACATGGTGGCCATGGACCGCGTCTCCGCGCCGGTACTGACCGCTGACGGCGGCACCGTGGTGTTCGCCAAGCGCAGCACCGATGCCAACCTCAAGGCCAGCACCGCACTGTTCGCGCGCAACCTGCGCACCCGCGATGCGGCGCCGCCGAAGCAGATCACCCCGGCCGGCTGGAACGTCAACTCGGCCTCGCTGTCGGCCGATGGCCAGACCGTGTATTTCCTCAGCGCCAAGAACGGCAGCCAGCAGCTGTACGCACAGCCGATCAGTGGCGGCGCCCCGCGCCAGCTGACCGATTTCCCGGTGGACGTGGACAGCTACCACGTGTCGCCGCAGGACGACCGCGTGCTGTTCAGCGCCGGCGTGTTCCAGGCCTGCGCCTCGGACCTGGCCTGCACCGAAAAGAAGCTGAAGGACATGGAAGGCGCCAAGGCCAGCGGCAAGGTCTTCGATTCGCTGTTCGTGCGCCACTGGGATACCTGGAACGACGGCCGCCGAAACACCTTGTTCGTCGCCCCGTTGCCGGCAGCCAAGTCCGGTGCGGTCAAGGGCGCTTCGGCGCTGAGCGCGACCATCGATGGCGATGCTCCGTCCAAGCCGTTCGGTGGCAATGATGATTTCGCGTGGTCGCCGGATGGCAGCAGCGTGGTCGCCAGCATCCGTGTGGCCGGCAAGCAGGAGTCGTGGTCGACCAACTTCGACCTGTACCGCTTCGATGCCGCCGGCAAGCAGGCGCCGGTCAACCTGACCGCGTCCAACCCGGCCTGGGATGCCGGCCCGGTGTTCAGCGCCGACGGCAAGACCCTGTTCTACCGCGCGATGAAGCGCCCGGGCTTCGAAGCCGATCGTTTCGGCCTGATGGCGATGGACCTGGCCAGCGGCAAGACGCGCGAGATCGCTCCGCAGTGGGACCGTTCGGCCGGTGGCATCACCCTGTCCGCCGACGGCGGCAGCATCTACACCACGGCCGACGACCTCGGCGAACATCCGCTGTTCCAGATCGACGTGGCCAGCGGCAAGGCCACCAAGCTGATCGGCGACGGCAGCGTCACTGCTGTGGACGTGGCCGGCAACAGCGTGGCCATCACCCGCAACAGCCTGAAGAGCAACGACCAGGTGCTGGTCGGCCTGCTGCCTGCTGCTGGTGAGCCGATTGGCGCGCTGCGCGCGCTGACCCCCGCCGCTGGCGAGGTGCTGAAGGACGTGTCCTTCGGTGACTACGAGCAGTTCGAGTTCAAGGGCTGGAACAACGACACCGTGCATGGCTATGTGGTCAAGCCGCACAACTACCAGGAAGGCAAGTCGTACCCGGTCGCGTTCCTGATCCACGGCGGCCCGCAGGGCAGCTTCGGCAATGGCTGGAGCTACCGCTGGAACCCGCAGACCTATGCGGGCCAGGGCTACGCCGTGGTGATGATCGACTTCCATGGCTCCACCGGTTACGGCCAGGCCTTCACCGATGCGATCAGCCAGCACTGGGGCGACCGTCCGCTGGAAGACCTGCAGAAGGGCTGGAGTGCGGCGCTGAAGAAGTACGACTTCCTCAACGGTGACAAGGCCTGCGCGCTGGGCGCCAGCTACGGCGGCTTCATGGTCAACTGGATCGCCGGCAACTGGAACAGCCCGTTCAAGTGCCTGGTCAACCATGATGGCGTGTTCGACCAGCGCATGATGGGTTACGCCACCGAAGAACTGTGGTTCACCGAGTGGGAGCAGGGCGGTACCCCGTACCAGAAGGCGGCGAACTATGAGAAGTTCAATCCGGTCAACCACGTGGCTGACTGGAAGAAGCCGATCCTGGTGATCCACGGCCAGCAGGACTTCCGCATTCCGGTCGAGCAGGGCCTGGCCGCGTTCACCGCTGCCCAGCGCCAGGGTATCGAATCGAAGTTCCTGTACTTCCCGGACGAAAACCACTGGGTGCTGAAGCCGAACAACAGCATCCTGTGGCATGACACCGTCAACGCCTGGCTGAAGCAGCACATCGGCAACTGATGTAGCGCCGAGGGGTCGGATCCCTTCCGCACGGCGGAAGGGCTCTGACCCCGCCATCGACCGTCCCTGGGGTCAGAGCCCTTTCGCATGGCGAAAGGGATCCGACCCCGAACAAGAGCGCCTGCATGCCCTCGACCGCCCTGATCCAGAACGACATCGTCGTCTTCGGTTTGATCGCCGCCACCCTCGGCGCCGTGTTCTGGACCGCTTCGCGCGAGCAGGGCCTGTGGAAGCGCTTCTATACCTTCGTGCCGGCGCTGCTGCTGTGTTACCTGCTGCCGGGCATCTACAACACGTTCGGCCTGATCGACGGGCAGAACACCAAGCTGTACAACCCGGTCGCGCGTGACATCCTGCTGCCGGCGGCGCTGATCCTGTTGACCCTGGCGGTCGACATCAAGGGCATCCTGCGGCTGGGGCCGAAGCTGGTGCTGATGTACCTGGGCGCCTCGGCCAGCATCATGCTGGGTGCGGTCGTGGCGTTCCTGGTGATGCGTGCTATCCATCCCGATACCGTCGCCGGCGATACCTGGGCCGGCATGGCCGCACTGGCCGGCAGCTGGATCGGCGGTGGTGCCAACATGCTGGCCATGCGCGAAGTGTTCGACGTCAATGCGACCACCTTCGGCCAGTTCGCGGTGGTCGATGTGGGGGTTGGCTACGTGTGGATGGCGGCGCTGATCTTCCTGGCCGGGCGCGCGGCGAAGATCGATGCACGCAGTGGCGCCGACACCTCGGCCATCGACGAACTGAAGGAGCGCATCGCGCGCTTCCAGGCCGAGCACGAGCGCATTCCCAGCCTCACCGACCTGATGCTGATCGTGGCCGTGGCCTTCGGTGGCGTTGGTCTTGCCCACGCCATCGGCGCGCCGCTGGCGGCCTGGTTCAAGGTCAATGTCAGCTGGGCATCGCAGTTCAGCCTGGATGCGCCATTCGTGTGGGTGGTGGTGCTGTCGACCACGCTCGGCCTGGGCATGAGCTTCACCCGTGCACGCACCCTGGAAGGCGCGGGCGCCTCGCGACTGGGCTCGCTGCTGCTGTATTTCCTGATCGCCTGTATCGGCATGCAGATGGATCTGCTGGCGCTGCTGGATCGCCCGTGGCTGTTCCTGCTCGGCATCATCTGGATCAGCGTGCACATCGTGCTGCTGTGGTGCCTGGGCAAGCTGCTGAAGGTGCCGTTCTTCTACTTCGCCATCGGTTCGCAGTCGAACATCGGTGGTCCGGCCTCGGCGCCGGTGGTGGCCGCCGCGTTCCATCCGGCGCTGGCGCCGGTGGGCGTGCTGCTGGGCACGATGGGGTATGCCACCGGCACCTATCTGGCGTATGTGGTCGGCATTACCCTGCGCGCGCTGGCAGGGCAGGGTTGATCCTGTAGAGCCGAGCCCATGCTCGGCTGCTTGTGCATTTGTGCAGGCAACGGCGAAGAGCAGCCGAGCGTGGGCTCGGCCCTACAGTAGATCCACGCCATGCGTGGATGCCTTACGCCTGCAGCAAACCGCGTTCGATCAACCACGCTTTTGCGTCTTCCGCATCCTGCTCGAACCACGCTTTCGTAGACCCCAACCGATACGTATACCCCCACGCATCCATGTCGGCCATCAGCCGCTCGCTGCCGACGCCGGGCAGGTGCCCTGCCAGCACGATCTGCAGGTAGCAGGTGGCGTCTTCTTCCGGCACCGAATCGGTGGCATCGGTATGCACCTGCGCGCGCCGCTCCGGCGGCAGCACGATCAGGTGGCAGGCCTCATGCAGCATCGAATGCACCGGCGTGTCATCGCGCACGTACACGTCGCTGGCGATGATGCCGGCCTCGGGCTCGCCCCAGTAACTGCCCGGGATCGGCTCGCCGGCCGCAACGTGGTGCAGGCGCAGCTCATGTGCAGCGAGCAGGCGCTGTGCATCGGCGAAGGCGATGTCGCCGACGCGGGTAACGTTCGGTTCGGGCGTGGTATCAGTCATGCGGATCAGGCAGCCCCGCCCATGCAGGCACGGGCGGGGCAGGGGGTCAGGGTTTGTCCGGGCCTTCAGGCAGCGCCACGGAGATGTCCAGCACGTCGTGCTGGCCATCCTTGACCAGGTCCACCTTCACTGCATCGACGTCGATGTTGACGTACTTCTTGATCACTTCCAGCAGCTCGCGCTGCAGCAGTGGCAGGTAGTCGGGACCGCCACGGTGGCTGCGCTCCTGCGCGATGATGATCTGCAGGCGGTTCTTGGCGGTTTCGGCGGTGGTCTTCTTCGCTTTGAGGAAATCAAACAGGCCCATGCTTACCCTCCGAACAGCTTGCTGAAGAAGCCCTTCTTCTCGACGTTGGTGAAGCGCATCGGGCGTTCTTCGCCGAGGATGCGTGCGACGGCGTCGTCATAGGCCTGGCCGGCAGCGGATTCGCCGTCCAGGATGACCGGCTCGCCCTTGTTGGAGGCATTGAGCACGTCGCCCGATTCGGGGATCACGCCGATCGCCTTCAGGCCAAGGACCTCCTCGACGTCGGCGATGCTGAGCATCTCGCCGCTTTCCACGCGCACCGGGGTGTAGCGGGTCAGCAGCAGGAAGGCCGGCACGTCCTGGCCGGATTCGGCCTTGTGGGTCTTCGAGTCGAGCAGGCCGATGATGCGGTCCGAGTCGCGTACCGAGGACACTTCCGGGTTCACCACCACCACCGCGCGGTCGGCGAAGTACATCGCCAGGAAGGCGCCCTTCTCGATGCCGGCCGGGGAGTCGCAGATGATGTAGTCGAAGCCGTCGGCGGCCAGGTCCTTCAGGACCTTGCCCACGCCTTCCTGGGTCAGCGCATCCTTGTCGCGGGTCTGCGAGGCAGCCAGCACGAACAGGTTGTCGAAGCGCTTGTCCTTGATCAGGGCCTGCTTGAGGGTGGCTTCGCCGTGCACGACATTGACGAAGTCGTACACCACGCGGCGTTCGCAGCCCATGATCAGGTCGAGGTTGCGCAGGCCGACGTCGAAGTCGATCACCGCCACCTTCTTGCCACGCTTTGCCAGGCCGCAGGCAAGGCTGGCGCTGGAAGTGGTCTTGCCGACGCCGCCTTTGCCGGAGGTGACTACGATGATTTCAGCCAAAGGACTTCTCCTGATGATTCTGTTTGAGGTGCTGCGTCAGTCCAGCGCAGCGATCTTGATCTGGTCCTGTTCCAGCCACACCTGCACGGCCTTGCCGCGCAGGGTTTCCGGGACATCGTCCAGCACCTTGTAATGGCCTGCAATGGCGACCAGTTCCGCATGGAAATCACGGCAGAAAATGCGTGCCGCGGTGTTGCCCTGGGCCCCTGCCAGCGCACGGCCGCGCAGGGTTCCGTAGATATGGATGCTGCCATCGGCGATGACCTCGGCGCCGGCGCCGACGGTGGCCATCACGGTCAGGTCGCAGTTTTCCGCATACAGCTGCTGGCCCGAACGCACGTTGCCCAGCTGCATGCGCCCCGGCTGTGGCGCGGCGGCATCGGCCGCCTTGCCCATCGGCGTGGCCGGAGCCGCTGCCGGTGCGGCCTTCGCCTCGGCCCGCGCGGCACGCCGCGGTTCCGGTGCGGGTGCCGGCGGCGGGGCAGGCTCTGCCTCGGCGCGCTCGTACTGGGCGCGGAACTTGGCCAGCAGCGGCAGGCCGAGCTGCTGCGACAGCAGGTCGACCGCGCTGGTGCCATAGGCCAGTGCCACCGGCAGTACGCCGGCACTGCGCAGGCCATCCACCAGCGCCTGTGCCGTCGCCACGTCGGGCACCTGGCTGAGGCCGCCGAAGTCGAGGATCACCGCCGCCCGGCCGAACAGCTTCGGCGCACGGCTGACCCGCTCCTGCATTTCCTGCACGAGGCGTTCAACATCGAGGGTGCGGATGCGCAGGTTGGCGATGCCCACCTGGCCGATCTTCAGTTCACCGGCCTGTTCGTAATCGAAATTCACCGCCACGCTCAAGTCCCCGTCGACCGCTGTGCCTGCGCCGGCAGCTGCCGGTCGCGTGCCCACGCCACATCAGGCAGCTTGCCGCCGTAGGTTTCGTTCACCCACGGGAAGCTGCACAGTTCCTTGGCCAGCATGCTGGCGCGCACGTCCACCTGCGGCATGGTGTTCTGGCCCAGCTCGCGGAAGCCGAAGCTGCCGTGGAAGAGCAGGGCGGCATCAGCGCCGTGGTCCAGGAACACCTCGCAGGTCATCTGCGGGTAGCGCAGCTCGGCGAAGCTCTGCGCATCGGCGTAGAACGCACGGCCGACACCACCACCGCGGCGGCGGCTGGCGACCACGATGCGGTCGATATAGAAGAAGGGGGTGTCCAGATGCTGCTTGAACCAGGCGAAATTGCTGCTGTCGTGCTGGCTGCCGCTGCCGAAGCCGATCAGGAAGCCGGCCAGGTTGCCGTCGCGCTCGGCGACGCGGAAATATTCAGCGGTTGCATAGAACAGGCGCAGGCGCTCGGCATCCAGGGGAAGGATAGCCAGGCCAGCATTGTTGTTCAAAGCCAGGACGGAATCGAGCTCGTGCTCGCGCACGTCGCGGATGACAATCGACATTGTGACTCCGTGGGGTAACGCGGTTGGTCCCATGTACGGACCCTGCGCATGATTATTGCATGCCCGGGGTGGGCTGCGGCATGAACAGGGGACCGCGCCGAACATGACTTTATGCCCTTGGGCCCTGACGCGCACAGGCTACGATGGGCCATGCTGGCCCGACTCAACCACAATGCGATGCTGCGCTACTCCGGGTTGTTCACCTGGGGCACCGTCGGCCTTTGGCTTGCGATCTACCTGATCGATCCGGTGTCGCTGACACTGGAAAGCCTGGACGGCGAGGCCGGCTTCCGGATCATCCCCTGGGCCTCGGCCTACCTGGCCTTCGGCTTCGTGTACTGGGTGCTGACGCGCTCGCTGGGCGAAAGCCGGCCCGGCTTCTTCGACCATGCCGCGCTGATCCTGCTGACGGCCTGCGCGATCGGCGTGAGCTATTTCTCCGGCACCGCGCTGGGCAGCATCCTGCTGATGGTGGTGGCCGGCCTGCTGCCCTGGTTGCTGGGCCCGCGCATCGGCGTGGTGTGGCTGGTGGCCAGCAACCTGGCCGTGCTGCCGGTCTACATCCAGCCTCTGGGCTTCCCGCCGGTCATCGCCGTGCTGCAGGCCGTCGGTTACATGGGCTTCTCCAGCTTCGTGTTCGTGATCGCGCTGGTGGCCCGCCGCCAGGCCGAGGCGCGCGAGGAGCAGCGCCGGCTCAATGCCGAACTGCGCGCCACCCGTGCGCTGCTGGCCGAAAGCGCACGGGTGAACGAGCGCACCCGCATTTCGCGCGAACTGCATGACCTGCTGGGCCATCAGCTGACCGCGCTGACCCTGAACCTGGAAGTGGCCGGCCACCTGGCCGAGGGCCAGGCGCTGGAGCACGTGAAGCGCTCGCATGCCCTGGCCAAGCTGCTGCTGGGCAACGTGCGCGAGGTGGTCAGCCAGCTGCGCGAGACCGGCGCCATCGACCTGGCCGCTGCCCTGCGTCCGCTGACCGAGCACGTGCCTTCGCTGGACATCCAGCTGGAGATCGAGGAGCCGCTGAACGTGGAAGACCCGCAGCGGGCCCACGTGCTGCTGCGCTGCACCCAGGAGATCATCACCAACACGGTGCGCCATGCCGGCGCCCGCCACCTGTGGCTGCGGGTGTACCGTGAGGTCCCGGACCTGGTGGTGGTGGAGGCCCGCGACGACGGTGTCGGGGCGGAAACGGTCAATGTGGGCAATGGTTTGCGCGGCATGCGCGAACGCCTGCAACAATGTGGAGGCCAGCTGCAGGTGGAGACCCGCCCCGGCGAAGGCTTCCGGCTGCGGGCGACGGTACCGGCAACGGTGCTGGCGGCCCTTACCCAGGTTCCTGAAGGAGTGCGTTGATGATTCGCGTCTGCCTGGTCGACGACCAAACCCTGGTGCGGCAGGGGATCCGCTCGCTGCTGGCGCTCGACGACGGCATCGAAGTGGTGGCCGAGGCCGCCGATGGCCGCCAGGCGGTCGAGCTGATCCCGCAGATCCGTCCGGACGTGGTCCTGATGGACATGCGCATGCCGGTGATGTCCGGGCTGGAGGCGCTGCAGGTGCTGTCACGGCAGGAACAGCTGCCGCCGACCATCATCCTGACCACCTTCGACGATGACCAGCTGGTGCTGGCCGGGCTCAAGGCCGGTGCCAAGGGCTACCTGCTCAAGGATGTGACCCTGGCGCAGCTGGTCGGGGCGATCCGCACGGTGGCCGATGGCGGTTCGCTGGTGCAGCCGGCGGTGACCCAGCGCCTGCTGTCCGGGCTGGAGCACATGCGCAACGACTTCGTCAGCCTGGACCGTCCCGACCCGCTGACCGACCGTGAGACCGAGATCCTGCGGCTGATGGCCAGCGGTTTCTCCAACAAGGAGATCGCCAATTCGCTGGGGGTCGCCGAGGGCACGATCAAGAACCATGTGTCCAACATCCTCTCCAAACTGGGCGTGCGCGACCGGACGCGTGCGGTCCTGAAAGCGTTTGAACTCCAGTTGGTGTGAGGAAAATCCTTTAGCGACAACGACTTGGCATGCAGTCCGGGGCCGGATTCAGGGTTGACCCCTGTTTGCCCCCTACTTGCCGGGTACGCGGATGCGTTACCCTTCGAATTCTTTGTGCATACAAATGCGCCGCCGGCACGGAAACCGGTGCGCCAATCCCGATAACCAATGCCCGCGAAGCCTGCTAGGATTGGCGCTTCGCTTCAATCAACCCGGCCGTGGGATCGGCCCCGGAGACTCTCTGAATGACCCGTATTATCGAGTTCCTGATCGCCTTGGGGATCGTGGCTGGCCTGTTCGTCATCATTGGCGTCTGTCTGCCGGGCGAGCGTCACATCACCGAAAGCATCGAGACCAACCGCAAGATGACGATCGTGTACGACACGGTCAGCAGTCTGCGCCGCTTCAAGGACTGGAACCCGCTGGTACTGCGCGATCCCGCCGTTGAACTGAAGCTGTCCGGCCCGGCCTCCGGCGTCGGTGCCACTCTCGACTTCACCTCCAAGGACCTGGGCACCGGTTCCTGGAAGGTGACCGAAGCCGAAGAGAACAAGCGTGTTGTGATCGCCGTCGACGATGCCTCCAAGGGTCACGACAAGGTCACCACCTTCACCCTGGAGCCGACCGGCAAGGGCGGTCGCAACGTCAAGATCACCCAGGACTACTCGGTGAAGTACGGCTTCGACCTGTTCGGCCGCTACGCAGGCCTGTATGTCAGCCGCCAGATCGGCGATGACATCAAGATGGGTCTGTCGCGCATGGCGAACATGCTGGCCACCGTGCCGAATGTCGACTACCGCACTTCCGAAGCGCCGCTGACCGATCTGGGTATCGTCGATGTCCCGGCCGAGGACCTGCTGGTCGTCACCGCCGGCAACGTCGATCGTGGCCAGGACTCCATCACCAAGTCCATCAAGGACAACCAGGAGTGGATCAAGCGCGTGATCGAGGCCAATGGCCTGGAAGCCGCTGGCCCGCTGCGTATCATCACCACCGATTTCGGTGCTGAGAAGTACGCCTTCGACATCGCCCAGCCGGTGAAGAAGAAGGGTGCCGAAGGCGTGCCGGCCGAACAGCTGACCGTCAAGATCGACGGTGGCGCTCCGGTCAAGTACGTCCGCGTTGCTCCGCACCGTTCGGCGCATGCGGCCTACACTGGCCACATGGCAGGTCTGGACGTTGCCCGCAGCGCCCTGCGCGCCTGGGCCGTGACCTCGGGCAACGAAGTCATCGACCGTCCGTACGAAACCTGGAAGGACGGCGTGGACAAGTCGTTCACCCCGGAAGCGACGTACGACATCTACTGGGCCGTCAAGTAAGCCTCGGCTGACCCATGTAGTGTTGGACACAAAAACGCGCCGCTTCCTGCGGCGCGTTTTTTTTCATCCCGAGCCCGGTGTCGGGCATTGCGCAAGGAGCTGTCATGTTCAATTCCGAACGACGCGCGCGTAAACCGTCGGTGCTGGCCTGCCTGGGGGCGCTGCTGGCGGCCGCCTCGATCGGTCTGTCCGCCTATGCCGCGCATGGCGTGTCCGATCCGCTGGCGCAGCAGCACCTGAACATGGCGGCGCTGTATGCGTTTGCCCACGGTGCGGTACTGGTGGCCCTCGGCCCACGCACGCAGGGTGCGATCGCGCATCTGGCGTTGTACGTGTTGCTGTTGGGCGTGCTGCTGTTCTCCGGCAGCCTGCTGGGCGGTGCGCTGTGGCAGTGGCCGACGCGGCTGGCGCCGGTAGGCGGCACCACGCTGATGGCCGGATGGGTGCTGCTGGCGATCAATGCATTGAGGCGGTGACCGCAGCGCCCACACATCGGTAGCGCCGAGCCATGCCCGGCTTCAAGCGCAGCGACCCGCTTCTGCCTTTTGCTCTCTTGTTCCATTCCGTGGCGAACGCACGCGGAAACTGTCCGTGGCCGGGAGGGTGGGCGGCGCAGGGGCGTAAGCGTCATGGATGGCGCGCCCGAGCTTACATGGACGTACTTGCAGCGGCCCCTGCGCCGCCCACCCTCCCGGCCAACCCGGGATCGCAGTCAAGCGTTCGCCACGAGGGGCTCAGCCGTTGGCCGGTTTCCAGCACCAGTGCCACGGTTCGTAGACGATCCCATGCGGGTTGTCGCGCGGATAGCTCAGATGGAACCCGTGTGCCCCTGCATTGGCCTGCAGCCACGCAAACGCGGCCGTCGCCTCAAAGGTCTCTTCTGCCGGCGCATCCCCCGGTGTGCCGATATCCAGCGCGTGACCGCTGTGGTGTTCGCTGAAGCCGGGCGCGGCATTGACCTGCAGGATCTGCGGCACGCTCTGCCCGCGCGCCAGCTTGCGCTCGAAAATGCCGAGCTGATACGCATGGCTGCGGAAGCCGGAGATCGCGTCCAGTGCAATGCCGTCCCGCGCAGCGTGCAGGCGCATCCGCCGCCAGCCCTGCGCTGCGCCGCGGCGCAGCCACAGCGGGCGCGCGAAGCGGTCACGTCCGGCGAAGTGCAGCAGGCAGGGCTCGGCCTCCAGCGCCAGCCCACTGTCCTGCGCATAGCGCTGCGCATCCAGGCCCAACTGTTGCAGGCGCTGCTGCAGGCCGGCCAGTGGCAGCCACTGCTCGTCCAGTGCAGCGCCAAACGGCCGTGACCGCGCGCCGTCCAGCAACGCCAGCGCTTCCTCCACGCCCGGTTCGCGCGGCAGACGCGGCACCAGCGAGTGCACGCCGTGCGCCAGTACCGCCGCCAGGTAGCGGCCATCCTGCTTGCGCCGCAGTACCCATTGCGCGCCCGCCAGCAGGCGGGCGTCGAGATTGCTGCGTGCGCGCAGCAGTGCGGCCGGCCACAATTCAACGGCCTCGGTATTGATCAACAGCGGAGTGGTGCGGTGCATCGATCCAGCTTACTGCCGTGGCGCCGTGGCGGCCACCTTGCGCAGCGCCTCCAGCAGCGTCTGCGGGCGCTCCAGGCTGAGCAGCAGGGTGCTGCCGCCGCGCACCGGAATCACCAGTGTGCGTGCGCGGTCGGTGACCAGGGCAAAGCCCTTGCCGCCGCCCTGCAGGCGGAAGTGTCCGGAGTAGAAGCCGGGCATGCTGTAGCCGTTGGTCTTGAAGCGGATGCCATAGCGGCGATCACGGCCCAGGTCGACCACCTCCGCCTGATCCAGCAGCAGGTCGGCCACCGGCGTGCGGCGACGGTACAGCGTCGAACGCACGTCCAGTACGCTATCTGCCAGCTCCACCCGGCGGCGGAAAAACGCCCAGCCCAGGCCGACGCCCATCAGCACGATCACCGCCAGGCTCCATGCCGCGCTGCCACCCATCAGGAAAAACGGGGGCGACAGCGTGACCTCCATCCAGGGAGCGTCGGTGCGGCTGTCGTGCAGCTGCGACCAGATGCCGACGCCGAGTACCGCCAGCAGGGGCAGCAGAACCCACAGCACTCGCAGCGATGAACTCTCGGCGACGTCGAACGGACGTGCATCACTGCCGCTCATCGTTGCGACTCCACCCAATGCGCGACGTCATCGATCAGCTGCCCATCGACGTGGCCCGGCCGCGCGTACTCCTTCAATGAACTGGAGCCGCTGCCAGCGATGCCGATATGGTTGAGGGCAGGGTAGGCCTTCCATTGCACATCCTTGCGATCAGCCAAGGCTTTTTTCCACAGTGCCCAATCCGTTTCCGGTACCTGGAAGTCGCGGCCGCCGTGCAGCATCAGCAGTGGTTTTTTCAGCGCCACCGCATCGCCCCGTGCGTTCACTGCTTCGATGCTTTTCCAGAACGTCTGCGGCACGCCCAGTGGCAGTTCGCTGGCGGCTGCAGGCGTGTCGCTGCGGGCGGCGGCGATCTGCGCCGCCAGCTTGTCCAGGAACGCCTGCTCAGGCGCGCTGATCGAGCCGTCCAGTGACAGCAGGTAGCGGTTCTGCTCCGGCAGCAGCTCAAGCAACGTGCGCGCCGGCGCGGCCCACAGGATCGCGCCGCGCGCCTGTGGCCAGCGGCTGGCGATGCGCGGGGCGAGCATGCCGCCCTGGCTGTGGCCGAGCACGAAGATCCGCTTGCCGTCGATGCGTGGGTCCGCCGCCAACGCGCTCAGTGCCGCAACGGCGTCGTCGGTGGTCTCGTCATCCACGTTGAAGCTGCCGCTCTGGAAATCCTGCGGGCGGGCATGGGTGCGCTTGTCGTAGCGCAGCACTGCGATGCCCTGTGCGGCCAGGCCGCGGGCAATGTCCAGGAACGGGCGGTTGCCACCAATGGTTTCGTCGCGATCCTGCGGGCCGGAGCCGTGTACCAGCACCACCGCCGGGAACGGCCCTTTGCCCTTGGGCAGGGACAGCGTGCCGGGCAGCGCACCGCGCGCCTGCGGCACGCTGAAATCGGCTTCGCTGTAGTTCGCGTCGGCAGGCAGCGGCGGTGCCTTGGCGGCCGGGGCCGGGCGCAGCAGCAGACCCGCTACTTTGTCCTGCGCGCTCACCGCCACCTGCGCGATCACCGCACCACTGGCGAACTGCAGCGGTACTTCCACCAGGTGCAGGCCCTGCTGCTCGCTGCTGTGCGCCGGCCCGCGCTGCTTCAGTTCACCCAGCGACTGCCACAGGCCCTGCAGCTTGTCGGCAGGCACGGCCGCGGCCATCTGCGGCGTCAGCATGGCTTCGGCATCGGCGATCCGCCCGGCCTGCAGGTGATCGAGCAGGCGTGCTGCGACCTGCTGCGGTTCACCCGCGGCTGCACTGGCGGACAACAGGGCGAGGGCAACAGCAAGCAACGAACGGCGTGCGCTCATGGTCACAGCTCCTTCTTGAAGACCAGCAGGGCCGGGCGCATCGGCGCCGGGATGATGATGTTGACCAGTTCCCAGCCCAGCTGGCCTTGGCGGCTGAGTTCGGCCTGGATGTCGTCGGCTTTCTGCAGGCCCATCATGGTGGTCTTGACCTCGACGGTCAGGTAGCTCCAGCGCTTGCTCATTCCTTGTCCTCCGGCGATGGCTTGGGTTTCGGCAGGCGTCCTGCCTTGCGCAGTGCGTCGCGCAGCACGTATTCGATCTGCGCGTTGAGGCTACGCAGCTCATCGTCCGCCCAGCGCTGTGCGGCCGCCAGGACCTCGGCGTTGATGCGCAGCGGATAGGCTTTTTTCTCGCTCATGCAGACTCCTGGCGGGGCGGTGGGGCGCCCCGTTGCGAGGGTGGCTCAGTACAGCGAGCCGGTGTTGACGACCGGCTGCGTGCCGCGGTCCGAGCACAGCACGGTCAACAGGTTGCTGACCATGTGCGCCTTGCGCTCCTCGTCCAGCTGCACCACGCCGTTCTTCTGCAGTTCGGCCAGCGCCATCTCGACCATGCCGACCGCACCGGCAACGATGCGCGTGCGTGCGGCGATCACTGCGTTTGCCTGTTGACGCTGCAGCATCGCCTGGGCGATTTCAGCGGCGTAGGCGAGGTGGCTGATGCGCGCATCGATCACCTGCACACCGGCATCGGCCAGGCGCTCGGCCAGTTCGTTCTTCAGGTGCTGGGAGATCTCGCTGGCGTGGCTGCGCAGTGCCAGCTGGCCGTCCTCGTGCTGGTCGTAGGGATAGCTGGTGGCCATCGCGCGCAGCGCCGATTCGGACTGGATGTGCACGAAGCTCTCGTAGTCGTCCACGTTGTAGACCGCTTCGGAGGCGTCGACCACCTGCCAGACGATCACCGCGGCGATCTCGATCGGGCTGCCGTCCAGCTCGTTGACCTTCAGCTTGCCGCTCTCGAAATTGCGCACGCGCTGGCTCACGCGGCGCTTGCTGAAGAAGGGATTGTTCCAGCGCAGGCCGTTGTCCTTGACGGTGCCTACGTACTTGCCGAACAGGCTGACCACCGCCGCCTGGTTGGGCTGCACGGTGTACAGGCCGGCCAGTGCGACCAGGGCCAGCGCGCCGATCAGCAGTCCGGTCAGGAGCAGCAGCACGTTGGGCGAGCCGGTGCTGGCCTTCGCCGCGACCCCGGCCACGAACAGGGCGCCACCGGCGAGGGCCACGACCAGGGACCCGGCAAGCGCGCCGAGGCCGTTGAGGGAGGACAGCGACTTCTCTTTCATGGCGGTACGTCCTTGAGGGTTCGAAATTAAGATATCAAAGTGATATCACGTGCGGGCTACCGTTCGTCGGCTGGGCTTCCTCAAGCGCTGCGGCTGGACCGGATAGAATGCCCACCCGCCTTCACATTGCTGCTGGAACCCCGCCATGGCCAAGCTTGGAACCCCGCTGTCCCCCTCCGCCACCCGCGTGCTGCTGCTGGGCTCGGGCGAACTTGGCAAGGAGGTGGCCATCGAGCTGCAGCGGTTGGGCGTGGAAGTGATTGCCGCCGACCGTTACGCCGATGCCCCGGCCATGCAGGTGGCACACCGCTCGCACGTGATCGACATGCTGGATGCGATGGCCCTGCGCCAGTTGATCGCGCAGGAACAGCCGCACCTGGTGGTGCCGGAGATCGAGGCGATCCATACCGAGACCCTGGTGCAGCTGGAACAGGAGCAGGGCCTGCGGGTGATTCCGACTGCGCGTGCGGCGCGCCTGACCATGGACCGTGAGGGCATCCGCCGCTTGGCCGCCGAGACGCTGGGCCTGCCGACCTCGCCGTACCGCTTTGTCGATACCGAGGCCGAGTACCGCGACGCCGTGGCTGCGATCGGCCTGCCGTGCGTGGTCAAGCCGGTGATGTCGTCCTCGGGCAAGGGCCAGAGCACGCTGCGCAGCGAGGCGGACATCGCCCCGGCCTGGGAGTACGCGCAGACCGGCGGCCGTGCCGGTGCCGGCCGCTGCATCGTCGAGGGTTTCATCGACTTCGATTACGAGATCACCCTGCTGACCGTGCGCCATGCCAGTGGCACCTCGTTCTGCGCGCCGATCGGGCACCTGCAGAAGGATGGCGACTATCGCGAAAGCTGGCAGCCGCAGCCGATGTCGGACAAGGCACTGGCGCGTGCCGAGGAGATCTCGCGCGCGATCACCGACGACCTCGGTGGCTGGGGCCTGTTCGGTGTCGAGCTGTTCGTGAAGGGCGACGAGGTCTGGTTCAGCGAAGTATCGCCACGTCCGCATGACACCGGTCTGGTGACGCTGGTATCGCAGGAACTCAGCGAGTTCGCGCTGCATGCGCGGGCCATCCTCGGCCTGCCGATCCCGCTTATCCGCCAGAGTGGCGCATCGGCCTCGTGCGCGCTGCTGGCGCATGGCGAGGGCGTGCCGTACTTCAACAACGTGGCCGCCGCGCTGCAGGTGCCGGACACCGCCGTGCGCCTGTTCGGCAAGCCCAGCGTGCATGGCCACCGCCGTGTCGGCGTGACCCTGGCACGCGCGGAAACCATTGACGAAGCGCGTGCCATCGCCCGCGATGCGGCCGAGGCCATCGGCGTCGAACTGCGCCCGTAAATCGGTAGCGCCGGGCCATGGCCGGCGGCCACATTCCAGTGGGTACCGACCGTTGGTCGATACAGATTTCCGGTGGGTACCGACCGTTGGTCGATACAGATTTCCGGTGGGTACCGACCGTTGGTCGGTACCCCATCAACACCGACTTACGGCTTCACGTCCACCCACACCAGGTGGTGGTCGCTGCCGTCGGCGATCTTCGCTTCGGCACTTTCATTGGCCGGCCAGAACACCCCGCTGCCGAGGTACTCGAAACCGGTCGAGGGCAGCACGTAGTCCAGGCGCATGGTGCCGGACTTCGGGCCGAAATCGCCGGTGGCATGGAACGGTGCGCCCTTGCGTTCGATGCCCTTCGCCGCATAGGCCAGGCTGGTCTGCTCGGCGCCGACGCTGCGCGGGGTGGGGTAGCGCAGGACGCGGGCGTTCTCGATCAGTTCGACGATCGCCTCGTGGCGGCCATCGCCATCGACCGGATCGTTGTTGAGGTCGCCAAGGATGACGAAGCGTGCATCCTGGGCCAGGCCACCGCACAGGCCCTTGTCGTCGCACAGCCACGGCTTGTCACCCTTGGACAGGTATTCCTGCCACAGGCGCAGTTCGTCGTGGTTGCGTGCGGCGTTGCGCTTTTCCGGGCCGTCGAACACCGGCGGCGTCGGGTGCGAGACCAGCGCGTGCACCACGCCGGCCGGGGTCTTCACCGGCACGTCCCAATGCGACTTCGACGACAGCCGCAGCTGCGACCAGACGCTGTCGTTGTAGAAGCTCTTGCCGGTACGCGGATCGATCGGGCGGATCGCGCCGGGCATCGCACTCCACTTCAGCAGCTGGAAGCTGCGCACCTTGGCTTCGTCGATCGGGTAGCGCGACAGCACCAGCATGCCGTACTGGCCCGGGTGCAGGCCGTAGCCCCAGGCGTCGTTGCCACGGCCTCGGCCTTCACCACCGACAATGCCGTTGTTGTCCAGGTCCAGGCCGCTGGGCACGCCGGTGTTCACCGGTGCCAGGTAGCGGTAGGCGAAGTGCAGCGGCTTGCCGCCACCGGGCTGGGCCACTTCCAGGTAGCGCTTCTGGAACAGGTCGGCGGCGCGATGGGCGTCGTCGAAGTCGAACTCGTTCAGCAGCACCAGGTCAGGGCGCGCCTGCTGCAGTACCGCGGCGATCTTGCGCGCGTGTTCGCTGTCGCCTTCCAGCTCCGCGATCAGGCCGCCGGCTTCGTCCGAATACAGCGAGGTGTTGTAGGTAGCCAGGCGCAGCGCTGCAGACGGTTTTTCGGTCATCGCGGGGGACGTGGCGAAAGCGGGAGCGGTGGCGCCACAGAGCAGGGCCAGGCCGAGGATCAGGGGTTTGGCGTTCATGGCCGTATTGTGCACCCGGCCCGGTGTCAGTGGTTTGTCAGCGTCCGTCCAGATCGTCATCGAAATCATGCCAGCGGCGGCCGTCGTAGGCCTCCAGCGGGCGGTAGCGTCGCTTGTAATCCATCTTCTGGTGCTCACGAATCCAGTAGCCCAGGTACAGGTGTGGCAGGCCCTCGCGGCGGGCCCACTCCAGTTGCTGCAGGATCGCGAAGGTACCCAGCCCGCGCGCGGCATGGGCGGGGTCGAAGAAGGTATAGACCGCCGACAGCCCGTGCTCGGTCACATCGGTCACCGCCACACCCAGCAGCTGGCTGGGCTGGCCGTCGTGGCCGGGCAGGCGCATTTCCATGAAGCGCGTGTGCGACCAGCTGCCGATCAGGAACTGCTCGAACTCGTGCGGGCCGTGGTCGTCCATGCCGCCCTTGGCATGACGATGCACCAGGTAGCGGTGGTACAGCTCGAACAGATCCTCACGCGGCATGGCTGCGGTGATGCGCACTTCCAGGTCGGCATTGCGGGCGGCGCAGCGGCGCTGGCTGCGGTCCGGGGCGAAGCGGGCCACCGGGATGCGCACGGCGACGCAGGCGTGGCAGTTCGCACAGTGCGGGCGATAGACCAGATCACCGCTGCGGCGGAAGCCCCAGCTCAGGGCCAGCGGATACAGCCCGCCAAGGCGACGGTCCTGCGGGTCCAGCACCAGATCGCGCGCGACCCGGTCTGGCCAGTACCCGCAGGGGTGCTCACCGGTCTGGAACAGTCGCAGTTCGTCGTCTCTGTCGCCGTGTCTCGCCATGGACACAGCATAGCTCCAGCCTGTCGCAATGGCGGCGACTGTCCGCCGGATGAATGGAACCGGCGGCTGCGTCAACCGAGGTCGTGGTCAGGCGTTGTTGTCCTCCGAGGGTGAGGTGTTCACCCCGATGCCAATCCCATTCCCAGGAGTGACCCCATGATCCGTACCCCCCTGCTGCTGGCCCTGCTGCTCGGCACCTCCGCGACCGGTATCGCCTTGGCCGCCGACGCCCCGACCGCTCCGGCACCGCGCCCGGCCAAGCTGGATGTCAATGGCGATGGCGTCATCGACCGCAGCGAAGCGGCGGCCAACCCGCGCCTGGCCGCGAAGTTCGATGAGCTGGACAAGAACAAGGATGGCAAGCTCTCCCGTGATGAGCTGCCGCGCTGGAAGCACGGCCGTCATGGTGGTCGCGGCGGCGAGCGCTGGGCCAAGCTGGACGCGAACAAGGATGGCCGCATCAGCCGTGAGGAAGCCAAGGCCGATCCGCGCCTGGCCGAGCGTTTCGACCAGCTCGATCTCAACAAGGACGGTTACCTGGACAAGGCCGACCGCGAGCTGCGCATGAAGCAGCATCGTGACGCCTGGTTCGCCGCCGCCGATACCAACAAGGATGGGCAGCTGAGCAAGGCCGAGTTCGACGCCGCCAAGGGCCCGATGCACGGTGGCCCGCGCCATGGCGGCCTGCGTGACGGCGCCGCGCCGAAGCCGCAGCGCTGATTTTCACTGCAGTGATCGACGACAACGCCGGCGTAATGCCGGCGTTGTCCGTTACAGGCGGCCGCTGTGCGTCATCGTGTAGGCCAGGGCACCGATGACCATCAGGTTCACCGCCATCATGCCGGTCAGGCCGTACATGGATTCGTACTTCCAGTTGATCCCGTGACGCCCACGCCGAGCTGCATCACGCGCGAGCAGCGGCGCCATGATGCGCCGCAGTGTCACCAGGCACTGGTAGTTGACCACGACCAGGCCCAGTGCCAGCACCAGCAGCTGCGCCCACATCGGCGCCTGCAGCAGCACGGTAAACAGGATGGCCAGGCACCAGCCCAGGCTCGTGCCCGTGCTGACATTGACGAAGCGGCGAACCTGCACCTGCTCGGCGCCGGTCTCGGCGTACGACAGCAGGAAACGGCCGCCGAGATAGCTGCCGAGCGCACCACCGACGACGCCGCCGATGATCGCGGCCCAGCTTGACGCAGGCAGCATCTGCAGCTGGCCCAGCGTAGCGGTCAACGTGCCCATCGCGGTACCGCCGGCGGCGCTGGCGCCACCGAGTCCGAGCTTGCTGCCGCCGATGCCGACGCCGGTTCCCAGCAGGATCGCCGCGCTGGCGGTGCCGGGCGCGGCGATCATCAGCATCGACACCACCGCCGTTGCGAACGCTGCACTGGGTGCACTGCTGCGTGCGAATTCGCCGAAGCGCTGCAGCAGGCCCTCGCGCACCTGCGCACGGGCGCGTGACAGGCGCTTGCGTACCGCCGCGTCGCTCAGCCCGAGCAGGTCAGCGACCTGCTGCGAATGCTGGCCCTCGCGGTAATACAGCAGCAGTACTTCGCGGCTATCGGCGGGCAGGGCGGAGATGATGTCTTCGGCAGCGATTTCCTCTTCCAGCCGTTGCAGGCGATCGGCCGCGCCGGGGGCCGGATCCGCTGCCATGGTCAATGCCACTTCGGCAGCCTCGCCGCTCAGCGGTCGGCCACGTTGCGCGCGCAGCCAGTCACGGGCGAGGTTGCGGGTGATCTGCCGCAGCCAGGGCAGGAAGCTGCTCGCGCTGCGCAGCTGGTGCAGCTGCTGCCAGCCCTTCACGAACGCTTCCTGGGCGATGTCCTCGCTGGCCTGGCGGTCGCCGGTGATGGCCAGGGCAATGGCGGTGACCGTGTTCTGGCAGGCCAGCACGATGCGCCCATAGGCATGCTGGCAGCCGCCGCTGGCGGCCGGCAGTTCGCGGTGCAGTGTGTCGTCGATGCTTGCGGCGAAGGTCGTCATGGCGGCGGGCTCCTGCAGGGATTGTGTCCCATGACGGAGGCGCGTGCGGAATGTGACCTGCCCTTTTCCGGTAGCGCCGGGCCGCGCCCGGCGCCTGTCCTGTCAGGCATTGTGGCCGCTGATGCAGGCCGCTGCGCTCGCCGGGCATGGCCCGGCGCTACCTGCGGTTGCCGGCCAGCGGCCGGCACTACTTCGCCGGCTGGATGCGGACCCGCACTTCCTCTTCTTCCGGCGGTGCCGGCGCGGCCGGTTGGGCTTGCTGCGGTTGCGGCTGGGCCTGCGGGGCGGGCACCGGGGCCGCGGGGGCAGGGGCGCCGCGATGGCGCAGGCCGATCACCAGCGCCACGCCGGCGATCACCACCAGCAGGGCGATGCGGATGCGCCAGGCCCAGCTGCGACCACCGGTGCTTTCCTGCACGTCATCGCGGAAGGCGAATTCGGCGGTCGGATGGTCACGGCGGGTGGTGTCGAGCAGGCGGGCGTCGCGCAGGATTTCGCGCGCACGCGGCTGGTCGTCGGCACGCACGACCCAGACCGCCGGGTAGGCACCGGCATTGCCCAGGTCGGTATAGCTGAACTGGCCGCGGCGGCGCGTCTTGTACGAACGCCCGTTGGTGACCTTCACCTGGATGTCGTGACTGCGCAGGAGCTCGGCCACGCCTTCCACGGTTTCCACGCGCTGGCTGCTGAAAATCTGACGCATCGGATCAATCCTTGGCCGGCACGGCGGCCGCTGCTGCCTGGTCCGGAACCACGCGGATCAAGCCTTCCTGGGCGGTGCTGGCAACCAGCACGCCATCACGGGTGAAGAACTGGCCACGGGCCAGGCCGCGCGAGTCCTGCGCGCTGGGGCTGTCCAGCGAGTACAGCAGCCAGTCGTCGGCGCGGAACGGGCGGTGGAACCAGATCGCGTGGTCCAGCGAGGCCATCTGCACGTGCGGATGGTAGTAGCTGATGCCGTGCGGGAAGGTCGCCGTGCCCAGCAGGTGGAAGTCCGACGCGTAGGCCAGCAGCGCCTGGTGCAGCTCGGGAGCATCGCCAACACGCTCGCTCAGGCGCAGCCAGACCTGGTGGTAGGGCGGGCGCTTTGGCGGGTTCAGTTCATCGCGCGGATAGACATGGCGGAACTCGAACGGACCACCGCGCGACAACCAGCGCTGCACCTTGATCGGCAGGCGTTCAAGCACTTCCGCCGGCAGCGGGCGGTTCGGTTCGATGTCTTCCGGCTGCGGCACTTCAGGCATCTTGTGCTGGTGCTCGGCACCGGATTCGGCCTGCTGGAACGAGGCCGCGCAGAAGAAGATCACCTTGCCGTGCTGGATCGCGGTCACCCGGCGTACCGAGAAGCTGCCGCCGTCGCGGGTACGGTCGACGTCGTAGACGATCGGATGGTCGATGTTGCCGGCGCGCAGGAAATAGGCGTGCAGCGAGTGCACATGGCGACCGTTGTCGACCGTGGCCTGGGCGGCCGCCAGGGCCTGGCCCAGAACCTGCCCGCCGAACACGTACTTGGTGCCGATGTCGCGGCTCTGGCCGCGGAACAGGTTGTCCTCCAGCCGCTCCAAGGTGAGCAGGTCGATCAGCTCGGAGACGACGGGTTCGGGCGTGTCGTTCAAGGGGGCGGCCACAGCGATGAAAGAGGGCTCGATTATACCGGTGCGCACGGCCCCCTCCTTCCCGTTTTCCACATGGCCCCACCCTCCAGCCAAGCGCCTCTCGGCTCGACAAGACGCTTGCGGTCAACTGTCGAAGGCCGGGCGGGGCCGGTTGCGGGGGCGTGAGCGCCATGGATGGCGCGACCGAGCTTACATGGACGTACTTGCAGCGCCCCCCGCAATCGGCCCCGCCTGGCCTCTCTACGGAAAGCGGCATTTGACGTGGACGTTGCCTCTGCGGGTGCCGGGCGGCAGCCCGGCCGCCTTACTTCCCCAGCCGGGCGACCAGCGCCTGCAGCGCGTTCTGCGCATCCGGGGCGAACCAGGCCTCGACGAAGCGGTCGAGCTGGATCAGGTCCGGGTGCAGGGCGTCGTGCAGTTCGGCGCGGGCGATGGCCCGGGTCAGCAGCATCGGCTGCCGCGGCTGCTTCAGCAGGTCCTGCAGCCAGGCTACCGCACGGGCCACCACCAGCTCGCCATCAACCAGTTCATCGACCAGGCCGATCTGTAGTGCCTGTTCGGCGGGGACCAGTGCGCCGGTGGCCAGCAGGACGCTGGAGCGGTGTGCGCCCACCGCACGGCGCAGCAGGCGCTGGATGCCCTCCGGTGCAATCAGGCCGACCTGCACCTCGTTCAGGCCGATGGCGTACGGGCGCGCCGGATCGGCACTGCGCGCCATCACCCGGTAGTCGCAGCACAGGGCCAGCACGCAGCCGCCAGCCGGTGCATGGCCGGTGATCGCCGCAACCACCGGGATGCGGCTCTCGGCAAGCGTGCGTACCGCGCCGAAGAACGCGTTCCAGGTGTCCAGCAGCTTGTGCTTGTCATCGCCATGCGAGAGCAGGTGCGGCACGTCCATGCCGCCGGTGAAGATGCGCTCGCTGCCGGACAGCACGATGCCGTGCGCGTCCTCGGCCATCGCCAGTTCGATGGCATGGATCAACTGCCGGCACAGCTCGGTGTCCAGGGCATTGACCGGCGGCCGCGCCAGCCGCAGTTCGCGGATGGGGCCATGGTTGATCACCTCGATGAGCGTCGTCATGCTGCGGGTCTCGTTGCGAAGAGGGAACTGAGACGATGATAACCAAACCATTCGTTGGCGTACTGTTGGCTCTGTGTGCGGCCGCAGCATCGGCCTCCGCCGCCGAGACGAAGTGCGTCACCGTCGAGCAGGGCTGGGTACGGTTGTTGCCCAACCCGAAGATGGCAATGACTGCCGGTTATGCGGTGATCCGCAACGGCTGCGCCAACGCGGTGGCGATCACCGGTGCACGCAGTGCGACCTTCGGCGATGTGTCGCTGCACGAGACCACGATCGTCGATGGGGTCAGCCGCATGCGTGAGGTCCGGCGCCTGCCATTGGCGCCCGGCGCACGCGCCGTACTGAAGCCCGGTGGCCTGCACCTGATGCTGATGGACGGCTACCGCACCCTGGAGGAGGGGCAGCCTGTGTGGCTGCAGCTGCAGCTGGAAGATGGCACCGAAGTCAGCACGGCGTTGATAGCGCGCAAGGCCGCGCCTTAACGCGGCGCTCGTTCCGCCGGGCCATGCCCGGCGAGCGCGCAGCGCGGTGGGCTTACGACCAGTCGTACGAGAACAGCACCGTGCGGCTTTCCGGCTCGTACAGCATCACGATCGCATCGGCACCAGTGGCGCACCAGTTGTAGCCGGCCACTTCGGCCACGGCGAAGAATTTCCTGCCATCGCGGGTGATGATCGCGCACTCGGCATCGTCCGGCGCATGGCGGTCGTCGGCCGCCTCGGTGAACGCCAGCGCGAAGGCGGCGGGAATCTCCGCGGTTTCAATCCAGTTGCCGGTCGAGATCTGCCCGCCCAGCACATCAAGGTAGGCCTGCTCGCCGGGCTCGCCATCGCCATAGCGCGAATAGCTGGCCAGGCGTCCATGCTGCTGGAAGTACGCGTGTGCCTTGCTGTAGCTCTCACGCATCTCCGTGATGTGCTCCAGCGCGTCGTTGTCCTGCACCTGGTCGCCGATGAAATAGCCCTCCTCACCGAGGAAACGCATGCGGTTGTCGGCGGTCAATTCAAAGGCGATCCAGTTGGTGCCGGTGAACGCGTTGTGGTGTTCTTCGGTGGCTTCGCCGATGCAGCCTTCATAGGGCTCGATCGGACACAGCAGGGTGGCGGCCTGGCCGGCCAGTTCCGGGCGCAGCACGCCGAGGTCGATCTTCAGCAGCGGCAGCAGGTGCTGACCAAGCCAGGCCTGGTCATCGGGGAATACGTCGGCGGGGAAGGGGACCATGCCGGGCAGCAGGTCGCGCAGTTCAGTCTGGTGGATCATGTCAGTCCTTTGATGTGGAACGGTAGCGCCGAGCCATGCCCGGCGGGCCGGTGCCGACCAAGGTCGGCATCTACCAGATGTGTCAGCTCGACGCGTTGCGGATCGCCTCAGGCAGTGGCGCGCTCTTGCCGGTCTGCGTGTCCATCCACACCACCACCACGTTGCCGTCCGAATACAGCTTCGACTCATCCTGCTGGTCGACGATGCGATGACCGATGGTCACGCTGCTGTTGCCCAGGCGCTCGACGAACAGCTCGACCAGGATGTCGTTGGGCCACACGATCGGCAACCGGTAGTTGACGTTGGTGGCAGCCACCACCGGTGCGATGCGGTCGGTCATCGACACGCCTTCCACGCCCAGCATCCAGCGCACGCGCGCCTCTTCCAGGTAGGAGATGTACTTGGCGTTGTTGACGTGGCCCATGCTGTCCATGTCACGCCAGCGCACGCTGATCGGAATGCGGGCCAGGATCTTGTGTTCGCTGCTCATCAGGCGTCCTTCTTCTTCTTGGTGCCGGCCGTGGCGGTCTTGCTGGCCTTGCCGGTGCTCTTGGCGGCGGCGGCCTTCTTGGCCGGCTTCTCGGGCTTCACCTTGCGCGGCGGGCGCGCATCGGGCTTGTTGGCCACGGCGGCGGGCTGGTCCGGTCGCGCAGCAGTGGACGGCAGCATCCGGGCGAGGAACTGGCCGGTGTACGAATCCGGGCATGCGGCCACGTCTTCCGGCGTGCCGGTCACCAGGATGGTGCCACCGCGATGACCGCCTTCCGGACCCAGATCGACGATCCAGTCGGCAGTCTTGATCACGTCCAGGTTGTGCTCGATCACCACCACCGTGTTGCCCTCGTCGCGCAGCTTGTGCAGCACGCCGAGCAGTGCCTCGATGTCGTGGAAGTGCAGGCCGGTGGTCGGCTCGTCGAGGATGTACAGGGTGCGGCCGGTATCGCGGCGCGACAGCTCCTTGGACAGCTTCACGCGCTGCGCTTCACCACCGGACAGCGTGGTCGCGCTCTGGCCCAGCTTGATGTAGCTCAGGCCGACATCGACCAGGGTTTCCAGCTTGCGGGCGATGGACGGTACCGGCTCGAACAGCTTCAACGCATCTTCGACGGTCATTTCCAGCACGTCGTTGATGTTGAAGCCCTTGTACAGGATCTCCAGCGTTTCGCGGTTGTAGCGCTTGCCATGGCAGACGTCGCAGGGCACGTACACGTCCGGCAGGAAGTGCATCTCGACCTTGATCAGGCCATCGCCCTGGCAGGCCTCGCAGCGGCCACCACGCACGTTGAAACTGAAGCGGCCCGGCGAATACCCGCGCGCACGCGATTCGGGCACCTGTGCGAACAGTTCGCGCAGGGGAGTGAACAGGCCGGTATAGGTGGCCGGGTTCGAACGCGGGGTGCGGCCGATCGGCGACTGGTCGATGTCCACCACCTTGTCGAACAGGTCCAGGCCATCGATCTCCTTGTACGGCGCGATCGGGTGCGAGGCGCCGTTGATCTCGTTGGCAGCCAGCGAGAACAGGGTGTCGTTGATCAGGGTCGACTTGCCCGAACCGGACACGCCGGTCACGCAGGTCAGCAGCCCCGCCGGAATGGCCAGGTCCACGCCCTTCAGGTTGTTGCCGGTGGCACCACGCAGATGCAGGGTCATCTTCGGGTTCGGCTTGTGCCGGCGCGCCGGGATCTTGATCGCGCGCTTGCCCGACAGGTACTGGCCGGTCAGCGAACGCGGTGCATCAAGGAGGTCCTGCAGGCTGCCCTGGCCGACGATCTCGCCGCCATGCACGCCCGCGCCCGGCCCGATGTCCAGCACGTAGTCGGCCAGGCGGATCGCATCTTCGTCATGCTCAACCACGATCACCGTGTTGCCGAGGTCGCGCAGGCGGGTGAGGGTGCCCAGCAGGCGCTCGTTGTCGCGCTGGTGCAGGCCGATGGACGGCTCATCGAGCACGTACATCACGCCCACCAGGCCGGCACCGATCTGGCTGGCCAGGCGGATGCGCTGCGCCTCGCCACCGGACAGGGTGTCGGCCTTGCGCTCCAGGGTCAGGTAATCCAGGCCCACATCGACCAGGAAGCCGAGACGCTCACCGATCTCCTTGACGATCTTCGCAGCGATCTCGCCGCGCCAGCCCGGCAGGCTCAGTTCGCTGAAGAACTTCAGCGCTTCATCGATCGGCAGCACCACCAGTTCCGGCAGCGGGCGATCGGCCACGAACACTTTGCGCGCGGCCTTGTTCAGGCGTGCGCCGTTGCACTCGGGACAGGCATGCTCGCTGATGTACTTGCCAAGCTCTTCCTGCACCGCCGCCGACTCGGTTTCCTTGTAGCGGCGTTCGAGGTTGGGAATGATGCCTTCGAAGCGATGCTTGCGCTGGGTGCGGCCACCGGCCTCGGTGAAGTAGGTGAAGGTGATCGCTTCCTCGCCGCTGCCATACAGCACGGCCTGCTGCACCTTGGCCGGCAGCGAGTTCCACGCCGCGTCGGTGTCGAACTTGTAGTGCTTGGCCAGCGAGGCGATCAGCTGGAAGTAATAGGCATTGCGGCGATCCCAGCCGCGCACGGCACCGGCAGCCAGCGACAGCTCGGGATGCACCACCACGCGCGAGGGATCGAAGAACTCGGCCATGCCCAGCCCATCGCAACCGGGGCAGGCGCCCATCGGTGCGTTGAACGAGAACAGGCGCGGCTCCAGTTCGGGCAGCGAGTAGTCGCAGACCGGGCAGGAATACTTGGACGAGAACAGGGTAGGGGTCGCACCGGCGTCGTCCAGCGACTGCACCGACGCCATGCCATCACCCAGCTTCAAGGCCGTTTCGAAGCTCTCGGCCAGGCGCTGCTTGATGTCTTCGCGCGGGCGGAAGCGATCGATCACCGCCTCGATGGTGTGCTTCTGGCGCAGCGCCAGCGGCGGCACCGCATCGATTTCGTACAGCTCGCCATCGACGCGCACACGCACGAAACCCTGCGCGCGCAGCTGGTCGAATACCTGTGCGTGCTCGCCCTTGCGGTCGCGGATCACCGGCGCCAGCAGCATGTAGCGCTGTTCCGGGTCCAGCGTCAGCATGTGGTCGACCATCTGGCTGACCGTCTGCGCTTCCAGCGGATAGCCGTGGTCGGGGCAGCGCGGCGTGCCGACACGTGCGTACAGCAGGCGCAGGTAGTCGTAGATCTCGGTGATCGTGCCGACCGTCGAGCGCGGGTTGTGCGAGGTCGACTTCTGCTCGATCGAGATCGCCGGGGACAGGCCTTCGATATGGTCCAGGTCCGGCTTTTCCATCACGCTCAGGAACTGCCGCGCATACGCCGACAGGGACTCGACGTAACGCCGCTGGCCCTCGGCATAGATGGTGTCGAACGCCAGCGACGACTTGCCCGAGCCGGACAGGCCGGTGATCACGATCAGTTTGTCGCGGGGCAGGTCGAGGTCGATGTTCTTGAGGTTGTGCGTCCGCGCGCCGCGGATGCGGATGAAATCCATCGCCATGGGGAATCCGGTTGTGGGGGCGTGGCTGGGCCGCCGGGCCAGCGATAGGGCGGCAATCGGTCAGCCTACCGAGGTGACCAGATGGGGGCAATGGGCGACAATGCCAGCCCGGTGTCTCACCTCGTGAGACGGCCAGTAGAGCCGAGCCACGCTCGGCTGGCCGGACCCCGAACCGTTCAGCCGAGCATGGCTCGGCTCTACTGAGGGCGGGGGACAGGTCCCCGCAGGCCCCGCCCAGGGGTTGACTTGACCCGTCCGCGGTGGTCCACGTACAATTCCGCTCCTGTCCGCCCTCGACGGCGGCAGTCCATAGACCACAATAACTACAGAGGAAGTCTGGTCATGTACGCAGTACTGGTCACCGGCGGTAAGCAATACCGCGTGGCGCAGGGCGAAAAGCTCCGCATTGAAAAGCTCGAAGTCGAAGTCGGCAGCGAGATCAAGTTCGACAACATCCTGCTGCTCGGCGACAGCGATGGCATCAAGATCGGCGACGCCCTGAGCGGCGCTGCGGTCACTGCCACCGTCCTGTCCCAGGGGCGTGCCGACAAGGTCCGGATCATCAAGTTCCGTCGCCGTAAGCACCACATGAAGCGCCAGGGTCACCGTCAGTACTACACCGAAATCGAGATCACCGGCATTGCCGGTGGCAGCAAGTAAGGAGATAGGTCATGGCACATAAAAAAGGCGTAGGCTCTTCGCGCAACGGTCGCGACTCCAACCCGAAGTACCTCGGCGTCAAGATCTTCGGTGGCCAGGCCATCGAAGCCGGCAACATCATCGTGCGTCAGCGCGGCACCCAGTTCCACCCGGGTTCCGGCGTCGGCCTCGGTCGTGACCACACCCTGTTCGCCCTGACGGACGGCAAGGTGGAGTTCACCGTGAAGGGCCCGAAGAAGCGTCGCACCGTCAGCGTCGTCTCGGTCGAAGCCTGATAAGGCTGCGTCCGGCGCCCATGCCTCGGCATGGCCGTGCTGGATGAAGAGCTCGCTGCATGAAGAGCCCCGCTTCGGCGGGGCTTTTCGTTGGAATCAATGGTAAAACGGGCATCGCCCGGTTGTCGGCCAGCGGCCGGCACTACATCAAGGTGGCGGCGTGCATGCCGCGCCCATCGCAGGCATCGAAACAATGAAACTGGTAGACGAAGCAGAAATCGAAGTGTTCGCCGGCAACGGCGGCAACGGCTGCATTGGCTTCCGTCGCGAGAAGTTCATTCCGCTCGGCGGCCCGGACGGCGGCGACGGCGGTGCGGGCGGCAGCGTGTGGATCCGCGCCGACGAAAACCTCAACACCCTGGTCGACTTCCGCCATGACCGCATCTTCAAGGCGCAGCGCGGCGAGAACGGCATGGGCCGCCAGGCCTATGGCAAGGGTGGCGAAGACATGGTCATCACCGTGCCGGTCGGCACCGTGATCATCAACGTGGCCACCGATGAAATCATCGGCGACCTGACCCAGCATGGCGACCGCCTGCTGGTGGCCAAGGGTGGCCGCGGCGGCCTCGGCAACATGCATTTCAAGAGCTCCACCAACCGCTCGCCGCGCCAGGCGCTGCCGGGCGAGCCGGGTGAAGAGCGCACGCTGAAGCTGGAGTTGAAGCTGCTGGCCGACGTCGGTCTGCTGGGCTTCCCCAATGCCGGCAAGAGCACCCTGATCCGCGCCGTCTCGGCGGCGACGCCGAAGGTGGCCGATTACCCGTTCACCACGCTGTACCCGAACCTGGGTGTGGTGAAGGTGGAAAACTACCGCAGCTTCGTGATCGCCGACATTCCGGGCCTGATCGAAGGTGCGGCCGACGGTGCCGGCCTGGGCGCGCAGTTCCTGCGCCATCTGCAGCGCACCCGCCTGCTGCTGCACCTCGTCGACATCTCGCCGATGGAGGGTGGTGTGGAAGGGGTTTCCCCGGTCGAGCAGGTGCGTGCCATCGAGCGCGAACTGGAAAAGCACGATCCGGAGCTGCTGGCCAAGCCGCGCTGGCTGGTGCTGAACAAGGCTGACCTGATGTTCGAGGACGAGGCCAAGGCCGCCGCCGAGAAGATCGTGGCCGAGCTGGGCTGGAAGGAGCCGTGGTTCCTGGTGTCCGCACTGGGTCGTGAGGGCACGTTCCCGATCATGAGCCGGATCATGGCGTTCTTCGATCGCCAGAAGGAAGACGAGCTCGAGGCGGCCCGCAACGCGCAGTAATGCCTGTTGTGGTTCCCGCGAAAAAACCCGGCTTCGGCCGGGTTTTTTGTGGGTGCCGCTCTTCTGTAAAGCCGAGCCCATGCTCGGCTGCTGTTCGCGCGGCCAGCCGAGCATGGGCTTGGCTCTACAGAAGCGGAAACTGCAGGCAACAAAAAACCCGGCCGAAGCCGGGCTTTTGCGTGCTGCCGGAGCCGGGGCTCCAGCAACCAACCGGATCAGGCGGCCTGGAGGGCCTTGATGCGGTCGTTCAGGCGGCTCTTGTGGCGAGCAGCCTTGTTCTTGTGGATCAGGCCACGCGCGCTGAAACGATCCAGGATCGGCTGGGCAACGGCGAAGGCGGCTTGAGCGCCGGCGGCATCGTTGGCGTCCAGCGCCTTGATCACTTTCTTGACAGCGGTGCGCAGCATCGAGCGCTGAGCCACGTTGCGCGCGTTGCGCACGACGGTCTGCTTGGCGCGCTTCTTGGCGGACTTGATATTGGCCACGGTGGTGGTTTCCTGAAAAATCGGTGTTATGGGAACAGCAAGCTAGCTAGTATGATGGCGTAAGAAATGTACGTCAAGTCGATTGTCAAGAGGGACGTTGAGTGAGTTCACCCAAGATGTTGCGGGGCCTGCTGTCGTTCAGCAGCATGACCATGGTCTCGCGGGTTCTCGGCCTGGTCCGGGACCAGGTGGTGACCTCGACCTTCGGCACCAACGCCATCACCGATGCTTTCTGGGTCGCCTTCAGGATACCCAATTTCCTGCGCCGGCTGTTCGCCGAGGGCTCCTTTGCCACCGCATTCGTGCCGGTGTTCACCGAGGTGAAGGAGACCCGCAGCCACGCCGAGCTGCGTGAATTGATGGCCCGCACCGCCGGCACCCTGGGCGGCGTGCTGATGCTGGTCACCGCACTGGCGCTGATCTTCGCGCCGCAACTGGCGTCGGTCTTCGCCAGTGGCGTCGACACCGACCCTGCCAAGCAGGGCCTGCTGATCGACCTGTTCCGCCTGACCTTCCCGTTCCTGCTGTTCGTCTCGCTGACCGCCCTGGCCGGCGGCGCGCTGAACAGTTTCCAGCGCTTCGCGATGCCGGCGCTGACCCCGGTCATCCTCAACCTGTGCATGATCGCCGGCGCGCTGTGGCTGGCGCCGCGGCTGGGGGGCACACCGGAAAAGCAGATCCTCGCCCTCGGCTGGGCCGTGCTGGCCGCCGGCCTGTTGCAGCTGCTGTTCCAGTTGCCTTCGTTGAAGGGTATCGACCTGCTGACCCTGCCGCGCTGGGGCTGGAACCATCCGGGCGTGCGCAAGGTGATGACGCTGATGGTGCCGACCCTGTTTGGCTCGTCAGTGGCGCAGATCAACCTGCTGCTGGATACCGTCATCGCCGCCAAGCTGACCGATGGTTCGCAGTCCTGGCTGTCGCTGGCCGATCGCTTCCTGGAGCTGCCGCTGGGTGTGTTCGGCGTGGCGCTGGGCACGGTGATCCTGCCGGCACTGGCCCGCCACCACGTGAGCACCGATCGCGAGGGTTTCTCGCGCTCGCTGGACTGGGGGCTGCGCATGACCCTGCTGATTTCGGTGCCGGCCATGCTGGGCCTGCTGCTGCTGGCCGAACCGCTGATCGCGACCATCTTCCAGCACGGCCAGTTCAGCGCCTTCGATACCCGCATGACCGCACTGTCGGTGTACGGCCTGAGTTTCGGCCTGCCGGCGTTCGCCCTGCTGAAGGTGGTGCTGCCGGCCTTCTACGCCCGTCAGGACACCAAGACCCCGGTGCGTGCCGGTGTGGCCGCGCTGGTGGCCAACATGGTGTTCAACTTCGCCCTGCTGGCGGTGCTGTACCAGGTGATGGTGCCGGACGAGCTGAAGGCGCAGGGCGTGATGGCCGCCATCGGCAAGCAACCCGGCCTGCACCTGGCGCTGGGCATTGCCAGCGCGCTGTCCAGTTACCTGAACCTGGGCCTGCTCTGGTACTGGCTGGGCAAGACCGATGTCTACCAGCGCCGGCCGGGCTGGGGCGGTTACCTGCTGCGGCTGCTGGTGGCGTGCACGGCGATGGTCGGCGTGCTGCTGGCCCTGCTGTACTGGCTGCCGGGCTTCTCGTCGATGGGCGTGTGGGAACGGATCGGTGCCCTCGGCCTGCTGGTCGGCGGTGGCGGGCTGACCTATCTGCTGGCAATGGTGGCGATGGGCTTCCGTCCGCGCGACCTGCGCGGGCATTGATCGTGGCTCCCGGCGGCTATACTTCAGGGTTACACCATTGAAACGGCGGGCTTGGGCCGGCCGGAACGAGAGTTGATGAGCAGGCTGTTCAGAAGCGTCGAGGGCGGGGAGCTGTTCCCCAACGGAAGCGTGGTCTGCATCGGTGCATTCGACGGCCTCCACCTGGGCCATCGTGCGCTGGTGCGGCACGCGGTCGCGCGTGCGCGCGCCTTGGGTGTGGCTGCGGTGGCGGTGGCCTTCGAGCCCCTGCCGCGTGAGTTCTTTGCCCAGGGCACGCCGCCGCCGCGGCTGACCCTGGCCCGCAGCAAGGTCGAGATCCTGCACGAACTGGGCGTCGATGCGATCGGCCTGCTGCGCTTCGACGCGGCGATGGCGGCGATGCCGGCCGAAACCTTCGTGCGCCAGCTGCTGGCCCAGCGCCTGAACGCCCGCGAGGTCTGGATCGGGCCGGAGTTCTGTTTCGGCAACCGCCGCCGTGGCGATCTGGCCCTGCTGCAGGCGCTGGGTGCCGAGCTCGGTTTCAGCGCCGGCGAAATCGAAGCGGTCGACCTGCACGGTGATCGCATCTCCAGCACCCGGATCCGCCAGCTGCTGCAGGAAGGCGACTTCGCCCGCGTCGGCGACCTGCTGGGGCGTCCCTACTCGATCAGCGGGCGGGTGGTGCGCGGGCGTCAGCTCGGCCGTACGCTGGGCTTCCCCACCGCCAACCTGCGGTTCCCGAAGACCCCGGCGTTGTCGGGCATCTACGCGACCTGGGTGCACGGGGTGTTCGACCAGCCGTGGCCGTCGGTGTCCAGTTTCGGTACCCGGCCGACCGTGGACGGCGTGGAGCCGCTGCTGGAAGCGCACCTGTTCGATTTCCAGGGCGACCTGTACGGGCGTCACATCGAAGTGGAATTCGTCGCCAAGCTGCGCGATGAAGAGAAATTCAATGATCTGGCGGCGCTGACCGACCAGATGCACCGCGACGCCGAACAGGCGCGTGCCATCCTTTCCGAACATAGATTGCGAGCCACTGCGTGAGCCAGGACTACAAGACCACCCTCAACCTGCCGGCCACCGAATTCCCGATGCGCGGCGACCTGCCCAAGCGCGAGCCGGGCATTCTGGCGCGCTGGGAAGAGCAGGGGCTCTACCAGCAGCTGCGCGACAACGCCGCCGGCCGCCCGCTGTTCGTGCTGCATGACGGTCCGCCGTACGCCAATGCGCGCATCCACCTGGGCCACGCGGTCAACAAGATCCTCAAGGACGTCATCGTCAAGTCGCGCTACCTGGCTGGCTTCGATGCGCCCTACGTGCCGGGCTGGGACTGCCATGGCCTGCCGATCGAAATCGCGGTGGAAAAGAAGTGGGGCAAGGTCGGGGTGAAGCTCGATGCGGTCGAGTTCCGGCAGAAGTGCCGCGAGTTCGCCGAAGAACAGATCGACATCCAGCGTGCCGACTTCAAGCGCCTGGGCGTCACCGGCGACTGGGACAACCCGTACAAGACCCTGAGCTTCGATTTCGAGGCCAATGAGATCCGTGCGCTGTCCAAGATCGTGGCCAACGGCCATCTGTTGCGTGGCGCCAAGCCGGTCTACTGGTGCTTCGACTGCGGCTCGGCACTGGCCGAGGCCGAGATCGAGTACCACGAGAAGACCTCGCCGGCGATCGACGTGGCCTACACCGCGCGTGATGCGCAGGCGGTGGCGCAGGCGTTCGGCGTCAGCCTGCCGGCCGATGTCGAAGTGGCGGTGCCGATCTGGACCACCACCCCGTGGACGCTGCCGGCTTCGCTGGCGGTGTCGCTGGGCGCGGACATCCGCTACGTGCTGGCCGAAGGCCCGGCGCACAACGGCAAGCGCCGTTGGCTGGTGCTGGCTGCTGCGCTGGCCGAGCGCTCGCTGCAGCGCTACGGCGTGGACGCGGTGGTGCTGCACGGTGAAGCCGAAGGTTCGGCGCTGGAAAACCAGCTGCTGGCGCACCCGTTCTACCCGGAGCGCGAGATTCTCGTGCTCAACGGCGAACACGTGTCCGACGAGGACGGTACCGGTGCGGTGCACACCGCGCCCGGCCACGGCCAGGAAGACTACGTTGTCAGCCAGAAATACGGCCTGCTGGACAAGTACAACGCCGGTCAGATCACGCCGATCGACGGCCGTGGCGTGTACCTGGAATCGACCCCGCCGGCCGGCGACGTGGTGCTGGCGGGCCAGCACCTGTGGAAGGCGCAGGAGGCGATCGTGCAGGTGCTGCGCGACAGCGGCGCACTGCTGGCCTTCGTCGAGATCCGCCACAGCTACCCGCACTGCTGGCGGCACAAGACGCCGGTGGTGTTCCGCGCCACCCCGCAGTGGTTCATCTCGATGGACAAGGCCAACCTGCGCAACGATGCGCTGGCCGCCATCGACACCGTCGGCTGGTTCCCGAGCTGGGGCAAGGCGCGCATCCAGAGCATGGTCGACGGCCGCCCGGACTGGACGATCTCGCGCCAGCGCACCTGGGGCGTGCCGATCGCACTGTTCACCCACCGCCAGACCGGCGAGATCCACCCGCGTTCGGTGGAGCTGATGCAGCAGGTGGCCGACCGCGTTGAAGCCGAAGGCATCGACGTGTGGTACTCGCTGGATGCGGCTGAACTGCTGGGCGCTGAAGCGGCCGACTACGAGAAGGTCACCGACATCCTCGATGTCTGGTTCGATTCCGGTGTGACCCATGAAGCGGTGTTGGCCGCGCGTGGCTTCGGCAAGCCGGCCGACCTGTACCTGGAAGGCTCCGACCAGCATCGCGGCTGGTTCCAGTCCTCGCTGCTGACCGGCGTGGCCATCGACAAGCGCGCGCCGTACAAGCAGTGCCTCACCCACGGTTTCACCGTGGACGAGCACGGCCGCAAGATGTCCAAGTCGCTGGGCAACGGCATCGAGCCGCAGGAAATCATGAACAAGCTGGGCGCAGACATCCTGCGCCTGTGGATTGCGTCGGCCGACTACAGCAACGAGATGTCGCTGTCGCAGGAAATCCTCAAGCGCACCGCCGACGCCTACCGCCGCCTGCGCAACACCGCCCGCTTCCTGCTGGGCAACCTGGATGGTTTCGATCCGGCCCAGCACCTGCGCCCGCTCAACGAGATGGTCGCGCTGGACCGCTGGATCGTGCACCGCGCCTGGGAGCTGCAGGAGAAGATCAAGGCGGCGTATGACAACTACGACATGGCCGAGATCGTGCAGCTGCTGCTGAACTTCTGCAGCGTGGACCTGGGCTCGCTGTACCTGGACGTGACCAAGGACCGCCTGTACACGATGCCGACCGATTCGGATGGTCGTCGTTCGGCGCAGAGCGCGATGTACCACATCGCCGAAGCGTTCACCCGCTGGGTGGCGCCGATCCTGACCTTCACCGCCGACGAGCTGTGGGGTTACCTACCGGGCGACCGTGCCGGCCACGTGCTGTTCACCACCTGGTACGAGGGCCTGGCACCGCTGCCGGATGATGCCCAGCTCAACGCCGCTGACTTCGACCAGCTGCTGGCCGTGCGCGAACAGGTGGCCAAGGTGCTGGAGCCGATGCGCGCCAATGGTGCGATCGGTGCCGCGCTGGAAGCGGAAATCACCATCGCCGCCAGCGAAGAGCAGGCCGCGCGCTGGCAGCCGCTGGCCGATGAACTGCGTTTCCTGTTCATCAGCGGTGACGTGCAGGTGCGCCCGGCGACCACCGACGAGGTGTTCGTCAGCGCCCAGCCGACGCAGAAGTCCAAGTGCGTGCGCTGCTGGCACCACCGTGCCGACGTTGGCAGCAATGCCGACCACCCGGAACTGTGTGGCCGCTGCGTGACCAACATCGCCGGTGCCGGCGAAGTGCGGAGCTGGTTCTGATGGCCGCCCCGCGCCCGCATCCGAACGCACTGGTCTGGCTGCTGCTGTCGGCAGTCATCATCGGCCTGGACCAGTGGTCGAAGGCCTGGGTGCTGTCGAGCCTGCCGGAGTTCCAGCCGGTGGTGGTCATCGACGGCTTCTGGAACTGGTACCGCACCTACAACACCGGTGCAGCGTTCAGCTTCCTGAGCGATGCCGGTGGCTGGCAGAAGCACTTCTTCACCGTGCTGGCGATCGCCATCAGCGGCCTGATGGCCTGGTGGCTGCGTGCGACTGCCCGTGGCAACTGGAAGGCTGCCGTGCCGTACGCGCTGATCATCGGCGGTGCGATCGGCAACGTGATCGACCGCCAGGTGCATGGTCACGTGGTGGATTTCATCCAGTGGTACGTCGGCGAGCATGTCTGGCCGTCGTTCAACATTGCCGATTCGGCCATCGTGGTGGGTGCCATCGGCATCGCCCTGTTTGGCCTGTTCGACGGCAAGTCCGCCAAAAAGGCGGATAATGCCAACCCGAAACCGTAAGCCGGCCGCTGCCGGGAGACTGAACTGATGGATGTGCTGCTCGCCAACCCGCGTGGTTTCTGTGCCGGTGTCGATCGTGCGATCGAGATCGTCAAGCGCGCGATCGAAACGCTCGGCGCGCCCATCTATGTCCGCCATGAAGTGGTGCACAACCGCTTCGTGGTCGACGACCTGAAGCAGCGCGGCGCGATCTTCGTCGAAGAACTCGACGAAGTGCCGGACAACAACACCGTCATCTTCAGCGCCCATGGCGTTTCCCAGGCCGTGCGCCAGGAAGCCGAGCGTCGTGGCCTCAAGGTGTTCGACGCCACCTGTCCGCTGGTGACCAAGGTCCATTTCGAAGTCGCCCGCCACTGCCGCGCCGGCCGTGACGTGGTGCTGATCGGCCATGCCGGTCACCCGGAAGTGGAGGGCACGATGGGCCAGTGGAACCGCGAAGCGGGCACCGGCCAGATCTACCTGGTCGAGGACGTGGAGCAGGTGGCCACGCTGCAGATCAACCAGCCGGAAAACTTCGCGTACACCACCCAGACCACGCTGTCGGTGGACGACACGCGTGGCATCATCGATGCGCTGCGCGAGCGCTTCCCGGCGATGCAGGGGCCGAAGAACGACGACATCTGCTACGCCACGCAGAACCGCCAGGACGCTGTGCGCGACCTGGCCAAGCGCTGCGACCTGGTGCTGGTGGTCGGTTCGCCGAACAGCTCCAATTCCAACCGACTGAGTGAGCTGGCCCGCCGTGAAGGCGTGGAGAGCTACCTGATCGACGGTGCGCACGAGATCGACCCGGCCTGGGTGGTGGGCAAGCAGCACATTGGCGTGACCGCTGGTGCCTCGGCACCGCAGGTGCTGGTCGATGGCGTGCTGGCGCGTCTGGCCGAGCTGGGGGCTTCCGGTATCGGTGAGCTGGACGGCGAGCCGGAATCGATGGTGTTCGCGCTGCCGAAGGAACTGCGCCTGCGCCTGGTCGACTGACCGGGAAGAGCTTCATCCACGCATGGCGTGGATCTACCGATGGGCCTGCCGGTTTATTGCGATGGCGCATCTGGTGGGTGTGAACCTTGGTTCGCACGGCTTCGGGATGCAGGTCATCCACGCATGGCGTGGATCTACCGATGGGCCTGCCGGTTTATTGCGATGGCGCATCTGGTGGGTGTGAACCTTGGTTCGCACGGCTTCGGGATGCAGGTCATCCACGCATGGCGTGGATCTACCAATGGGTCTCCCGGTTTATTGCGATGGCGCATCTGGTGGGTGCGAACCTTGGTTCGCACGGCTTCGGGATGCAGGTCATCCACGCATGGCGTGGATCTACCCGGTACTCCTCCGCTTTCCAGTAGATCCACGCCATGCGTGGATGCTGTCAGTCTTCGCCAATGCTCCGATCAGGCTTTGCCGCATCAGGTCGGTGCACTGGCAACCATGACCTTCGGCCATGGGGCTCGGCACCTCACAGGCCTAGCATCGAGGAATCCTCTGCTGCTGGAACCTGCCGATGAAAACCCGTGCCCTGGTGATGTCCGTGCTGTTCGCGCTGGCGGCCACGCCCGCGCTGGCGCAGACCCCGCCACCGGGTGATGCCGCCGCCCCGGGCCTGCTGCGCATCGATGTCGACGCGCGCGACCTGGCCCGGCGCATCTTCAAGGTCACCGCCACCGTGCCAGCCAAGCCCGGTCCGCTGACCCTGCTGTACCCGCAGTGGATTCCCGGCAACCATTCGCCCACTGGCCCCATCGACAAGCTCGCCGGCCTGCGGGTGACCGCCAACGGCAAGCCGTTGGCCTGGCAGCGCGACCAGTTCAACGTATACGCGTTCAAGGTGGAGGTGCCGGCGGGTGTGAGCGAGATCGTCGCCCACTTCGATTTCCTGTCTTCGCAGGGTGGAAGCCAGGGCCGGGTGGTGATGACCCCGGAAATGCTCAACCTGCAGTGGAATGCCAATTCGCTGTATCCGGCCGGCGTGGACGCGCGCAACCTGCAGGCGCAGGCCAGCGTGACGCTGCCCAAGGGCTGGGCCTATGCCACCGCGCTGGAGACCGCGCGCCGCGATGGCGACACCGTGGTGTTCAAGCCGATTTCCTATGACCACCTGGTCGACTCGCCGCTGTTTGCCGGCGAGCATCACCAGCGCATCGACCTCGATCCCGGCGCGAAGGCACCGGTGCACCTGAACGTGTTCGCCGACGATGCCAAATCACTGAAGCCAACCGATGCGCAGCTGAAGGTGCATCGTGCGCTGGTGCAGCAGGCCGACAAACTGTACGGCGCGCGTCACTACGATCACTACGAATTCCTGCTTGCCCTGACTGATCGCCTCGGCGGCATCGGGCTGGAGCACCATCGCTCCAGCGAAAACAGCGCCGACCCGGGCTATTTCACGGAGTGGGACAGCAACGCGTGGATGCGCGACCTGCTGCCGCATGAGTACACCCACTCGTGGAACGGCAAGTACCGTCGCGGTGCCGATCTGGCCACGGCCAACTTCAACACGCCGATGGGCGACAGCCTGCTGTGGGTGTACGAAGGCCAGACCCAGTTCTGGGGCCAGGTGCTGGCCGCGCGTTCCGGGCTGTGGACCATCGAGCAGGCGCGCGACATGCTCGCGAACGTGGCGGCAACCTATGACCGCGGGCGCCCGGGCCTGGCTTGGCGTCCGCTGCAGGACACCACCAACGACCCGACCATCGCCCAGCGCCGCACGTTGCCGTACCGCAACTACCAGATGAGCGAGGACTACTACTCCGGCGGGCAGATGCTGTGGCTGGAGGTAGAGGGCAAGCTGCGGGGGCTGACCGGCAACCGTCGCAGCCTGGATGATTTCGCGCGTGCGTTTTTTGGCGTCGGCAACGGCGATTGGGACGTCAATCCGTACACCTTCGACGACGTGGTGGCGACCTTGAACGGCATCGCGCCGTACGACTGGGCCAGCTTTCTGCGCCAGCGCCTGGACGGGCACGGATCGCTGACCGGCGGCCTGGAACTGGCGGGCTGGAAGCTGGTCTACCGCGATGCGCCAAACGAGGCCTACAAGGCACAGGAAAAGCGCGCGAAGGCGGCGCTGCTGGCCTATTCGCTGGGAGCGACGGTACTCGACAGCGGCGTGGTCGGTGATGTGGTCTGGGACAGCCCGGCGTTCAATGCCGGCCTGGCGCCGGGCATGAAGGTGATCGCCGTTGGTGGTCGCGAATACAGCAGCCAGCGCTTGAAGGACGCGGTGGCTGCGGCGGCCACTGACAAGGCGCCGATCACACTGCTGGTCAAACAGTTCGACCGCATCGATACGATGAAGATCGACTACCACGGCGGCCTGCAGTATCCGGTGCTGGAACGCATCAGCGGCCGCCCGGATCGCCTTGCAGAGCTGTGGAAGGCGCGATGAGCCTGCGTACGCGCGATGGGCTGATCCTGGTGGTGGCCGTGCTGGCCATCGTCGGCGCCTACCTGGACGGCGACGGGCGTTGGCTGCACTGGTTGGCCAAGCCGGCGACCACGCTGCTGATCGCCGCCATCGCCTGGCAGGCGCGGCCGGTAGCGGATGCGTTCTACCGGCGCGCGGTGCTGGCCGGCATGCTGTTGTCCTGCGTGGGCGATATCGCGCTGATGCTGCCGATCGACGCGTTCGTGCCGGGGCTGGTTGCCTTCCTGCTGGCGCATCTGTGCTACATCGCTGCGTTCCGTGCCGGCCTGCGCGCAGGTCGCGGATTGCTCGCAGCGTTCGTGCTGCTTGCCGCATTCGCTTCGATCAACGTCGCCGGCCTGTGGCCGCATCTGCCGCTGCCGATGCGCCTTCCGGTGCTGGCCTACGTCGTGGTACTGGCTGCCATGGCAGTGCTGGCGCTGGCGCGTTACTGGAAGCGGCCGCACGCCGATGCGTTGGAAGCAGGCAGCGCGCGTTGGGCCGCCTCCGGCGCATTGCTGTTCGTGGCCAGCGATTCGTTGCTGGCGTGGGATCGTTTTGGCGGTGGCCTGCCGTTGGCCAGCCTGCTGGTGCTGTCCACGTACTACGCCGCGCAGTACGCCATCGCCCGCTCGGTGCGATAGCAGAAAAGGGGACGGAGGGGATCAAGTCGCTTTGGCCATCGTCGCGCCACTTGCGACCTGATCCCCTCCGTCCCCTTTTTCTACTGCAGGTTGCCCTTGGCGTCGTAGCGCAGGCGCACGGTCTGGCGGTCGCCCGCCACTTCATCCGGCAACCACACCAGCTTGCCGCCCTTGCGGATGACCACATACACATGGCCGACCTGGGCCGGCGTACGCATCAGGGCATTGCGCTGCTCCTGCAGGGCCTGCGTCACCCGTGGCACGGCATCGAAATCGATGTTGGCCAGTGCGGTGCTGCTGCGGCGCAGGGTGATGGTGGGTGCGAACTGCTGCGGATTCACCGCGTCGCCCTTGCGCCACTGCCCGCGTTGGTAGTGGTAAGCATCCACATGGCCCGGCTGCTGTGGGTCGACCAGGTCGATGTCGATGCGACCGTCGTCATGGAAGTGGATGCTGTGGAAAACGACCAGGCGTTCGCCGGCCAGTCCGGGCATCGCTTCCAGCGCCTGCCTTGCAGCCTGCAGGCGCTCGCTGTCGAGCAGCAGGTTGGGCCGTGCCCGCCCGGGCACGCGCATCGGTTCGAAAGCTGCCCGTGGCGTGGCGATGGCCGCCGTACGCAACGGTTGTTCCCAAGGATGTTGCTGAGTTGCATCCGCAGGCGCGGTCGATGCGGCGCCGCGCAGGGTCGCATCAACGGTCTGTAGTGCACCGCCCGCCGTGGCGACGCCGGCCAGGGCCAGCACCACGCCGGCGAACACCAGCGGTGTGGACACGGGCCGCTTCACGCGTCCTCCATGCGCACGCTGCGGCGATCATCCGGGTCGTACAGAATGTCGACCTGCCCGCGAGGAATGTTGGCCAGGTCAAGCAGCGCAACGAAGCGGCGCACGCTGGCCTGCTGCACGTTGCCCTCGCGGTCGAGATATTCCAGCTGGAACTCCACCTGCGGTTGTTCGTTGACGTAGGTACCGGTCTGGCGCACATCGAGTACCCGCGCTTCGGCAGCGATACCGCGGTACTTGAGCGCTTCGCCGCGCGCGTCGATCTGCAGCGTGCCGGCCAGCAGGCGCGCCAGCAGGCGCAGGCCGATCAGGTAGCTGCACAGGACCAGTGGGCAGATCAGCAGTGGGTGACCGAATCCGAGGAACGTCCAACCCATGCCATCGCTCTGCAGGCGGTAGGCCATGACGTACGCAGCAGCGACCACGACGATGCCGACCAGGCCGCCGATCGCGCGGCGCCACAGGCTGGCGCGGTCCAGTTCCGGCTGCGCTCCTTCCAGCATCAGGTTGGGTGGGGTGCCCGGCGTGCGGCTGAGCAGCACATCCAGCTGTCTGTCCACGGCAAAACGCTGCAGCTGTGGCTTGCTGTCGACCACGACCAGCGTTTCGGTGATCGGCGTGCCGGACAGGTTGTCGAAGGCCAGTTGCAGCCGCCACTGCGCGAAGCCGCGCACCTGCACGCCAGTCTGTTCGGCCTGCTCGATGCGCGCGCTGCGTGGCTCGCCGTTGGCGAGGATGCTGCGTACGCGTTGCAGTGCGCGCGGTGGCGCCAGCAGCAGGTAATGCAGGAAGGCGTACAGCAGCACCAGCCACAGCGCCAGCGACGTCGCCAGCAGGCCAAGCGCCAACCATGGCGCGCTGCGGTCGCCCAGGTCCATCGGCCAGCTGGTGCCGTAATAGAGCAGGCAGGGGAAGGGCAGCGCGAAGAACAACATGAGCGCGCCCAGGAACCAGAGGTAGGCTTTCATGACTCGCCTTCGACGCCGTGGAACAGGCGGCGTAGGGTACTACGCTCAGCGGAATTGCAGGGTCAGCAGGAAGTAGCGCCCCAGCGGATCGTCCAGTCCGGCCATCTGCCCGCCGCTGCCGACAAGGTAGTTCACCGGCCGCGTATCGAGCAGGTTGTGCACGTCCAGAGCGGCAATCACGCGTGGGCTCAGCCGGCGCGCCAGGTGCAGGTTCCAGCGCAGCTGCGCGGGGTTCATGCAGCGGCGCTGGTCATGCTGCTCCTGCGTGCATGCTTCACCGGCCAGCCATGCGCGGGTGCGGCCGACGCGGTTGCCACGCAGGGCGATGTCCCAGGAAGGGTTCTGCCACTGCACGTTGAGAATGCCCGCGTTCGCCGGCGTGGCATGCCCGCGCAGGTCCACCGATTCGCCATGGCTGCGATCACGACGCAGTTCCTGCTGCTTCAACGCATCCAGCGAGAACAGCCATTGCCCGTTGCGGCCGGCATCCACCCGGTACTCGCCACGCAGTACCCAGTTGCGTGAGGTGGTGCGGCCGATGTTGTCGAATGACAGGCGAAGATCACGCAGGCGGCCCTGCTCATCCAGCTCCCAGGTACCGGGATTCCACAGCGCATCGCTGGGTTGCAGGGCAAGGATCTCGTTGCGCAGTTCGACGATGTTGTGGGTCAGTGACAGCGAGAACGCATCGCTCGGTGTCCAGCTGGCAGCCAGCGAGTGGCTGCGCGAGGTCTCCGCTTTCAGTGCATCGTTCTCCACCACCTCTACTTCCACCGCGCAGCCGCCACCGCGCAGCGGGCGCGCGCACGGCGGCAGGGAAGCCGATGCGGGCAGGGGATACAGGCCGAAGTAGCCCGGCGGTCGCCGCCGCTCGAAGATGCTGGGCGCGCGGTAGCCGCGGCCACTGGCCAGCAGGAACGACCAGTGCGGGCTCGGACTCCAGCGCAGGCCGGCACGCGGCGAGAATGCGGTGTCACTGCCATCGCGGTCCAGCCGCGCAGCCACGTCCAGGCGCAGCGTCGGCGCCAACGGCAGGCCCAGTTCGGCGTAGGCGGCGTTGCTTTGCCGGGTCAGCCGGCGCTGCTCCAGCGGCAGGCCCAGGGCCAGCTCACCCTTGCCCAGCAGCGGATCGGGCAGCGACGTCCAGCGCTCGCGGCGCAGGTCGATACCGGTGGCCAGCTGTGCCGCACCGCCTGGCAGTGTCATCAGGGTGCGCTGCATGCCCCACCAGCCCTGCCACTGTTCGGTACGACCGCGGTTGTGGATGGCCGGAAACAGCTCGTCTGCCAGCCCCGGCGGCAGGGTGGAAAAACCGGGCAGGAAATCCAGCGTGCGTGCGGCCTCCAGCAGGCGCTCGCTGCGCACGGTGCCTTCGGTGCGCAGGTCCACCTGGCTGCGCTGCGCGCTGAGGCCGGCATCCCAGCTGCGGCCGGTGCGCTCGCGGCCCATGCCGAAACTGACGTCGCCTTCAGTGGCATGCACGCGCGGGCGCACTTCGCCGCCTTCCTGCAGGACCACATTGAGGATCGCGCCACGGCTGAAATTGAGGGCGACGGCGGTCGGGCCCAGTTCAAAACGCTGGCGGTTGTGGCTGGCGCGTGCTTCCACATAGGCGTAGCGTCCGTCACCGCGCTCGTGGCGATAGCGCAGGTAGCCGGACAGCGTTTCCGATGCCGGCTGCAGCGAGCGCGGGCGGGCGTTGTCGAACCAGCAGCCGTCGTCTTCGCGCTGCAGCGGCGGATGGCACTGCGTGGCCGGGTAGTAATCGCCGTTGCCCAGGATCAGCCCGATCGGGTACAGCGAGGTTTCCGCATGCCAGTCGCGCTGGTCACCGGCCACATGCTGCAGGCGATGCAGGTCGACGCCGGCGAACCAGCGGTCGCCACCTTCGCGCACGCCACCCGTTGCCGCCTGCAGCCGGTACTGATCGCCGTCGCCACGGCTGCTGACACCCGACTGCAGCGTAGCTTCCGGCCCCTCGGCCTGGTCACGCAGGATGATGTTGACCACGCCGGACATCGCATCGGCGCCGTAGATGGCCGACGCGCCGCCACGCACCAGTTCGATGCGCTCGACGAAGCTGAGCGGAATGCCACCCAGATCGGTCAGCCCGCCTTCTTCCAGCGAGACCATTGGATAGCGCGGCAGGCGCCGGCCATTGACCAGGAACAGGGTCGCGCGCGGGCCCATGCCATCCAGGCTGGTGGTGGCCGCTGCGCCGACCGGCAGGTACAGCGAATCGCCACTGCGCGAGGTGCTCAGGGGCGGGTGGCCGTTCATGCCGGGCAGGTGGCGCAACAGGTCGAACAACGTGCCGTAGCCGCTGCGCAGGATGTCTTCGCGGTCGATCACCGTTACTGGGAGCGTGGTCTGCACGGAGGTGCGCGGCAACCGGCTGCCGGTGACATGGATCGGCGCCAGCTCCACCTGCACCGGCTTCGGTGGCGCCGGCGGCGGTGGCCGCTGTACCGGCTGCGCGACCACGTCGGCTGGCGCAGCATGCCGGCGCACCACGAATCCGCCGCTGGGTGTCTGCAGGATGTTCACCGGCATGCCGGCGACGAGCTGCTTCAGCGCAGCGGCCGGCGCCAGCGAGCCGGCGACGCCGCCGCTGCGCAGGTCGGTCAGCTCACGCGCGTCGAATACCAGGGCGATGCCGCTCTGGCGCGCCCATTGCTGCAGGGCCGGCGGCAGGGCGCCGGGAGCGATCCGGTAGTCGACCTGCCTGACGGCTTCTGCTGACGCCGCCGTTGCCGTCACGCCCGGCACCAGCACAACGCACAGCAGGGCCTGCAGCAGGCCCCACCGAAGCGCGTCCCAACGAAGCACACCCGGCGCCGGCATCGGCCGCCGCCTCAGTAGGTGCGGCGCAGTTCCAGCGCGCCATCCGAGCGCGGCTGGCCAGCAATGGACCACCCCAGTTCCAGGGCGGAAAGCAGTTCGTGCGCGTCGCCTGCACGGAAGGTGCCGCTGACCGCGAGGTCGGCGATGTCCGGGTCGGCGACCACCAGTGGCGTGCTGCCATAGCGGTTCATGCGTTCGACCACGGTGGCCAGGGGCGTGCCGTCGAACACCAGCTTGCCCTGTGGCCAGGCCTCGGCGGCAGCGGTCGAGGATAGCTGCGGGCCCGGTTGGATCTTGCCGGAGGCCAGGACCTGCAGCTGCTGGCCCGGCGAGAGCGTGTGCTGCGCGCTGCCACTGGTGACTTCCACCACGCCTTCCAGTAGCGCGACCTCGACCCGGCCGTCAGTCAGCCGTTCCACCTGGAAGGTGGTGCCGATATCGCGGATCGAACTGCCGCCGGCCTGCACCCGCAGCGAGCGCGATGATGGTTCGACCTGCAGCTGGATGCGACCGTGTTCCAGCGCCAGTTCGCGCTTGCGCCAGCCGAAGCGCGCGGTGAGCGTGGTGCCGGCATCGAGCGTGGCGATGCTGCCATCGGCCAGCGTTCGCTGCTGCGGCAGCAGGCTGGCGTTGGCATAGGTCAGCGGTGTGGGGTTGCCATCGGTGTACAGCATCCAGCCCAGGCCAACGGCGAGGCAGACGCCGGCAGCGGCGGCGACACTCGGCAGCCAACGCCGCTGCGGCCTGCGTGCTGTGCGTGCAGCCGCGGTGCGCAACCACGGGTCGCCGGCCAGGCCGGCACTGCGCTGGTGCAGCTTCTCGGCCTGCACCCAGGCGCTGACATGCGCGGGATCCTCGGCCAGCCAGTCCTCAAAGGATTGACGCTCTTCGGGGCTGCAGTCGGGGGCGTCCAGCCGGGCTACCCAGGCGCTTGCGTGTTCAAAAAGCAACGTGTCATCCCTGTTGTCGTTGCGGATCATTCGGTGTCTCCATCATTGTGGAGAGGATCGGGGCCCAGCTCCTTGCGCAGGCCCTGCAATGCACGGGCAATGTGTTTTTCCACGGTCTTGGCGGTGATGCCGCAATGCCGGGCGATCTGTGTATAGCTCATCCCGGTGATGCGGTTGAGCAGGTACACCTCGCGGGCACGTTCGGGAAGCTTGAACAGTGCCTGGCGCAACAGGGCGAGCATCTGCCCGGATTCTGCCTGACGCAGCGGATCAGGAGAAGCACTGGCGGCTTCTTCGTTGCCGTCGCGCTCGGTCAGCGACAGGTGGTTACGCGATTGCGGCGAGCGCCCGCGGTCTGCCAGGCGGTTGCGGGCAATGCGATACAGCAGCAGCCGCAGCTCCTCGGTGTCGTGCGCGCGGTAGCGGATCAGGCGCTCCATGCAGTCCTGGGCGATGTCCTCGGCATCCTCGGGGCCGACACCGCGGGCGCGCAGGAAAGCACACAGCGGCGCGCGTTCCTCGCGTACGAATGCGATGAAGACATCCGGAACCCCGGGCAGTTCCGGCGCAGGACGGAGCAAAGGGGAGGGCACGGACAGGGGAGGGCCTCGAACGACGATGACGGACGCGTCATCGAGTTTTACGCGACGGTGACCGGATGGGGAAGCCCACGTTTCTTCTGCATTTCCATTGTGAATGCATTCATCTTTTTCCTCGTCGCCGACTGGGGGCGTCCGCCCTGCTGCTGCGTTCTGCTTTCGACCCGCGTGGTGCGGGCGGAGAGAGAGAACGCAATGAAGCATTCGAAGTTGAGCATCGCCCTGGCAGGCCTGGTGGGTATCGCGACCCTGGGCCAGATGGATGACGTCATGGCAATGAATTATCACGTGCAGGGCGATCGCGTCGTACTCAGCGGCGGTGTCACCGTCGCCGACGTGGTCGCATTGCCGGCGTTGCTGGCCAAGGCGCAGGCCGAAGGCCGTCCGATCCGCGAAGTCGTGCTGCGCACCTCCAATGGTGGCGCGCTGATCGCGGGTGAGTGGCTGCAGGGGGTGATCCGCAGCAACGGCCTGAACACCATCGTGTCCGGCCACTGCATCTCGTCCTGCTCGATCATGCAGTCCGGTGGCGTCGAACGTTACCTGGCCGGCGACCTGCCGCTGGTCGACTCGGTGCAGATCCACGCCGCCAGCAACAGTGGCAAGGTGATCTATACGCCGTCGCCGCGGATGACCGAGATCTACACCGGCAACTACGGCGGCGGCATGGATGCCGGCCTGCTGCACAAGGCCATGTACGAGGTGGTGCAGCCCAACGGCCTGCTGGTGTTCCGCGATCCGGCCCGGACCACCGGCCCGTCGGTCAGCTTCGATCCCGATGGCAGTGGCCGCAAGCTGGAAACCTTCCCCGGGCAGGACATCTACAGCAACAACATCATCACCGCCGCCGGCTACCGCGACCCGGGCGACACCCTGACCGTCACCGGCAATGTCAGCGGCGACATCAACCCGGGCTACCTGCGCACCGCTCGCCAGCTGCAGGCGTTCGTCGATGACGACTTCGCGCGCTGGAACGATACCGACTTCGCCACCACGTACATCAACTATGCGGTGAACATCTACAACCGCTCCAGCGCCGGCCCGAACGGCATCGGCCCGGCGTCAGTGCAGGATTACCTCAACGACCCGGGCACACGGCAGCTCCTGCTGGGCCAGTTGCGCCTGGATGAGCTGGATGCCTCCACGCTGGGCAACTCGGCCGGCGTGATCCGCGTCGCCAAGGGCGGCACCTGGCGCACTGCCGAAACCACCGGCGCCGATTTCATGCTGGTGGAGAACGGCACCATCGCCCTGGAAGGCGGTGCCCTGCGCACCCCGGAGCTGCGCGTGCTGGCGGCCGGCATGGTGGTCGGCCACGGCGACATCGCCTCGGTTGCCACCGACTCGAACGCACTGCTCGATGGCACCGGCCCCTCGTTCCGCGAGGATGGCTTCAACCGCCTGCGCGTGTACGGCGCCCTGATGCCGCGTGGTGGTGACCTGGTCACTCACGGCTACGTCAACATCATGCCGGGCGGCAAGGTACTGTTCGACGTCACCGAGGCGGGCGGCACCAACAGTGGCCGCCTGCGTGTGGGCGACTTCTACGACAGCGGCACCAACGAGGGTGCACTGGTCATTTCGCCGGGCGCGCACCTGGAACTGAACGTGGCGCAGGGCTTCTACGCCGGCAACTACCAGCGCGAACTGGTGAGCGGCCCGATCTACCAGGGCGGTTTCACCGATGCGGTGCGCCTGGGCGACACCGGCTATACCGCCAGCATCACCAATGGCGAGGTGTTCCGGCCACGCCACAACTCGTTGCTGAGCTTCAACATCAAGCAGACCGCCGAGGGCCTGTCGCTGACGGCGAACCCCGGTTTCGACCAGCTCGCGCAGCTCACCGGCAGCAACGGCAACGACGGTCTCGGCCGTGCGCTGGCCACGGCCGGCCAGCGCCAGGATGCCGGCCTGAAGCCGCTGCTGGGTGCACTGCAGTTCGCGGACCGTGATGTGATCGCACAGCAGGCCGGTGCACTGCGCGGTGATGGCCATGCCAGCCTGCGCCTGGCCGACAACGCGCTGGTCGGCAGCATCGGCAGCGTGGTGCAGCAGCACCAGGCCGCACGACGCAGCGGCAGTGGTGACGCCGGTGGCCTCGCGGCACAGGCCGCGCAGGCGGCGTCGGCACAGCCCGGCATGGCCAATGGCAGCCTGTTCAACCAGCTGGCGATACACCTGGTGGAGCCAGCGGGGGCGGGCGGTGGCAACACCGACTTCGGCGGCGAAGCACCTCGCAACTACGGCCTCTGGGGCCGCGGCTTCGGCAGCCACGGCCGCATCGACGGTGAAGGCGGCGTGGCCGGCCTGAGCCATACCGTCGGCGGCATCGTGCTGGGTGCCGATACGCAGCTGGCCGATGACCGCGTGACGCTGGGCGTCAGCGTTGCCGCGGCGGACATGTCGACCAAGGGCCGCGATGGTTCCGGCTTCACCGGCGACGTGCGCGCGCTGGATGTGGGCGGTTACCTGGATGCCACCTACTCGCGTGGCTACCTCTCGGCCTCGGTGCGCTACACCGACCTGCGCCACGACACCCGCCGCAGCATCGAGGGCATCGACGGCCTGCAGGGCCCGCTGCGTGCCAAGTACAACAACGATGCGATCTCGGCCCGCCTGGAGCACGGCTTCTCGTTCACCACCGCCAAGGGTGTGGTGATCCAGCCGCTGCTGCCGGTGGTCGATTACGCGCGCACCTCGGCCACCCGTTTCAATGAAGGGCAGGGTGCTGGCGCGCTGGTGGGGCGTGGTGACAGCCTGGAGAGCATCCGGGTCGGCGCGGGCCTGCAGTTGTTCAAGACCTTCGAAGGCAACAACGGCGAGCGCATCACCCCGCGCGCGCGCGTGGTCTGGCAGAAGGAACTGGGCGACACCCAGGCCCGTTACAGCACCGGCTTCGCCGCTGCGCCGGACCTGGTGTTCGGTGCCAGCAGCCAGACCGTGGGCGAGCAGGTGCTGGCCTGGAACCTGGGCGTGACCAGCCGCGCCAGTGATCGCCTGTCGGTGATGGTCGACTACGTGGGCGAGCGTCGCGACGGCCAGCTGCAGAACGGCGTGATGCTGGGCCTGGGCTATACGTTCTAAGGCAGTAGCGGCACCGGCGGCCTTCGCGCCGCCGGTGCCATCCCCATCGGTCTGCGGGTGCGCTATGGTCGTGGCGGATTTCCGCGCAGACCTTGCCATGCACATCGCCGTATTCAGTGCCCGTCCCTACGATCGCCGCTTTCTCGAGGAAGCCAACGCGCGCGAAGCGGCAGAGCAGCCGTTCCAGTTCGTGTACTTCGACGCCGCGCTGGACGTGCACACCGCCGCACTGGCACAGGACTGCGCTGCCGTCTGCGTGTTCGTCAATGACCGGCTCGATGCGCCGGTGCTGCAGGCCCTGCATGCACTGGGCGTGCGCGCGGTACTGCTGCGCTGCGCCGGCTTCAACAATGTGGATCTGGCCGCTGCGAACGCGCTCGGCCTGTTCGTCGCCCGCGTGCCGGCCTACTCGCCGGAAGCCGTGGCCGAACACGCACTGGCGCTGGTGATGACCCTCAACCGGCAGACCCATCGCGCCTACAACCGCGTGCGCGAGGGCAACTTCATGCTTGATGGCCTGCTCGGCCGCACCCTGCATGGCAAAACCGTGGGCATCGTCGGTACCGGCAAGATCGGGCTGGCCACCGCGCGCATCTTCCGCGGCATGGGCTGCACCGTGCTGGGGCACGATCCGTATCCTTCGCCGGCGTTCGCCGAGATCGGCGCGATGGTGGAGCTGGAGGAGCTGCTCTCGCGCTCGGATATCGTCTCGCTGCATTGCCCGTTGACCCCCGATACCCAGCACCTGATCGACGACGCCTCGCTGGCGCGGATGAAGCCCGGCGCGATGCTGGTCAACACCTCGCGTGGCGGCCTGGTCGATACCCATGCGGTGATCCGCGCGCTGAAGTCGCGCCGGCTCGGCCACCTGGCCATCGACGTCTACGAGCAGGAAAGCGCGCTGTTCTTCCAGGACCTGTCCGGCGAGATCATCGACGATGAGGCCTTCCAGCGGTTGATGACCTTCCCCAACGTGCTGGTGACCGGCCACCAGGGCTTCTTCACCGTGGAGGCGCTGCAGGAGATCTCGGCGATCACGCTGGGCAACCTGGCCGATTTCGCGGCAGGGCGGGAGTGTGGCAACCGGGTGGCGGCGGGTTGAGAGCCCGGGCGGGTGGGCGTTTGACGGCAATCGTCACGACCGGATTGACCGCAGGGGTGGGGCGACCGTAAAATCGCCTGCTCAGCCGGAATAGCTCAGTTGGTAGAGCGGCGCATTCGTAATGCGTAGGTCGTAGGTTCGATTCCTATTTCCGGCACCAGTTGTAATGAAAAGCCCCGGCCTCGGTCGGGGCTTTTTGTTTGGCCGGCACGGCCATTGGTAGTGCCGGCCGCTGGCCGGCTGCTTCAGTAGTGCCAGCCCATGGCTGGCAGCCCAGAATTTCGAGCCTGCGGCTCGCTCGTCCCTCCGGCTTCCCAGGCACTTAGTTCTTCGTGCTATAGCTGACCTGTAGGCCGCATTCGGCCCCAATGGGCCGTCAAATTCCTCGATCCCCATTTCCTGTGCTCTGAATACCCGGCCTTGCTTCAAGGCTCTTTCAGGGATTGGAAGGATGGGGAGTTTCGGGGGAACTGCAGGCGGCGTGTCCACCCGCTTCAGGGGAATCGAAGGTCGAATTCGGAAGCTGGGTGCTTTAGGCACTTGGCCGCGCTGCGTGCTGCTGATTGGATTCGGCCTGGCACCCTCCGCAATTGCCCAGACGACGGTCACGTACATCTACACCGACGCTTTGGGGGCGGTGGTGGCTCAGACGAATGCCCATGGCAATGCGATTAGGCGATATGACTATGAGCCCTACGGTGCAGTGGTAGGTGGTCAGGTTAAGGATGGCCCGGGATATACCGGGCATGTGAGTGACTCGGCCACTGGCCTACGCTACATGTAGCAACGTTCTTGCCGGACTGAAATTTCATTCGGTGAGCACGTGATCGCCGTCACTTGTGAATGAATTGTGAATCGTGTTACACATGTCGCGCGGGTCAACTGGGGAGTTGATCAGCACTAGCGGGTATGCGTTGAAGACTGCTCCAACCTGCAGTGACAGGTGGTGCAGGCCGCGTCATGGACGAAGGGAAATCCACCATATGAAGCGTTTCCAAGGAACGGCGCGCCGTTCGTTGTTGTGCCTGCTCGTACTTCTTGCTGGGCCAGCGATGGCCGCGCAGCCATGGCAGGAATACTCCAAGCTCATCAAATCTCGCGAACAGATCACATCTGAAGGCCCGCAACTGTTCGGTGATTCAGTGAATCTGTATACCGGCGAGCTCAGCTTTGCGGTGAGCGAGGTTTCAATCCCCGGAAACAATGCCTTGCCCGTGGCGCTGGGCAGGAAGTACGTGGTTCCCGGAGAGGGCATCCCCAATCACCCCATGGGCGATTGGGACATCGATATCCCCTTCGTCGGCGGCACGTTTGAGCATGACTCGGGCTGGAACGTGACAACCGCGCAACCCTGGGCTCGCTGCTCCTCGCCAGTGGAAGCGTGGGAGGGCGCACCTCTGGTGGTGGGTGTCCAGGGCATGTCAACCGTGGACTCGTGGGAGATGTGGCACGGCAATCAGCTCTTTACATCTACTACGGGTCCGCAGGAACTGCTGTTCCGCGTAGCCGGTTCGCCCGCGGGCCCAAGTGACGGGCGAGTGTACCCGTGGCTGACGGCCCAGAACTGGACGCTGTCGTGCTTGCCCACACTAAAAAGCGGCCATGCGGGCGAGGGGTTTCTTGCACACGCCCCAGACGGAACCAAGTACCACTTCGATTGGATGGTCGTTACGCCTGTGGAGCCCTTCGCCAAGCCGAAGATCCAGGGCGGAGTCGTGGTCGATCACGTGTTCCTGCGTGACCGCATACGCCTGTATCCATCCCTCGTCGAGGATCGTCAGGGAAACTGGGTCAGATATCACTGGTCCGGCTCTCAATTGACGCTTATCGAAGCAAGCGATGGTCGGCGGATCGATATCACTTGGACGTCAGGCCGGATATCGCAGGTCAGAACGGGTACCCGTACCTGGCACTACGAATACAACCCGTGGGGAATTCTCCTGCAGGTTACGCGTCCAGATGGTCGCCAATGGAAGTACGACCACTCACAGGTGGCGGGGATCATCTATGACCCTAGAGAAGAGTCCGTTGCTGACGCGTTGGGGCAGCGGCGGCGCTTTGTCCAGGATCAAGGAGTGATATGTGCTTGGATGCGAGTGTTGAAGGACACGCCGAGCGTCCTTCGAATGACGCACCCAACCGGCGTCACAGGTGAGTTCACCTTGGGCACCGTCCGCAATGGCCGTACGGGCGTTGCATCAGATTGCCTCTTCCCGATGATCGGACTGAATGACTTCATACCTGATCCACCCGGCGACACCATTTCAAGTACGTTGCCGATTCGCTTCGATACCTTGGCGTTGAGGGCGAAACGCATTGTTGGTAGCGGTGTGGATCTCACCTGGCGCTATGACTACGCTCCGCCCAGCGCCCAAGCCATCACTGACTGCAGGCCCGGAAACTGCCAGACAACCAAGACCAGCACGGTGACTGCACCTGACCAGTCAACCACGGTCTTGACCTATGGCATCTATTTTCAGGAAAACGAGGGAAAGCTGCTGCGTACCGAAGTGCGCCAGAACGGCGGCACGTTGCGAACCACTGATGACATCTATGTGAGCAATGCTGAGGTTGTGTCGCAGCCATTTCCGGCCCGGGTCGGGATCAGCTCGCAAGGGCGGCAGGATACGTTCGCCAGTGAAACCTGGCGCCCCCTTCGTGAGCGGCGGATCACCGAGGGCGGAACGGTGTTTTCCTCCACCGTCGAGCAGTTCGACACGCTGACGCGTCCCCTGCGCGAGAAACGCCACAATTCGCTGGGAGAGTCGCGTACCACCGCGACTGAATTCCGCGATGAGCGGATCCGTTGGATTCTTGGGCAGGTTGCCAAGGTGACCAGCGTCGACTCCGGTCTGGAGATCTCCCGCACTGACTTTGATGCGTTTGCGCGCCCGTCCCAGAGCTGGTCCTTTGGTCGCCTTGATTCAACCACTGAATACGATGTTGATGGCACCGTGTCGCGTTACGTCGACGCCAATGGCAATGCTACGCGTCTCTCCTCGTGGAAGCGCGGCTCTCCCCAGCTTATCCAATTCGCGGACGGTGCGAGTGTGCAGGCCACAGTTGACGACCACGGCTGGTTGCGCTCGGTTACTGATGAGAACGGATTCACCACGTCCTATGACTACGACATCATGGGGCGCATCAGTGGCATCAACCAGCCATCCGGCGACAGTGTTGCCTGGAGTCCAACGAACATTTCGCTGGAGTACATGCAGGCGGCTGAGAACGGTATTCCTGCAGGTCACTGGCGGCGGAGCGTAACCACCGGTGACGCCCGGTCGGAGACCTATCTGGATGCGTTGTTCCGGCCGGTGCTGACCCATGCTTTTGATGCTCGTAATGTAGCCGGCACACAATCATTTGTCCGCTCTGTCCTTGATCATGAGGGACGAACGCTGTTCACTTCCTATCCGCACGCGTCGCTGCCAGCAGCAACAGGTACGTGGCAGGAGTTCGATGCGTTAGGCCGTCTGGTGGCCACGTCGCAGGATAGTGAGCTCGGTTTGCTTACAAGCTACGTCAGCTACAGCGGTGGCAACTCCGTCCGTATCCAGAACCCCCGTGGCCAAGTGACAGTCACGCGATACGAAAGCTTCGATGCACCTGCCCAAGACAACCCTGTGCTGATCGAGCACCCCGAAGGGGCGCGCACAGCAATCAGTCGGGATGTTCTTGGAAAGCCGCTGAGCATAATGCGGTACAGCATCGATGGGGCGACCTCTCTGCTGCGGAAGTTCATCTATTCCGGCGACCAGCGTCTGTGCAAGAGCATCGAGCCGGAAACCGGCGCGACGGCTATGGGTTATGACGCTGCAGGCAATCTGGCATGGTCTGCATCCGGTCTGGCTAGCCTTTCCGATGCGTGTGACGAGCCGGCAGCAAGGGCATCAGGGCGCCTCGCTACACGCACCTACGATGCACGTAATCGACTGAAGACGCTGGCATTCCCTGACAACAATGGCAGCCAGTCCTGGACGTATACGCCTGACGGAAAGACGGCGTCCGTAACCACCCAGAATCAACTGGGAGCAACGAATGCGACAAGCATGTTCGAGTACAACCGCCGGCGACTGCTCGTTGGCGAAGAATCGCGAATTCTGAATGGGTCGACGCAGACCCTTGGCTACGCCTACGACAGTATGGGAAACATTGCAGGCGTGCGGTATCCGAGCGGCAGCTATGTACACTACGCGCCCGATGCGCTGGGAAGGCCCACCCAAGTGGGTGACCAGGTAACGCAGATCAGGTATCACGCCAATGGAAGTGTGGCGTCCTTCACCTATGCCAATGGCATCGCGCATTCGTCGCCACAGAATGCACGGCAGCTGCCTCTGCAGATCAATGACGCAGGTGTGCAGGGTCTGCAGTATCAGTACGATCAGAACGGCAACGTCAACGCAATCAATGATGCAGTCGACGCTGTGCGCAATCGCACGATGAGTTATGACGGCCTGGATCGCTTGACACGAGTTCAATCGCCGTCATTCGAGGGTACGGGGGTCTTTGAGTATGGCTATGACGCGCTCGACAACTTGACCCGGGTCAGTCGTGGTGGGGTGACGGACCACTCTTATCTTTACGACGCGTCAAATCGCCTGACCAATGTCCGCAACGCGGCCGGCGCCACGGTGATAGGGCTGAACTACGACGTCCAGGGCAATCTGAGCACGCGAAACGGGCAGGCCTTTGTCTTCGATGCGGGTAATCGCTTGCGTGCTGCTGCAGGCAAGGAGCGCTATGACTATGATGGCTTTGGACGTCGTGTCCAAGCCATCGACACCGAGGAGCGTGGAATCCGCTCGCTCTATGGCAATGATGGCGTCCTGCGTTGGCAATACAACCAGCGTGATGGAAAGATCCTGGAGTATCTGTACGTGGGCGGCCGCCTGGTCGCACAGGTTGAGCAGCCTGCAATGATGGGGGTTCCTGTACTGGTTGCTCCTGTGATGGACTCTACAGGCACTTTCAGTGTGGGTTGGTCGGACGTGGGCGCTGTGTCCTATGAGCTGCAGGCGTCCATCAATGCAGGAGCGACTTGGGCGCAGGTCTACCGTGGCGGCTCCCGCACCGCAAACGTTCAGGTAGGCGCCGCCGGGTCCTATCTGTATCGCGTGCGCGCATGCGATGGTAGTACCTGCGCTGCCTGGAGTTCCGTCGTGAAGACGGATGTCATCTTCAAGCCGGCCACGGCGCCGGTGCTGGTTGCACCAGGTATTGGCCTGTCTGGTACGTTCAACATCGAATGGAGTGCTGTGGCTGCGGCAACGCGCTATGCGCTGGAAGAGGCCGGCTCCGCAGCCGGCCCCTATACGGTGATATACGATGCGGGGCTGCTGAGTTTCGCTGTCACTTCGCGCCCGGCGGGTGACCACTTCTACAGGATTCAAGCCTGCAATGTTGCGGGGTGCAGTCCTTGGTCTGCTCCGGCCAAAGTTGCTGTGGTGCATCCGTCGGGATCATCCCCGGTGCTCAGCGTGCCGACCACAAGCATCAATGGTGTAGTGGCAGTTCAGTGGTCGGGTATCGCCGGCACTGCCAGGTACGAGCTTGAACGCGCTGCTGCCGAAGGCTGGGCGCAGATCTACAGTGGCGCTGCCCTGTCATTCAATGAACAGGGACTGGCATCCGGTATCCATCGCTATCGAGTGCGAACCTGCAATGCGGCCGGCTGTAGTGCCTGGTCTGCTGAGGCGGTCACGACCATGGTGCGCGTGCCTGCTGTCGCACCGGTCATTGCGTTGTCCTCTACACAAGCCAGCGGCACCTACAGCGTGAGTTGGTCGGCGATTGCCGATGCGGCAACCTACACGTTGCAGGAGCAATCGGCCGGCGGTAGCTGGGCCGTCGCATACACTGGTGAAGCTCGGAGCTTTGCAGTCAGTGGCAAGGGAAACGGCACTTGGTCGTATCGCACGCAGGCCTGTAACGCAGCGGGTTGTGGTCCGTTCTCGGTCGTGTCTGCCACCGAGGTTCTGTTGCCACCGGGGGCGCCCGCAGTTAGTGCCCCTGGCTCTTCCGCGACCGGTAGTTTTGCTGTCACCTGGACATCTGTGCCGACCGCAACGACCTATAGGCTCGAGCAGTACAGCGGTGCTGCTTGGACCGAGGTGTATGCAGGCTCGGGATCCAGTTTTACCGTTGGAGGACGAAGCACTGGTACCTGGTCCTATCGCGCCGTTGCATGCAATGCCAGTGGATGTGGCACATATTCAACGGCTGTAAGCACCCAGGTTCTGTTGCCTCCGCCTTCACCTTCGTTGCAGGCGCCTCCATCGTCCGACTCCGGTGCCTATCGTGTGTCCTGGTCGACCGTGGCAACTGCCATAAGCTATGACGTGGAGCAGTCTGCGGGAGGTGGTTGGTCCAGCGTTTCCAGTGGCACCAGTACTTCGGTCGATCTGACTGGACGTCCCAACGGCACGTATCGCTATCGTGCGCGTGCGTGCAATACGTCGGGTTGTGGCGGATGGTCGGCTGAGATCTCCGTCGTGGTTGTGTTGACCCCGCAATCCGCACCGGTGCTGAGCGTGGAGGCGGAGAGCGGTTGGCGGGTCGCCTATCCCAGTTGGACCCAGGTTCACCTTGCCAATGAGTATCGTCTGCAACGCCGCTTCAACGGTGGTGGCTGGCAGGAAGTCGCCCGAGGGGCAATGAATAGGGTCGAATTGTCGGTGTATCCGGGAGCACATACGTTCCGTGTTCAGGCCTGCAACGGAGGGGCGTGTGGCCCCTGGTCTACGGAGGCCAACACATTTGCTCTTCCCGACCCTCCTTCCTGGGCCTATGCCGAGTATATAAAGGGTGGTTGCAGAGTCACCTGGAATGGTTCTGAGGGGGCTAGCTATTCCACGATCGAGGATGACTTCGGCGTGCGCGTGGCTGGGAACGAAATGGTTTTTGCAACGTGCTCGTGGGCGTACACGGTGCGTAATTGCTTGGATGGCCACTGCAGCCAAGGGAAAACTGTACAACCGGAGGGGGGCGACCCATGGCTGTAATGGTACGGGCAAGCCAATGCGCTGGTGGGTTGGCAGGGCGCATTTCCATGAATTCTGCGTCAAGGGTTGTCGGGTTGATCCGAGGGACATGGCAGCAACTCATGATTGCCGCCCTGCTGCTCACTGGGCAGGTTCAGGCCCAGACGACTGTCACATACATCCATACCGATGCCCTCGGTTCGGTTGTTGCCGAGAGCGATGCCAATGGCAACGTGATCAAGCGCTATGACTACGAGCCCTACGGAGCCGTAGTTGGAGGTCAGGTCACGGACGGGCCGGGGTATACCGGGCATGTGAGCGACTCGGCTACCGGGCTGAGTTACATGCAGCAGCGGTACATGGATCCGCAGCTGGGTGTGTTTCTGTCTGTGGATCCGGTGACTGCGTATCAGAAACCGGTTGAACAGTTCAATCGGTACCGGTATGCAAATGGAAATCCGTACAAGTTCAAAGATCCTGATGGACGCATTGTCGAGACCGTATGGGACGTTGCGAACATTGCGATGGGCGCGACGAGTGCCTACTCGAACTTTAGCCAAGGTAATGTGGGGGCGGGTATTGTCGACTCAATCGGTGTGGCGATTGATGCGACGGCAGCTGCAGTGCCCTTTGTTCCCGGAGGCGCGGGTACGGCAATCAAGGCCGCCAGGGGACTTGATAAGGCTGTTGACGGTGCGCGCACAGCTGAAAAGCTTGGCGACGCGGGCAAGATGGTTGGAGATCTTCCAAAACCACCCACGGGGCCGGGGGCAGTTCCAGTAGCACAACGAGACCCACAGCGGTTGTTCACTGATTCCGCACGAGAATCCAAGCGAGCTGAACAAGGTGGAAAGTGCGCGACGGGTTGCGGGACGTCAATTGATCGGAGCAATTCCGCCGGGCATCATGTCGAGCGACACGCCGACGGTGGTCCTACAACATCCTCCAATCATGCCGAGGTCTGTTTGGACTGCCACAAGCAATTGCACGGGAGAGATTAACAATGAATGAGACGACCATAGCTAAAGATGGTGAGAACGAGATTGCGGTGCCGCAAGCTTGGCGGCCCACGCTCGCAGCCATCGTCGATGCTCTGATTCAAGGGGGCGAACCATCGCTACCGCAGGTGACCCTTCAGGCCCCAGATGTGTGGGCAAGCGCGCTAGAGAGCATTCGCGCGTATGGCGCACACTTGAAAAGGCTGCCAGATGAGTCCTGGAACTCTTCCGTCTGCATCTGGTATGGAGATTTTTGGAATGTTCTGGTTGATCTTTACACAGAAGAGGAGGGGCGAAGTGATCTAGTGCTTCAGGCTCACGTGTACGAAGTTGGTGATGGATATCGATACGAGGTGGTTTTGGTATACGTACCGTAAAACCTGTAGGTCTGTTCGAATTTAATCGATTTTCAAATCAATTGGTGACTGAATTGGCGGCTACATGTGGCGGGGCTATTCACTGCGGACGATCCTTATCCAAACACCGCCTCGCATCCTGTCCTAAGTTGGCCTTATCGCCACTTACGGACAGGATGCCTGATGTCATCCACCCTTACCAAACGCATTGTTCTTACAGCTGAACGCAAGGATCGCCCCTACGAGCTCCGGGATGCTCAGGTTCGCGGCCTGATCTTGCGAGTGCAGCCCTCCGGTCATAAAGCTTGGATCGTGACCTGGGCGCACGGTAAGCGTCGTACCTTGGGTTCGGTGGAACATCTGTCACTTGATCAAGCCCGCGTCCAAGCCCGGCAAGCGGTCGCTGAATACGTTCAGTCGGGATTGCCTGCGCTCGCAAAGTCCAAGCCCACTACTTGCACGCTCGAAACACTGCTCAACGAGCATTTCGAGCCGTGGGCGATAGCTGAGCTCAAGGGCGGTCGTCAGTACCCGGACCGCATCCGATCAGTGTTCCCGTGGTTGTTGCGCCGTCAGATCATAGAGATTGACGTGCCCACAATGGAGCGATGGTGGCGCGGTCGTGTCACTGGCCCTGACGCCGTCACAAAGGCTACCGCAGCGCGCGACTTTGCTTGCCTGCGGTCTGCCTTGTCCCGGGCCGTTGAGTGGAAGCTGATCGAGACGAACCCCCTGATGGGCATGCGTCAGCGATCAGCAGCTAGCCGCAAGGTGGTTCGGTTCCTGTCGCCAGATGAAGAAGCGATGCTCCGGACTGCACTGGCAGCGCGCGACCTGGCCGGGGTTGAGGGGAGGGCAAATGTCAATGCGGCTCGCCGCAGGTATCGGCAAGCGGTCCTGCCTGATTTGCCGATGGACGGGTACGTCGATCACCTGACCCCGGTGGTTCTTACAGCCATTAATACCGGTATGAGACGTGGTGAGCTGTTGTCGATGAGCTGGGCTGACATCAACTGGGAAGCAAAGATGCTGACGATCCAGGCGGAGAACGCCAAGTCCGGTAGGCAGCGTCACATATTGACAAGAGCAATAAAGTTGACTGGGTTCCTCCTAAAGATCGAACGCCATGACCAAAGACGAGTACGTAAAAATTGCGTTTTGATTGCTGCAGCAGGATGGATATCCCCCTGCTGAGTGGGAGGGTCTGTGGGCTCTTCCTCAGCCTGAAGGGTACCTCATCGATAGCGTGCCATTTTATGCTCGGCTTATTAGTTGCGGCGATGTTGTTTGTGCGACTGAGATCAATGGCGATCTAGTATTTGATAGTGTAAAAACTCCCGGTGGGCATTCAACGATTCGCGTAATATCATACTTGAGTGAGTTGGTATCCGAAGTGCGGAGTAGAGTTGAAGGGCTTGGGTGCTCTACGGAGTTGAGTCATGTTGCAACTTTTTTTTCGATCGACGTGCCGCCGAGAGTGAATTATTGGAATATCGTTGATCTTCTGGATATGTATGCGGAGAGAGGGGGGCTGGACTATGAGGAATCCTCGATTCAACATGATGAAAGAAGTGGTGATGGCTAGGTTTTCGAATTTTTCGGTGTATTTTTCTGTTGTTGCTTGCCATCTTCATTAAATTCACAATCTGGTCCAAATTGCACTGCTGCCCCCACTTCGAATGAATCGATTGCGACATCCATGTGTTGCACCGCCTGATTCCATTCTGGCGATCGGTGGTGTCTGGCGACTTGCGAAGAGCAGCTCGCAGGTTCGACTTCTGTTTCCGGCACCAGTTGCATGACAAGCCCCGGCCCAGGTCGGAGCTTTTTGTCTGGCCGGCACGGCTCCCCGTGAGACCTCGTCCCCTGGGCCTCCAGCTCCCCCTATAATCGTCCCCGCAGGTCACCTGCACCGGTTCACCCGCACGGAGGCTTCCCATCATGTCCATTGCCGCAATTCCCGATGTTTCCCTGGTCGACAACAGTGAACAGCGCACGCCGCTGATCCTGGTGCTGGACTGCTCCGGCAGCATGAGCGGTGGCCCCATCGAGCAGTTGAACGCGGGCCTGAAACTGTTGGAGCAGGAGCTGAAGGCCGATGTGATCGCGGCCAAGCGCGTGCGTGTGCTGCTGGTTGAATACGGTGGCATGGACAACGCGGCCATCAGTGGTGATTGGTGCGACGCGATGGATTTCACCGCGCCCACGCTGTCGGCCAACGGCACCACGCCGACCGGTGCGGCGGTGGAACTGGCGCTGCAGGAAATCGAAGACGAGAAGGCGCGCTTCCGCCAGGCTGGCGTCGCCTACACGCGGCCGTGGTTGTTCCTGATGTCCGACGGCCAGCCCACGGACGCCTGGGAAGCGGTGGCTGAGCAGTGCCGCGAGGCCGAGCAGCAGAACAAGGTGGCGGTGTTCCCGATCGCCGTCGGCAATGCCGACATGAGCGTGCTGGGCCAGTTCAGCCGCAATGGCGAGCGCGGCGTGAAGCGCTTGCAGGGCCTGCAGTTCAAGGAACTGTTCCTGTGGCTGAGCGCGAGCATGCGGGTGGTCTCCAATTCGACGCCCGGTGGCCAGGTGCAGCTGCCGGCCACCGACAGCTGGTCGCAAGTGCCGGTCTGACCATGGCCTGGCGCGTGATGGCCGCATCGGCCACGGGACGGTCCCATCTGGACCGCGGGCAGCCCTGCCAGGACGCCTATGCGTCGGTGCAGGTGGGGCAGACATTGGTCGCGGTGGTCTGCGATGGTGCAGGCTCCGCATCGCACAGCGATGTGGGCGCCCGGCATGTATCCAGCAGCGTGGCGGCGTCGGTTACCGGATCTGCCCAGCTCGGGGCAGATCCATTGGCACTACCGGTGGATGCGTTGCGCACCATCATCGAAACCGCTGTCGACGATGCGCGCGGTCAGCTGGCGATGCTTGCGCTGAGCCAGGGCCTGAAGCTCTCCGACCATGCCTGCACGCTGGTTGGGGCGGTCGCTACACGTGATGGCGGCTGGTTCTTCCATGTCGGCGACGGCGTCGCCGCCTGCGCCTTCAGCAATGAATCGCCCGATGCCGTGTCACTGCCCGCCAACGGCGAGTACGCCAACGAAACGTGGTTCGTGACCGGTGGCAACTGGCGCGAGCAGCTGCGGCTGACCCGCTTCGAAGGGGCGATCGACGCGCTGGTGCTGATGTCCGATGGCGTGCAGCCGTTTGCGATGTCGCGCGCGGGCGACAGCCTGTTCCAACCGTTCATCGCACCGGTGATCCGTTATCTGGCCGGCGTCGATGAGACCCACGGCAGCCAGGCGTTGCACGCGACGCTGGCCGACCCGCGCACCGATCAGATCACCGGCGACGACAAAACGTTGCTGGTTGCGCTGCCGGCCTGAGCACATGCCCGGGCGCAGCGGCGAAAAGGTCTACGACGCACAGCGCAGGCCGCTGACCCTGGAGCGGCTGCTCAAGAGTGGCGGTGCGGGCAGTGTGTTCACCCTCAATGAGCGGCCGCGCGAAGTGGCCAAGCTCTACCACTCGGACAAGGATGCGCGCGTCTACGAGCGCAAGCTGCAGGCGATGCTGGAGCTGCAGCCGGACCTGCCGCCGATGGAGGGGCAGGGCGCCGACCAGGTACAGATTGCCTGGCCGCTGACCCTGCTGCGGGACGGCGGTGGGCGTTTCATCGGCTTCACCATGCCGATCCTGGATCTGTCGGCCACCAGCGACCTGGAGCATGTGCTGCAGGAGCGGCAGGCGCGCGCCGAGGGCCTGCCCACCGGCCTGGGCGCGAAGATGACCCTGGCTGCCAACCTGGCGGTGATGCTGGCTGCGCTGCACCGGCGGCAGCACTATGTGGTCGACCTGAAGCCGCTGAACGTGCGGTTCTATCGCAGCACCTTGTTCATCGCGATGCTCGATTGCGATGGTTTCAGCATCCAGGGCAAGGGCGAGCGCTTCCCGGCCGGGCAGGTCACCACCGATTATCTGGCGCCTGAGTTCCAGCAGCCAGGGGTGAAACCGGGCCAGGAGGAGGCGCAGGATCGCTTCGCGTTGGCGGTGATGGTGTTCCAGCTGCTCAATTCCGGCCTGCATCCGTATGCGGGCCGGCCGCAGGGGGCGACGGTGCCCAGTGACCTGCCGGCGCGTATCGCCGCCAACCTGTACCCGTATGCGCGCGGCAAGCCGCATCCGCGGATGCTGCCCTCGCCGGTCAGTGGGCATGAGATGTTCCCCCCGGCAGTGCGCGACATGTTTGATCGTGCGTTCTCGACGCAGGCGCGACGGCGGCCTTCGGCGCAGGAATGGGCCACGCTGCTGCTGGACTACGCGCGGCGCAACGCCGGGCAACTGGTGACGTGTGGCAAGGATGCCGCCCATCAGCATTTTGTCGGCATGCCCTGTGCCGCCTGCGCCCGCGTTGAACTGCTGGCCGGCAGCGCACGCGCGGCGCAGACTCGCTCGCGGCAGAAACCGGCCAAGGCCCGCAAGCAGCGCGCACGCACCGCCGCGCGCGTCGCCCAGGCGCAGCCGGTCGGTGCGCAGGCGTCGGCGGCAAGCGGTGTTCCCGGGGTGATGTCGCGGGTGACGATGGCGGTGATCGGCACGCTGCTGCTGGGCTGGGTGATGGGCTGGGGCATGCCGGCCTACCGCCGCTACAGCGCGCTGGTGGACCCGGGCATCTGGGATGGCGTGGGGCTGGCCGTGCAGATGGCCATGCTGGCGATCGCGATCCTGCTGTTCATCCTGTTCGTGCCGATGCTGATCATGAGCAAGCGCCCATGAAGCTGCTGGGTGTACTGGCCGTGCTGCTGCTGGCGCTGATCGGGTTGGCGCCGTTCTGGGGCGACCTCGGCGTGCTGGTCTACAGCTCGATCGGCTGGCTGGGACGAGTGCTGTCGAGCGGCGCGTTGAGTGATGGCAGGGCGGCACTGCGTGCTGCGCTGCTGATCGGCGGAGCGGTGTCGGTACTGTCATTCCTGCGCGTAGCGGTGCAGGACCGGGCCGTGGATTATCTGATCGCGTCGGTGATGTTCGGCTTCCTCTCATTCGTCGTCTTTATTGTCACCGGCATTTCCGGGGATGGCGCTACGGGCGCAGGAAGCGGTCAACAAGGGCCGAGTTCGGTACTGGTCGGCGAGGATCGCACTACAGTTCCGCGCTGGTATTCGCGCGGTCATTTCGAGCGGGAAATGCTCAACAAGGTGCACGAAACCGCGCGTGCCGCTGCCCGCGGCGATCTGCCGCGCACGCAGGCGCTGATGCAGGAGCTGGATCTGTGGGCGCGCAATGGCCCGGCGCTGCGCGAAGACCGCACGGAGTACGAGCGCCTGCGCGCGGCGTACAACGAGACGATCGAGACGCTTGCCGCCCGCTCCGGACGCCGCACGCAGAGGACGGCGGGCCTGGCCAGCGACGCGGGCGCGATGGTGGAGCGGCTCACTGCGGAGGAAGCGCGTGAGGTGGAACTGAAGCAGATCGAGCTGCTGCAGCAGATGTGGAAACTCTCGCCGTCGAGTACGTCGGTTGCAATGCGCCTGCTGGCGACGGATCTGCAGGAACTGGCGATCCGCTCACGGTGGTCGCCACGCAAGCCATTCGACCGAGAAGGCGACGCGGCACTGGAAGAGCGCCTGTGGCGCGTCCACGGCACGCAGGAGGTGTTGTTCGCCTATGCGCCGCTGGAGGAACGCCTGTGGAATGCCTACGCGTCGACGATGGTCGACACGGACGAAGAGCTCGCGCTGGGCGCGCTGGTGATTGCGGGACTGATTGACCGCAGCGACAAGACCGCCTCGGCGGATCCGGCCCGGTTCGACGTGAATACTCTGTTGCTTGGCAGCGACGTGTTCATGCTCTCGACGCTGCTGGCCAGCGCCTCCGAAGACCGCATGGAGATCCTGAAGGCGCGCGCGACGCTGCTGCTGGGCGATGATGATCGGCAGGCGAAGGCGGGCAAAGGCGAGGCGCAGGACACCACCGGCACCGCTGCAGACCCGGCGGGCCCGGTAGTCTCGGAGCCTTCACCGCCGGCAACCTCGAAAGCGGACACCGTCAGGCAGGCGCAACGCGCGATGCCGCCAGCGGGGATGCTGGTCGATCGCAAGGGCCTGGCGCTGCGTACGTCGCCACCGCTGCCGCCGTCGTCGCCACCGGCCGAGTATGGGCAGGTGCTGGTCGACCTGCCTGCTGCCGGGTTCAAGGACCTGCGCCACGGCATCCCGCTGCGCGCGCCTGTGCAGGCCGACAGCATGGTGACCCTGCAGGTGGATGTCTGGCAGAGCGGCGTGGTTACCTCGGTGCTGATTGAAAGCAGTAGTGGCAACGCCGTGCTGGATGAGGCCGCGCGCCGGGGCGCACGCACCTGGCTCAGCGCGTCGAAGGTGCCCACAGGCGGCGAGCGCAGGCAGGTGACGGTCGTGTTCAAAGCGCCTGTCGCCGGCACACCGCCGGCGGTGACCGTGGACGCACCTTCGCCGACGGCCATGGACCCGCCGCCGCAGCAGCTGGATCCCGAGCAGGCGCTGGGCGCGCAGTTGGCGGCGATGACGCGCCGGCATCCCCCGCGTTATCCGCGTGGTGACGGGGAGACGGTGCTGGAAGGCAGCGTCGAGCTGCTGATCACCCTGTCAGCCGAGGGGCGCGTACTCGATGTGACCGTGGACCGCAGCAGCGGACATCCTGCGCTGGATCGCGCCGCCCGTGAGGCTGCACTCCAATGGCACGTCACCCCCCGGCGGCCGGTGACCACGGTCAAGCAGATCACCCTGCGTCTCCCGGTGCAGTTCCAGGGCGGCTGACGGAGCAGCCCGAGGCCCGGCCGTCACAGCGCCCGCACCGGTTGCCGCAGCACCGTTTTCAGGCGAGCAGGCTCTACCTTGCGTGGGTCGCCCAGGTAGATCTCATGATGCGGCCCGGCGAAGGTCAGCCCCTGTGCCGGCATGATCCGTTCATGCAGTTCGGCCAGTGTCGGGCCCTCGTCATCGTAGGCGCCTACATGCAGCGTCTGCAGGCACAGGCCTTCCTCGTAAAGTGCCAGGCGCAGGCTTTGCGGCGCGGTACCGCGCTTGTTCGATGCCTTGGCCACCGCTTCGTTGAAACGCGGAACGCCGACGTCCAGCGGCGTGCGGATCATCATCGTCCAGCGCCACGCGTGCTTGCGCCGTGCCACGAAGCTGGACGGGTCGTCGGCCCACCACAGTCCCTCCAGCGGCGGCACCACGTAATCCCGTCCTTCGGCCTTCATCGCAAACTTCAGTGCGTAGCTGACCGAGTACAGCCACTCGACCGCATTGCGATAGGCCGGCGCCTGGTTCGGATCACCCTGGCCATCGACCATCACGAAGGACATCGGCGGCACCTCGATCCGCACGAACGAGCCGACCGATGGCCGGTACAGCGCCTTGTCCTGCGTCTTGAAGTCGATCTTTGCCGGCGCCGCGGCAGACCGGGTCATTGCGCGGCTCCGTTGGCAGGCCCCTTCAGTTCCACCGTGTTGCCGTCCGGATCCTTGAAGTACAACGACAAGCCATCTCCCTCGGCGCCGAAGTTGACCTCGGCCGGCGCCAGCACCGGCACGCCGTGGGCGGCCAGGTGGGCGACCAGCGCGGTTTCGTCGAAGGGTTCGACGCGCAGGCACAGGTGGTCGACGTTGCGACCTTCGCTGCCCGGCCCGCTACCGCCGTGGCGACCGAGCGTGCCGTCCAGACTGATCAGATCGATCATCGACGCACCCGCACGCAGGTGCACCAGGCCCAGGTGCTCGCGCCGCCGTACCGCCACGCACCCCAACACCTGGGCATAGAAGGCTTCGCTGCGGGCCAGCTCGCGCACCCGCAGCACCACATGGTCGATGCGTTCAACGCTGAAGGGTCTGTCCATGCCGGGTTCCTCGAAGAAAGGGAGCTCAAGACTTGCTGAACCTGTTCAGTCGACTGTGCCGAACGAGGCGCCTCGTTGTCGCCGTGGCCGATGCTACGCTGCCGTCCCCGCGCGTTCTGCCCGCCACAATCGCGCGGTGCGACAACGTGTCGCAGCCAGATCCGGGCCTTTCCTGCGCCTGATCATTGTCAATGCCTTTCTTAAATGGTGGGTGACGGCCTAAAATTGAAGGGCTGACTCGACCCCACCTTACCTGCCTGTCTTCTGGACGGGTGGGCCCGGCTTTGGCCGGTGCGGGCAGGACGGGGAACGGCATTCCCTCGCAATTGGATCGACCGATGATTCCGTTGAAAACCCTTGGGCGCTGGTTGCGCCCGGGCTTGCTGCTCGCATTGCTGGTGATGCTCACCGGCTGCGATGCCGTGGCCATCCTCAGTCCGAAGGGCCAGATCGGCCAGGATGAAAAGACACTGCTGATCACGGCCACCGTGCTCATGCTGCTGGTCGTCATCCCGGTCATCATCATGACCCTGACCTTCGCGTGGAAGTATCGCGCCTCCAACACCAAGGCCCGTTACGAGCCGAAGTGGTCCCACTCGACGGCGATCGAGGTGGTGGTGTGGTCGATCCCCTGCATGATCGTGCTGGTCCTGGCGGTGCTGACCTGGCGGTCCTCGCACGCGCTGGATCCGTACAAGCCCCTGGAATCGGACGTCAAGCCGGTCACCATCCAGGCGATCTCGCTGGACTGGAAGTGGCTGTTCATCTATCCGGAAGAGAAGGTCGCGGTCGTCAACGAGATCAAGTTCCCGGTCAACACCCCGCTGAACTTCGAGATCACCTCCGATACGGTGATGAATGCGTTCTTCATCCCGCACCTGGGCAGCATGATCTACTCGATGGCGGCGATGGAGACCAAGCTCCACCTGATCGCCAACGAACTGGGTGAATTCCCGGGCATGTCCTCGCACTACAGCGGTGCAGGCTTCGCCAAGATGCATTTCACTGCCTACTCGGTCACCGATGCGCAGTACCGCCAGTGGCTGGACCAGGTCCGTGCCGGCGAGCAGACCCTGGACAAGACCTCGTTCAAGGCGCTGGGCGAAGCGAAGAATTCCGAGTGGTACCCGGTCACCTACTTCGGCAAGGTTGAAGACAGCCTGTTCGACTGGGTCATCGCCAAGCACATGGGCGACAACAAGCACTACGGCATGAAGCATGCCCATGCGGGTGCGGCTGCTGCCGATGCGTCCAGCCATGAAGCGCACGAGGGGCACGCCCCGAGCGACGCGCATGATGCCAAGGAATCCGGGAAGAACCTGGATGCCACCGAAGAACACGAACACGCTGGCCATGAAGGCCACATGGGTTCGGGAGAATGAACATGTTGGGAAAACTCTCTCTTGAGTCGATCCCCCACGATCCAATCGTGCTGACCACCCTGGTCGGTGCGGTGCTGGGTGGCCTGGGCGTCATGGCCCTGATCACCAAGTTCAAGCTGTGGGGCTATCTGTGGAAGGAGTGGTTCACCTCGGTGGACCACAAGAAGATCGGCGTGATGTACATCATCGTCGCCTTCGTCATGCTGCTGCGCGGTTTCTCCGACGCGATCATGATGCGTACCCAGCAGGCCATCGCCGTCGGCGGGTCCGAGGGTTACCTGCCGCCGCACCACTACGACCAGATCTTCACCGCCCACGGCGTGATCATGATCTTCTTCGTGGCGATGCCGCTGATCACCGGCCTGATGAACCTGGCCGTGCCGCTGCAGATCGGTGCGCGCGACGTCGCGTTCCCGTTCGTCAACTCGCTCAGCTTCTGGCTGTTCGTGTCCGGTGCGGTGCTGATCATGCTGTCGCTGTGGATCGGTGAATTCGCCGCCACCGGCTGGCTGGCCTTCCCGCCATTGTCGGGCATCGAGTACAGCAACAATGTAGGTATGGACTACTACATATGGGGACTACAGGTGGCGGGTCTGGGTACCACGTTGAGTGGTATCAACTTCTTCATCACCATCCTCAAGATGCGCACCCCGAGCATGAAGCTCATGCAGATGCCGGTCTTCACCTGGACCGCGCTGGTGACCAACGTGCTGATCGTCGCCGCCTTCCCGGTGCTGACCATCACCCTGGTGCTGCTGACCCTGGACCGTTACCTGGGTACGCACTTCTTCACCAATGACGGTGGCGGCAACGCCATGCTGTACATCAACCTGATCTGGATCTGGGGTCACCCGGAAGTCTATATCCTGGTGCTGCCGGCCTTCGGCGTGTTCTCCGAGGTCATCGCGACCTTCTCGCGCAAGGCCCTGTTCGGTTACAAGGGCATGGTCTACGCCACCGCCTGCATCGGCGTGCTGTCGTTCATCGTGTGGCTGCACCACTTCTTCACCATGGGCTCGGGTGCCAACGTCAATGCCTTCTTCGGCATCACGACGATGATCATCTCCATCCCCACCGGCGTGAAGATCTTCAACTGGCTGTTCACCATGTTCCGCGGTCGCGTGCAGTTCACCACGCCCGTGCTGTGGACCATCGGCTTCATGGTCACCTTCACCATCGGCGGCATGACCGGCGTGATGCTGGCGATCCCGGCCATCGACTTCGTGCTGCACAACAGCCTGTTCCTGATCGCCCACTTCCACAACGTCATCATCGGCGGCGTGGTGTTCGGCATGTTCGCCGGCATCACCTACTGGTGGCCGAAGATGTTCGGCTTCCGCCTCAACGAGTTCTGGGGCAAGTGCGCGTTCTGGTGCTGGTTCATCGGCTTCTATGTGACCTTCATGCCGATGTACGTGCTGGGCTTCATGGGCATGACCCGTCGTCTGCAGAGCACCGTCAACCCGGCCTACGAGCCGTTCCTGCTGGTGGCCGCTGTGGGCGCCTTCATCGTGGGTGCCGGCATCCTGTGCCAGATCATCCAGGTGGCCGTGTCGATCCGCGACCGCAAGAAGACTGCCGACCTCACCGGCGACCCGTGGGATGCCCGTACGCTGGAGTGGGAAACCTCTTCGCCGCCGGCTTTCTACAACTTCGGCACCTTGCCGGAAGTCACCGAGCTGGACGATTTCTGGGAGCGCAAGCAGCGTGGTGAAGCCTGGCCGAAGCCGGCCAAGTACACCGACATCCACATGCCGCGCAACACCGGCACCGGCGTTGTCATCGGCGCCTTCAGCATGGTGTTCGGCTTTGCGATGATCTGGCACATCTGGTGGCTGGCCATCATCGGCTTCGTCGGCATGATCGCCACGTTCATCTACCGCACCTTCGACCAGGACGTGGACTACTGGGTCCCGGCTGCCGAGGTGGAACGCATCGAGAACGAACACCGCAAGCACCTGGAAGCCCAGGGCCTGGTGAAGTCGGAGCTGAAGGCATGAGCACCAATACCTCCACCGTGAACCACGGGCACGCCGCACACGCGGCGGCCCATGGCCATGACGACCACGAGCACCACGACACCGGCGGCAACACCGTCTTCGGTTTCTGGGTGTACCTGATGAGCGACTGCCTCATCTTCGCCTCGCTGTTTGCCACCTACGTGGTGCTGGCCGGCGGCACCGATGGTGGCCCCGGCGCGAAGGACCTGTTCGAGCTGCCGTTCGTGGCGTGGGAAACCGCGCTGCTGCTGACCTCGTCGCTGACCTTCGGCCTGGGCATGATCGCCATGCACCGCAAGCAGGTCGGTCAGATGTTCCTGTGGCTGGGCATCACCTGGCTGCTGGGCTTTGGCTTCATGTGCATGGAAGTCTATGAGTTCCAGCACCTGATCCATCAGGGTTACGGTCCGGACCGCAGTGCCTTCCTGTCGGCGTTCTTCGCCCTGGTCGGCACCCACGGCCTGCACGTCAGCGCCGGCCTGCTGTGGCTGCTGGTGATGTTCGTGCAGCTGAAGAAGTACGGCCTGACCCCGACCAACAAGACCCGCATGGCGTGCCTGAGCCTGTTCTGGCACTTCCTGGACCTGATCTGGATCGGCGTGTTCTCCGTCGTCTACCTCAATGGAGCGCTGTAATGGCACATGACAACCATGCACACGACCACGCCGCCGGCGGCGAAAGCCACGGCACCGTGAAGTCGTACCTGATCGGCTTCGTGCTGGCGGTGGTGCTGACCGTCATCCCGTTCTACATGGTGATGTCGGGCGATTTCTCGCGCACCGTCAACGGTGTGGTGATCGCCATCACCGCGGTGCTGCAGATGCTGGTCCACCTGGTGTTCTTCCTGCACCTGGACCGCTCGTCGGAGAGCCGCTGGAACGTCAACGCTGCGGCCTTCACCGTGGTGGTGATCGGCATCATCGTGGTCGGTACCCTGTGGGTCATGCACAACATGAACGTGCACATGATGCACTGACGTCTTCGCGACGTTGCCACGCAGAAAGGCCGCCTTCGGGCGGCCTTTCTGTTTGCCGCGCGATCGCGGGGAACGCATCCACGCATGGCGTGGATCTACCCGTCACCGCGAAGTCCCCGCACAGTAGATCCACGCCATGCGTGGATGCGGTTGCCGTTCAATGCATCCGGAGGATGCAGTAGATCCACGCCATGCGTGGATGCGGTTGCCTCTCACCCCACCTTGCGCAGGAACTCCTCGGCCTCCATCGGCCGCCCCAGGTGATAACCCTGCAGCTGGTCGCAGCCCAGCTCACTCAGGTACTCGCGCTGCGCCTGGGTCTCCACGCCCTCGGCCACCACCTGTAGCTGCAGGGTGCGGCCCAGCGCGATGATCGACGACACGATGGCCGCATCCTCGTCATTGCGTTCGAGGTCATGCACGAACGCCCGGTCGATCTTCAGCTCGGTGGCCGGCATGCGCTTGAGGTACAGCAGGCTGGAATAGCCGGTGCCGAAGTCGTCGATGGCGATGTGCACGCCCATCGCAGTCAGATCGTTGAGGATCGCCAGGCTGGCCTCGACATCCTTCATCGCCGTGGTTTCGGTGATCTCCAAGGTCAGCCGCGCCGGGTCGATGCGATGCCGTTCCAGCACCGACCGCACGCTGTCCAGCAGGGCCGGGGAGGCGAACTGCAGCGGCGACAGGTTCACCGCCATCGTCCAGTGGCTGTGCCCGCCGTCATGCCAGGCGCGCAGCTGCGCGCAGGCCTGGTCCAGCACCCAGTCGCCGATCGGCAGGATCAGGCCGCTGCGCTCGGCGATGGGAATGAACACGTCCGGTGCCAGCAGGCCCAGCTCCGGATGCTGCCAGCGCAGCAGCGCCTCGGCGCCGGTGGCGGGCGCGTCGGCCGCCGGAAATTTCGGCTGGTAGTGCAGCAGCAGTTCGTTGCGCGCGATCGCCTTGCGCAGGTCCTGCAGCAGCCGCAGCTGGCGGTTGGCACTGAGCTGCATCGAAGGGATGAAGAAGGTGTAGCCGTTCCGGCCGGTTTCCTTGGTGTGGTACATCGCCGCATCGGCATGCGCCATCAACTCGCGTTCGTCGCCGGCATCGTCCGGATACAGGGCAATGCCCAGGCTGGCGGTGACCTGCAGTTCCGCCGCATCCAGCACGAACGGTTCGCTGGCCGCCGCGATCACCCGTTCGGCGACCACCGCCGCATCGTCAGGCGCATCAATGGCCAGCACGATCACGAACTCGTCGCCACCGAGGCGGGCGAGGGTGTCCTGCGGCCGCAGCTGCGCCCCCACGCGCTGGGCCACCGCGACCAGCAGGCGATCGCCCAGCTGGTGGCCATAGGCATCGTTGACGGCCTTGAAACCGTCCAGGTCGCAGAACATCACCGCCACCGACTGCTGGCGGCGTTGCGCCTTCTCGATGGCCTGCTCGATGCGATCCTGCAGCAGCATGCGGTTCGGCAGCTGGGTCAGTGGATCGTGCAGTGCCGCCTGGATCAGCTTGTCATTGGCGTGGGCCAGCGAGTCGGCCAGCAGACCGGTGCGCACGCGCATCTGGCGGTCGAACAACGAGGCAACCAGGGCGATGCCCAGCGTGGCCAGCGTGGTCACGATCACCAGCACGGCCAGCCAGCGGGGATCGATGCCGCCGCTGCCGACCGCGCCGCAGACGCTGCCTGCCGGGAAGCGTGCGGCGGCCATGCCGGTGTAGTGCATGCCGACGATGGCCAGGCCCATCACCAGTGATGCCAGTATCCGCAGGCGCACCGTGTTGCGTTGCTCGACGCGCAGCCGGAAGGCGATCCACAGCGCTGCACCGGCGGCGCCGATGGCCACCGCGATCGACGCGGCAAACCAGCCGGGGTGGTAATCGATGCCCGGCTGCATCCGCATCGCGGCCATGCCCAGGTAGTGCATGGCCGCGATACCCAGTCCCATCAGCACCGCACCGGCGGCCAGCCGCTGCAGTGGCAGGCTGGGCCGCGACACCAGCCACAGCGCATAGGCCGATGCGCCGATCGACACGGCCAGCGAATACAGGGTGATCGCCAGGTCGTAACCGACTGGAATCGGCAGCTTGAACGCCAGCATCGCGATGAAGTGCATCGACCAGATGCCCAGGCCCATCGCGGCGGCACCACCGGCCAGCCACCAGCGGGCGACCCGGCCCTCGGCCGTGGCCAGGCGGCCGGCCATGTCGAGCGCGGTATACGATGCCAGCATGGCCACCAGCAGCGAGATGGCGACCAGGCCCTGACTGTAACTACCAGTCATGTTGAATCCAGAGGAGAAGGGAGGGGCGCCCGCAAGGCGCACGCCCGCCACCGCTATCGGCACCGGCGGGTGGGACTTGAGTGGTCGCAGCACGTGCGACCCGGCTCGGCTATCCTGCCACGCTCGTTGCCCCTGCAGGAAATCTCCGATGGCCAAAGCCCGCACCGCGTATGTCTGCAATGAATGCGGCGCCGAATACAGCAAGTGGCAAGGCCAGTGCACCGAGTGCAACGCCTGGAACGCGCTGTCGGAAATCGTCCTTGAGAGCGCGACGGCGGCCAAGGCGCCCGCCTCACGGCGTGCCGGCTGGGCGGGCAAGATCGACCCGCCAAAGATCACCGCACTGAAGGACGTGGCGCAGACCGAGCACAACCGGGTCAGCACCGGCATCGGTGAATTCGACCGCGTGCTCGGCGGCGGCCTGGTCGAGGGCGCGGTGGTGCTGGTCGGTGGTGATCCGGGCATCGGCAAATCCACCCTGCTGCTGCAGGCGGTGGCGAAGATGGCCGCGGTGCTGCCGGTGCTCTACGTCACCGGTGAAGAATCACTGGCCCAGGTGGCCGGTCGGGCGCACCGGCTGGAGCTGCCGCTGGAGGGCGTCAACGCGCTCGCCGAGACCGGTGTCGAATCCATCCTGCAGCACGCCACCAAGAGCGGGCCGCGGTTGATCGTGGCCGACTCGGTGCAGACGCTGTGGACCGAGACGCTGACCGCCGCGCCCGGTTCGGTCAGCCAGGTGCGCGAGAGCGCTGCGCGGCTGGTGCGCTTCGCCAAGGAAACCGGAACCGCGGTGTTCCTGGTCGGCCACGTGACCAAGGAAGGCGGCATCGCCGGCCCGCGCGTGCTGGAACACATGGTCGATGCCGTGCTGTATTTCGAAGGCGAGAGCGGCAGCCGCTTCCGCCTGCTGCGGGCCTTCAAGAACCGCTTCGGCGCGGTCAACGAGCTGGGCGTGTTCGCGATGGGCGACAAGGGCCTGAAGGAAGTCTCCAATCCGTCGGCGATCTTCCTGTCCGGTGCCAGCACGCACCAGCCGGGCAGCTGCGTGATGGTCACCCGCGAGGGCACCCGGCCGTTGCTGGTGGAAGTGCAGGCGCTGGTCGACGCCTCGCCGCTGTCCAATCCGCGCCGCGTGGCGGTGGGCCTGGAGCAGAACCGCCTGGCCATGCTGCTGGCAGTGCTGCATCGGCATGGCGGCGTGCTGGTCGGCGACCAGGACGTATTCGTGAACGTCGTCGGTGGCATCCGCGTGCAGGAGACCGCCGCCGACCTGCCGGTGCTGCTGGCGGTGCTGTCCTCGCTGCAGGACCGTCCGCTGGCCGAGAAGACCATCGCGTTCGGTGAAGTCGGCCTGTCCGGTGAGATCCGGCCGGTACCCAACGGCGAGGACCGCCTGCGCGAGGCGGCGACCCACGGCTTCAAGCGCGCCATCGTGCCCAAGGCCAATGCGCCCAAGGGCGGCTCGGTGAAGGGGATGGAAGTGATCGCGGTCGAACGCCTGTCCGAGGCCATCGACGCGGCGTGATGCCGGTACTGTAGAGCCGAGCCCACGCTCCGCTGCCCTTTGCCGGAAAAGCAGCCGAGCGTGGGCTCGGCTCTACAAACGTCACATGCGGCAACGGTCAGCCTGCCTGTGCTAGTTTTCCCGGCTCGACGAAGGCGCCCCCTGGCGCCTTTCCGTGGCAAGGAGTAATCGATTACATGCAGGACCCGATGTTCAGCACCCCCGCCGCCGAAATCCGCCGCGCCGGGGTCGATCTCAATGGACTGATGACGGTGCTGGGCAAGCACCTGTATTCCACCCCAATGGTGGCGCTGCGTGAGCTGGTGCAGAACGCGCACGATTCGATCATCCGTCGCCGTATCGAGCAGCCCGGCATCCAGAGTGTGTCGCGCATCGACGTGCAGGTCGATGTCGCCGCCGGCGTGCTGCGCATCACCGATACCGGTGCCGGCCTGACCCGGCAGGAAATCCACGATTACCTGGCCACGGTCGGGGTCGGTTACACCCGCGGCCTGCGCCAGGACGGCGAGGACGATGAAGGCCTGATCGGCATGTTCGGCCTCGGCTTCCTGTCGGCCTTCGTGCTGGCGCGCCGTGTCAGCGTGCGTACCACCTCCTACCAGTCACCAGAGCTGGGCCACCTGTACGTGTCCAGCAACGCCGAGCAGTACACCGTCAGCGAAGTGCCGGCACGGGCGATCGGCACCGAGGTGGAGCTGGAGCTGCATCCGGACTTCCTGCCGCTGGCCAACGAAGCGCGCTTGCACGAGGTGCTGGGCCGCTACTGCGCGCTGCTGTCCGAGCCGATCTTCATCGGTGCGGCGACCGCCGCGATCAATCCCGAACCGCCGCCGTGGCGCGGGCAGGGTGACGTCGCGCTGCATCCGGTGCAGGCACGCCGCCAGGCGCAGCAGTTCGCGGCCCGCTTCGAACATGATTTCGAGCCCATCGTGACGATGCCGCTACGGTCCGATGGCAGCAGTGATGCCGTCGGCATGCTCTGGGTGCAGGATGGTGCCACCTACGGCACCAGCGACAACCGCAACCTGTCGGTGTTCGTGCGCGGCATGCTGCTGGACGACGACGCGCGCGATCTGCTGCCGCCGTGGGCCGGTTTCATCGGCGGGGTGATCGAATCGTCGAAGCTGACCCCGACCGCCAGCCGCGAGGACCTGCAGCGCGATGACCACTATCGCGCCGTGCAGCACGCCCTGCTGGAAGCGCTGATCGATGGCCTGGCCGACGTCGCGCGGCAGCAGCCCGAAGCCTGGCGGCGGGTGCTCAGCCGCCACAACGAGGCCCTGCTGGGTGCGGCGCTGTGCGATGAGCGCCTGTTCGACCTGCTGCTGGAACACGTGCGCGTGCCGACCTCGCAGGGTGACCTGCCGGCCAGCGCGTTGCCAGCGCGCGGCGCGGTGCATGTGATCCTCGACAACGGTGGCGGCTTCGAGGAAATGCTGTTCCGTGCGATGGGCGTGCCGGTCGCGCATGGCCATCGCTATGCCGTGGTGCCTTTCCTGCGCCGCTGGGCCCAGGCCAAGGGCCTGCGCCTGGTCGAACTCGGTACCGAGCAGGGCAATCGCGCACTGTTCCGCACCGACGACAGCCTTGACGATACGCAGCTGGCCTGGCTGCGCGAACACCTGGGCGACGGCGAACAATTGCTGCCGGCGCGGTTCAGTCCCGAGGCGCTGCCGGTGGTGGTGGTGCCCGACCGCGAAGCCGAACTGAAGCAACGCCTGGAAGACGACGAGAACGACAAGCGCGTCTCGATGGCCGCATTGCGGCTGGCGCGCCAGTTCACCGCGCGCATCGAGGCGCGTGCACCGTCGCGGCTCTACCTCAACCTGGACAATCCGGCGGTGCAGGCCTTGCTGCAGGCCCAGCGCGATGGCCACCCGCAGGCCGCGTCGGCCGCGCGCCTGCTGCGCTCGCTGAAGATCATCGTGTCCGCGCAGGGCCGGCCGTTGCAGCGCACTGCGGCGACGCCGGGCCCCGATCTCAATGGTGCATTTACCGATATTGCCGGTGCCCTGCAGCAGATGCTGCGCTGAGCACCGCCCCCTCTCATCCAGCCTTCGCTAGACAGGAGCATTACCCCCATGGATATCTGGAACTGGGTCGAAAAACTGCAGGAAGACCTGCGCCAGGCCGGGCAGGCACAGAACGCCCACCTGCTGACCCGCCTTGCCGATGAAGTCAGTGAACTGCAGGTCGACCGCGTCGATGCACTGCTGCCCGAAGCACGCGCGTTGGGCAAGGCGCTGGACAACCCCTGGGTCGACGTCTATGTCGGCCATTGGGCGCTGCGCAATCGCGTCGGCAACCGCGTGGAAGGTGAAAGCGCGCTGGGCGAGTCGGTAGCGCTGTTCGAGCGCGCACACCGTGCCGATGCCCTGGACTGCCCGCAGTCGATCTGCGTCACCCAGGATCTTGCCGCCTGCTACGGCAACATCGATGGTCCGGGCTGGGTGCCCGAGCGCATCGAGGTCTGCGACGAGACGCTCGGCCGCATCGACCCGAGCTGGGCCTGCTTCCAGTGCCTGAGCTGCGAGAAGGCCGACGCGCTGCTGGACGACGGCCGTGGCCAGGACGCGCTGGATTACCTGCAGGTGCAGGCGGCGGCGATCCAGGCGCGCGGCAAGGAAGTGTTCGACAGCTTCCCGGAAATGCAGATCAAGATCCTGCTGGCCAGCGGCCGCGCGGCGGAGGCCCTGGCACTGATCGAGCAGCGTGAGGCCGAAGTAGCCGCCGCAGGCGAATACGAGCCGGCCAACTGCACGGTGCCGCGCCGGCTGTCCAAGGCCTGGGCGCTGGCCCAGCTTGGGCGTGATGAAGAGGCGCTGCAGCAGCTTGTGCCCTGGAGCGAGTTGACACCAAACCACTGGCGGCTGTGGGCCAATACCGCCTCGACCCTGTGCAGTCGTGATGGCGAACGCAATACCTGGGATCTGGGTACGCGCTTCAACACCATCATCGAGCACTTCGCCACCGTTGGCGCGCATCGCCTGGTGATCGAGATCGCTGCATTGAGCCTGGAGCTGGCCCTGCAGCGCGGTGCGCGCTGGGTGGCACAGCGCCAGCTCGGCCTGGCCCGCACCCATCTGGGGCAACTGCGGCAGGACCGCGGCGCTGCCGCGCTGGTGGCTGGTTTGGCGGCACGAATCGAGGCGCTGCCGGAGACGGCACCGCTGCCGGTGCCTGCCGATGAACTGCTGGCGTGGCTGCAGGCGCAGGGCGAACAGAACCAGTCACGTGATCCCGAGCGCGAAGCGCAGTGGCTGCTGCAGGCGCACGCCGAGCGGCCGGACGACGGCGCGCTGGCTGAGGTGGCCGCCTCGGCGCTGCACGCCTGTGGCGCCAGGACCGAAGCGCAGGCACTGCTGTGGGACTTCGTGCGCTGCCACGCGCAGGAAGATGGCGCAGCGGCGTACACGCTGATGCGTTGGCTGGTCGAGCAGGGCGATGATGACGGCCTGCGCAGGCTGGCTGCGACCTACCGCGACAGCGTGCCGGTGTTCGCGCACTGGTGCGAGGTGCAGCGTGCACGGCGCGCGTCGGATTGGCCGGCGCTGGAGCAGGCGGCGCAGGCATTGCTGGCGTTGTCGCCGGGATCGAACGGTGCACGGGGCACGCTTGCCCGCATGTACATGGAGACCGGCCGCTTCAGCGAGGCACAGGCCTGCTATGCGCAGCTGGTGGAACTGCTGGAAGAGCCCAACGCCGCGCACTGGGACCACATGAGTGCGGCCAGCGCGGCGCGCGACTGGGATGCGGTGCGCCGCTCGGCAGCAGCGATCGGCATGGAACTGTCCAGCCAGCAGGGCGTGGTCGAAGAGCCCTGGGGCTGGGTGATCATCCGCAGCGAAGAAGGCGGCGAGCCGATGGAGTACTACGCCCGCCGCAGCGGCCCGGTGACCGCGCGCATCGTCGAGAACGCACCGGCCAACCGTGCGCAGCAGGTGGGTGACTGGGTGGTGTTCGACGCCGGCCTGGTGCACCCGGCACCAGAAGACGAGGCGGAGCGCGAGCACTTCATTCCGACCTATGCGCAGGTGCATGTGCTGGAGCGGGGTGGTTTCGCTCGCAGCTGGCTGGTCGACGGCGCGCACCCCGGTGAAGATGCATGGAACGCCTTCGTGGAAGCCGCCGAGGCACAGGGCTGGAAGGTGTGGTCGCACAGCCGTGCGGACTACACCGTGACCGATCCGGACGCGGAAGACGGCACGCTGCCGGGTCTGCTGTTCACTGTCGCCCAGCCGCAGGATCACGCGCCGCTGGCGCTGCATCGCTTCCTGCAGCAGGCGACGGCGGATTGGGCGCACCCGCACTGCTGGCTGCGCCTGGCCGAGGCCTGTGACCAGGATCGCCAGCCGCACCTGGATGCGATCGAGCGGTACGGGTTGTAATCTCCGTCGCGCTGCGCGCTCGCCGGGCATGGCCCGGCGTTACCCATACGTGTTGCCGGTAATGCCGGGCCATGCCCGGCGTCTCTCCACCATCAAGGAACTGGATATGCGAAAGACAGGGATGTTGGCGATCGTCAGCCTGCTGTTGGCCCCCACCGTGCAGGCTGCGCCTGCCTGCCGGGAACCGGCCGAGGTGGCACGTGCCTTCTTCGAAGCGACCACCGGCAAGGGCGACCTGCTGCAGCCGCCGCAGGCGCTGGTCAGCGCGGTATTCGCCAAGGCGCTGCACGCCGAGCGTGCCTGCCAGGTACGCGAAGAGGGCATCTGCACGATCGATTCCGATCCGTGGCTGGACGCGCAGGACGGGGACATCGACGGCGCCGTGCGCTACAGCTGGAAGCAGGCTTCCGCCACGGTGGGCCAGGTCGAGATGGGCTATGCGGTATGGAACAAGGCCTACGTGACGCGGTTGCCGATGGTGCGCAAGGGCGGGGGCTGCTGGCAGGTCGATGACATTCTCACCAACAGCGGCCGCTCGCTGCGCAGGATCCTGGCCCAGCCGGTGCCCTGAGCATCTGGGGCATCCACGCATGGCGTGGATCTACTGTGCTCCGATTGCCGGCCGGCGGCCGGCACGGGTGCTGTGGGGGTGGGTGCCGACCGTTGGTCGGCACGCCTCTATCGCGAATGCCCGAACACCAGCTCGATCACGAACTGGCTGCCGAAGAACGCCAGCAGCAGCAACAGCATCGCCGTCAGCGTCCAGTGCACCGCCTTCGTGCCGCGCCAGCCATAGCGGCGGCGGCCGATCAGCAGTACGCCGAACACGATCCACGACAGCACGCTGAGCACCGTCTTGTGCACCAGCTTCTGCGCCAGCAGGTCGTCGACGAACAGCACGCCGGTGACCAAGGTCAGTGTCAGCAGGGCGAAGCCGACGGTGATCACCCGGAACAGCAGCGATTCCAGGTCGGCCATCGGCGGCAGCGCACGCAGCCACGGACGGAATTCGCGGCGCCGCAGCGCACGCTCCTGCAGCCACAGCATGATCGCCAGCAGCGCAGCGATGCTCAATGTGGCGTAGGCCAGCAGCGCCAACCAGGCGTGGCTGGCCAGGCGCCAGCCCAGCAGCTTGCTCGGTTCGTGGCCGTAGCCGTGGTAGACCACCAGCAGCAGCGCGGCCAGCGGGAACACCACCACGCCCAGGGTGGACATGCGCCCGCGCGCGCCCACCAGCGAGGTCAGCCAGGCCATGCCCAGGCCGACCAGCGACAGCGCGGCGAAGAAGTGCATGTCCGGTCCGCCGGTGGTGCGCATCGCCACCAGCACGTGGTAGCCGCCATGCAGCAGCATCGCCGGCAGCGCAGGCCACAGCCACACAGGCGCGGTCACCCCGTCGTTGCGACCAAGGGCGCGCACCAGCAGGGCGCTGGCGGCCAGGTAGAGCAGGACGGCGATGAGAACGATTGTCATCGTTGAAGTTTCGCACACCCCCGGGGTGCTGGCGACGGCCCTGGCGTCGCAGTCCGGGGAGCGCGGTGGACCCGTTATACTGTGAGCCTTATTGTCCCCCGCTTTCAGACAGGTTGCGCCGCATGTTCGAGTCCCTGACCCAGCGCCTTTCCGGCACCATCGAGCGCCTGCGCGGCCGTGGCCGCCTGACCGAAGAGAACATCCGCGAGGCGACCCGCGAGGTCCGCATCGCGCTGCTCGAAGCCGACGTCGCGCTGCCGGTGGTGCAGGCCCTGATCGAGCGCATCAAGGTGCGTGCGGTCGGCCAGGAAGTGCTGAAGTCGCTGACCCCGGGCCAGGCCCTGATCAAGGTCGTGCGCGACGAGCTGACCGCGGTGATGGGCGCCGAAGCCAGCGACCTGAACCTCAACGTTCCCGCTCCGGCCATCATCCTGATGGCGGGCCTGCAGGGCGCCGGCAAGACCACCACGGTCGGCAAGCTGGCCAAGCACCTGAAGGATAAGCGCAAGAAGAAGGTGATGGTGGTCTCGGCCGACGTCTACCGTCCGGCGGCGATCGAGCAGCTGAAGACCCTGGCCGAGCAGGTCGGCGTGCTGTTCTTCCCGTCCAGCGCCGAGCAGAAGCCGGAGGCCATCGTCCGCGCCGCCATCGATGACGCGCGCAAGTCGTTCGTCGACGTGCTGCTGGTCGATACCGCCGGTCGCCTCGCCATCGACGAAGCGATGATGGCCGAGATCAAGGCCCTGCACGCCGCGGTCAACCCGGCGGAAACCCTGTTCGTGGTCGATGCCATGACCGGCCAGGACGCGGCCAATACCGCCAAGGCCTTCGGCGATGCACTGCCGCTGACCGGCGTGGTGCTGACCAAGACCGATGGTGACGCCCGTGGCGGCGCCGCGCTGAGCGTGCGCTACATCACCGGCAAGCCGATCAAGTTCGTCGGTGTCAGCGAAAAGCCGGAAGGCCTGGACGTGTTCCACCCGGATCGTATCGCCAGCCGCATCCTCGACATGGGCGACGTGCTGTCGCTGGTCGAGCAGGTCGAGCAGCAGGTCGACAAGGACAAGGCGCAGAAGCTGGCCGAGAAGGTCGCCAAGGGCAAGAAGTTCGATCTGAACGACATGCGCGACCAGCTCGAGCAGATGCAGAACATGGGCGGCATCGGCGGTCTGATGGACAAGCTGCCGGGCCTGGGCCAGATTCCCGAGCACCTCAAGCAGCAGGTCAGCCAGGGCAAGGAAGTGCCGCGCATGATCGCCATCATCGGCTCGATGACCAAGAAGGAACGGCGCAACCCGAACCTGCTCAACGGCTCGCGTCGCGCCCGCATCGCCAAGGGTTCGGGCGTGACCCCGGCCGACGTCAACAAGCTCATGAAGCAGTACATGCAGATGGAAAAGATGATGAGCAAGATGGCCGGCGGCGGCATGAAGGGCATGATGCGCAGCATGAAGGGCATGATGGGCGCCATGGGCGGCCGTGGCATGCCGTTCCGCTGAGCGCTTGCTGTATCGAACGCTTGAACAACCCGCGGAATCAATCAAAGGAATGTGCATGAACAAGTCGATCGTGGTGATGGCGCTGGCCCTGGGCCTGGTTGCCTGCAAGGACGACACCTCCGTTTCGCAGAAGGCCGGCAGTGCCATCAGCGGCACCGCTGCCGATTTCGTCGCAGGGCTGGGCGAGGGCGTGGACAAGAAGATGAACGTGACGCTGCAGGCCGATCCGGGCCTGGCTGCGCGCGGGCTCACCGTCACCCTGGGCAAGAGCCGCGGCATGGGCTCCAAGGACGCAGCGGTCTACGTGGTGGCCGACAAGGCCTTCAAGGGCAAGCTGGTGGCGCGCGCACTGGATGCCGAGGGCACCGAGATCGGCCGCGCCAGCGCCGAGGAAGAGTTCGCCGCGGATGACGCGCGCTATGTGACGTTCAAGTTCAACGAAGAAATGGACAGCCAGCTGGTCCGCACCTACGCGGTGTCTGCACGCTGAGCAACGCGGGAGCGGATCGCCCGATGCGACGCTCCCGGCAACAATGTCTGGCGTATGCTGGCAGCGACTCCTCCCACAGGTGCGTCGCGTGAGCCTTTCGCCGATTCTCGAACGCGCCGACGATTTCTGTCGGCGTTTTTCATTGCAGCTGCCAATCCTGCTGGCACCGATGGCCGGCGCCTGTCCGGTTCCGCTCTCGGCCACGCTGGCTAACGCCGGCAGCATGGGCGCGATGGGCGCCGTGTTGTCGCCTGCGGCGGATATCGGTCGATGGATGCAGGACTTCCGTGCCGCGTCCAGCGGGCCGGCGCAGGTGAACCTGTGGTTGCCCGATCCCGCGCCGGTGCGCGATGTGGCCGCCGAGGCCGCCACGCGTGCTTTCCTGGGCCAGTGGGGGCCGGAGGTTGCGGCCAGCGCCGCGGATGCCACGCCTGCCGATTTCGAGGAGCAGTTCAGTGCGCTGCTGGCGGCACGGCCGGCGGTGGCCTCGACCATCATGGGTGTGCTGTCGCCGCATCATGTGCAGCAGTTGAAGGATGCGGGCATCGCCTGGATCGCCTGCGCTACGACCCTCGCCGAAGCGCGCGCTGCACAGGATGCGGGGGCTGACGCGGTGGTCGCCCAAGGCGCCGAAGCAGGTGGCCATCGCGGCGCCTTCGATCCGATACGTGCAGAACAGCAGCTGGTCGGCCTGTTCGCACTGCTGCCGCGGCTGGCGGACAACCTGAAGATTCCGGTGATCGCTGCGGGTGGCATCGGCGATGGTCGCGGCATTGCTGCCGCCTTGATGCTGGGGGCCAGCGCGGTGCAGATGGGCACGGCTTTCCTGCGCACACCCGAAGCGGCGGTGGCACCGGCATGGGCCGACGCATTGGCCCGCAGTGAACCCGAAGATACCTGGCCGACCCGTGCGTTCAGCGGGCGCCTGGGACGTGGCCTGGCGACCGCCTACGTGCGTGCCGCTGCCGCCGAGGGCGCGCCCGCACCGCGCCCGTATCCAGTGCAGCGCGGCCTGACCGCTCCGATGCGCAAGCAGGCCACGCAGGAAAACCGGCTTGCTGCGATGCAGGCCTGGGCCGGTCAGTCGGCGTGGATGGCATCGGCCGCGCCGGCCGCCGACGTGCTGCGTGGCATGTGGCTACAGGCGCAGGCATTGCTGCGATGACGGTGACCTGCAACGGCGCCACGGCGCGGGCTGAAGACCTGCTGCCGGCGCTGACCAACTATGGCCACTTCACCTCGATGCAGGTGCGCGGCCGCGCGGTGCAGGGGCTCGACCTGCATCTGCAGCGGCTGGCCCAGGCAACGCAGGAGCTGTTCGGCAGCGCGCTCGATATCGCGCAGGTGCAGGCGTGGATGGCACAGGCGCTGCAGCAGGCCGGCCAGATCGATGCATCGATGCGGGTCACCGTGTTCTCGCGCCGTTTCGATTTCCGCGATCCGTTGGCCAGCGTGCCGGTGGATGTACTGGTTGCCGTGTCCGCGCCGGTCACGCTGACCGCACCCAAGCGCGTACGCAGCGTGACCTGGCAGCGCGAGCTGCCGCAGATCAAGCACGTTGGTACGTTCGGCCTGTTCGTCCAGCGCCGTGCCGCGCTGGCAGCGGGTTTCGACGATGCGCTGCTGGTGGCTGCCGATGGGCAGATCAGCGAGGGCACGACCTGGAACCTGGCCATGCATGACGGCGAACACCTGGTCTGGCCGCAGGCGCCTGCGCTGCGGGGAACCGCTGAAGCGCTGCTGCAGGCGGGCTGGGCGGGTGCACAGCAGATCCGCCCGTTGCAACTGAATGAGCTGGCCGGCATGCAGGCCGCCTTCGCCTGCAACGCCAGCGGGCTGTGGGCGCTGGATGCCATCGATGGTCAAGCGCTGCCGGGTTCGCAGGCGCTGGCCGAACAGGGCAGGGCGGTGCTGGCCCGGGTGCCCTGGCAGCCGCTTTCCTGAACGGAAGTCGCTGGGGTCGGATCCCTTTTGCTCGGTAAAAGGGATCCGACCCCGGGGTGGACGCCCGGGGTTGGCTCGGCCGGACTCTGCCGCTATAATCGCCCGCTTACCGCGCCATCCTGGCGACTGGGCAATAGGAAAAAACCACCATGGTCAAGATTCGACTGACCCGCGGCGGCGCCAAGAAGCGTCCGTTCTACCACATCATCGTCACCGACGTCCGCAGCGCCCGCGACGGCCGCAACATCGAGCGCGTTGGCTTCTACAACCCGGTTGCACAGGGTGGCGAGAAGCGCATCGAGCTGGACCTGGCCCGCGTTGACCATTGGGTCAAGAACGGCGCCCAGCCGACCGAGAAAGTTCGCAACCTGATCAAGGAAGCGAGCAAGTCCCAGGCCGCTGCGGCCTGATCCTGACGGGCCGCGCCCTGGTGCGGCCCATCTGATTGAACGCAGATGAAAGATAACGAGCGCCGCATCCTGCTTGGCAGGATTGTCGGCGCTTTTGGTGTGCGCGGCGAAATAAAGCTCGAGTCCTGGACCGAGCCGCGTTCCGCTATTTTCCGTTACCAACCGTGGATCCTGCGCAGCCCCAACGGGCAGGAATCGACGCTTGAAGGCGCCCGTGGCCGGGATACCGGCAAGCACCTGGTGGCCCGTTTCCCGGGCATCGAGGATCGCGACACGGTCGAGGCGATGCATGGCACCGAGGTCTTCGTGGCCCGCAGTGCGCTGCCGCCGCCGAATGCCGACGAGTATTACTGGGTCGATCTGGAAGGCCTGGATGTGAAGACCGTCGAAGGCGTTGCCCTCGGCCAGGTCTCGCACCTGTTCAGTACCGGCGCCAACGATGTGGTGGTCGTACGCGGCGATCGCGAGCGGATGATTCCGTTCGTCGTGCCGGAGTTCGTCAAATCCGTCGACTTCGAGGCCAATCTGGTCGTGGTCGACTGGGACCCCGAGTTCTGAGTGTAAGCATGCGTTTCGACGTCATCACCCTGTTCCCCGATTTCCTCGCCCAGTCCGCTGGGCTGGGCGTGGTCGGCCGTGCGCAGGAAAAGGGGTTGTTCAGCCTGCATGGCTGGAATCCCCGTGACTACGCCGAGGGCAATTACCGCCGGGTGGACGATCGTCCGTTCGGCGGTGGCCCGGGCATGGTGATGCTGATCGAACCGCTGCAGGCCTGCCTGCAGGCGATCCGCGACGCTGATCCGACGCCTGCGCGGGTGATCCATCTCAGCCCGCAGGGTGCGCCACTGACCCAGGCCAAGGTGCGGGAACTGGCGGCATTGCCGCGCATGGTCCTGCTCTGCGGCCGCTATGAAGGCATCGACGAGCGTTTCCTGGCCGCCAATGTCGATGAGGAGATCTCCCTCGGCGACTATGTGCTGTCCGGTGGCGAGCTGGGGGCTGCGGTCATCATCGACGCGGTGGCCCGGCTGCAGGAAGGCGCCTTGAATGACGCCGAATCGGCCGCGCAGGACAGTTTCGAGGGCGACCTCGGCCTGCTCGACTGCCCACATTACAGCCAGCCGGCCCAGCATCCGCTGGGTGACGTGCCGGACGTGCTGCGCTCGGGCAACCATGCCGCCATCGCCGCCTGGCGCCGGCAGCAGTCGTTGATCCGTACCGCGCAGCGGCGCCCGGACCTGCTGGATGAACAGGCGCTGGGCAAGGCCGACCGCAAGTTGCTGGCCCTGGCCCGCCAGGCCCCGGCAGAAAAGGGCAGGCCCTAGCGCCAGCCCCGCTTTATCGGCTATCATGGCCAATTACCGCCGGCCCAGGCTGGCGTGCAATACCCAAAACAAACGTGCAGCACAGTCCGGTGACTGCATGAGCCCACGCTGTCGAATGACACGCCCACCCGAACAATGAATCGGTGTAACCCATGAGCAAGCTGAACAAGTCCATCGTCGCGGAATTCGAATCCGCCCAGATCACCCGTGAACTGCCGCAGTTCAGCCAGGGCGACACCGTTGTCGTCAACGTGAAGGTGAAGGAAGGTGCCCGCGAGCGCGTGCAGGCCTATGAAGGCGTTGTCATCGCGACCAAGAACGGCGGCCTGAACTCCTCGTTCACCGTGCGCAAGATCTCGCACGGCTACGGCGTCGAGCGCGTGTTCCAGACCCACAGCGCCATCATCGACTCGGTCGAAGTGAAGCGTCGTGGTAAGGTCCGCGCCGGCAAGCTGTACTACCTGCGTGGCCTGGAAGGCAAGGCTGCCCGCATCAAGGAAGATCTGGCTGCTGCTGCTGCCGCCAAGGTTGCCCGTCTGGCAACCAAGGGCTGATAAACAACTTCGGTTGTTGCCGCGACGGCCGCCTTCGGGCGGCCGTTTGCGTTTGTGGTGTCGCCTCGTTAGTTTCAAGGGATGGATGAGACCGACCATCGATACCCGGCCGACATCCAGGTGGCATTGCGCTTCCTGGACGGTTCCGGCGTTCCGCGGCGGGAAGCGGCCCCTCTGCTGCACCGCATGCTGTGGCGGCTGGGTATCGCGCTGCCACCACCGATACTGGCTGGGTTCCTGACCAATACGCTGCTGCAGGGCCTGCTGTTCGGCGTGTTCTGGACGGTGCTGATGTGGCTGCTGCTGTGGCAGGGCAGGCCCCCGGCGCTGGAGCTGCTGCTGCTTGCCGGGGTGGCAGCCGGCACGATGTTCGGCCTGGTGATGGCCACCCTGATGTGGTTCCTGCGGGGCGCCCGCAAGCTGCCCACCTGGCAGCAGTTCCGCCGCAGTCTCTGAGGTCATGGCGCAGTGCGCCGTGACCGCTGCCGGGCGGCGGCGTACGCTCGGGCCTTCGACCCCCGTGGCCCCTGCGATGCCCGCCAAGCGACCTGCCAACAGTGCTTCGCCCACGCTGCTGTCCGGCGGTAATCCGCAGATCGCCAAGGGTGAGGGCGATGCGCCCGTGCAGGCCTATATCGCCGCCATGCCGGACTGGAAACAGGCCGTCGGTGCACGTCTGGATGCACTGATCGAACAGGCCGTGCCCGGCGTGCACAAGGCAGTGAAATGGAACTCGCCGATGTACGGCGTCGCTGCCGGCGAGGGCTGGTTCCTCAGCTTTCATTGCTTCGCCCGCTACATCAAGGTCGCCTTCTTCCGCGGTGCGCGGTTGCAGCCTGTTCCGCCGGAACCGTCCAGGAGCGCCGACACGCGCTACCTGCACATCCTTGAGGATGGCGTGCTGGACGAGGCGCGGTTCCTCGACTGGGTGCGGCAGGCCAGCGAGCTGCCCGGCGAACGCATGTAGCTCCCCAGGATCCTTTCCCCGTACGAGACCACGCGATGGCCACGCATAAGTCCCATACCGCAGATGCCGCTCTCCCCGCCGCCGCACTGATCGATGCTCGTATTGCCGAGCTCGGTGATTGGCGCGGCGACATCCTCGCCCGCGTGCGCGCGCTGATCCACGAGGCGCTGCCGGACGTGGAGGAAACCTGGAAGTGGCGCGGCACACCGGTGTGGGAACACAACGGCGTCCTGTGCACCGGCGAAACCTACACGCAGGCGGTGAAGCTGACCTTCGCCCACGGCGCCGCGTTGCCGGATCCGAAGGGCCTGTTCAATGCCAGCCTGGAAGGCGGCACGCGCCGCGCGATCGACATCCACGAAGGCGAAATGCCCAATGCCGCGGCGTTCAAAGCCCTGATGCGTGCGGCCGCAAAGCACAACGCCACGAAGAAAAAGCGGTAGTGCCGGGCCATGCCCGGCCGATTTCTGGCAACCGCTGCGCTCGCCGGGCGTGGCCCGGCGCTACCGGGTCACAGCATCCGGGTCGGCCACCGGCGACGGTGGGCAGGCCGGAATCTCCGATGGCGTGGCCAGTTCCTCCGCGTGCACCGGCTTGCTGATCATCCTCGCCTTGCGCCAGCCTCCCCAGCGGTAATACGCCAGCGACAGCAGCATCGATACCAGCGAACCGGCCGGGAAGCTCCACCAGATCGCGTCCGCGCCCCAGTACGGCTGCAGGAATTCGGCGAACGGCACGCGCACGCCCCACAGCGACGCTGCCAGGATCAGCAGCGGCGGCAGCACCGCGCCGGTGGAGCGCACCACGCCGGAGATCACGAAGCTGACGCCGAAGAACAGGAACGAACCGATCACGATGTGGTTCAGGTGCCGCGCGATCTGCAGCGACTCGCTGCCCTGCGGCAGGAACAAGGCCAGCGAATACTGGTCCAGCAGTACCAGCGGCAGGATCAACGCGCCGGTCAGCAGGAAGTTGAACAGGATGCCCTGGCGTGCGGTACCGCGTACGCGGTCCCAGCGCTGCGCACCGACATTCTGCGCGGCCATCGACGAACACGCCGCGCCGATCGCCATCGCCGGCATCTGCACGTAGTTCCACAGCTGCAACGACGCACCGTAGGCTGCGCCGGTGTCGGTGCCGTACTGGTTGACCATCGTCATCAGCATGATCACCGACAGCGAGATCAGCACCATCTGCAGGCCCATCGGCACGCCCTTGACCACCAGCGCGCGCAGGATGGTCATGTCCAGGTTGAACAGGTGCATGTCGGCGCGGCCCAGCCACAGCGTGTGCCGCTTGTGCCGCATGTACAGCAGCAGGCCGGCCAGCGACAGCGTCTGCGACACCAGCGTGGCCCAGGCCGAGCCGGCGATGCCCAGTTCCGGGAACGGCCCCATGCCGAAGATCAGCACCGGGTTCAGGGCGATGTCCAGCACCACCGAGACCAGCAGGAAGCGGAAGGGCGTGCGCGAATCGCCGGCACCACGCAGCGCCGCACTGAGGAAGGCGAAGGCGTACAGCGTCGGCATCGCCAGGAAGATGATGCGCAGGTAGGCCTCGGCCAGGGGCAGCGAGGCGGCGGGCGTGCCCATCGCCGCCAGCAGGGGGTGGGCCAGGAACCAGCCGGCGATGGCGATGATCACCGACAGGCCGATGAAGAACGTGGCGCTGGTGCCGACCACGCGCCGTGCCTGGGCGATGTCGCGTGCCCCGATGGCCTGGCCGATCAGGATGGTCGAGGCCATGCCGAAGCCGAACACCGAACCGATCAGGAAGAACATGATGTTGTTGGCGTTCGCGGTGGCGGTCAGTGCCGCTTCGCCGAGGAAGCGCCCCACCCACACCGCATTCACCGAGCCGTTCAGCGACTGCGCGATGTTGCCGGCCAGGATCGGCAGCGCGAACAGCAGCAGGTTGCGGCCGATCGGGCCGGAGGTCAGGTCAAGCGGCGCTTTGGCCATGGAGTGGTGATCGATTCCCGGGAGGCGCACACTAGCATCAAGCCGGTTTGCAGGATGTGGCAATGCATCAACGACAGCAGGTGACGCGGATCATCGTGGTGGCCTTGATCGCAGCGGCACTGGCCGCATGTTCGTCAGGTGACCGGCTGGGCGATACCCAGGTGCGGCCGACCGACCGCCCTGAGTGCCTGGTCGGCAGCCAGCGCCAGGATCTGGCAGCCGGAACGCCGGCATTGATCGGGGGCACGGGTTGCCGTACCGACCCCGACAATCCGCGCCCCCTGAACAAGCGAACGGAGTAGTCCCCACCGATGTCCGAGCTTTCCCCGTTGGCGCCCAGCGTCCGTCTGGACATCTGGCTGTGGGCGGCCCGCTTCTTCAAGACCCGCAGCCTGGCAAAACAGGCGATCGAGACCGGCAAGGTATCCGTGGCTGGGCAGCGCCCGAAATCCTCGCGCGCGGTGCGTGTGGGGGAGCAGCTGCTGGTCGATCGCGGTGAAGAACACTTCGAGATCCAGGTACTGGGCCTGAGCGACCAGCGCGGTCCGGCGCCGGTGGCGCAGCAGCTGTATGCCGAGAGCGAAGCCTCCAGGGCACGCCGCGCCGAACTGCGTGCGCTGCGCATTGCCGCGCGTGATGGCTATCAGGCGCCGGAGCACAAGCCGGACAAGCGCGCGCGACGGTTGATCCGCGCCCTGGGTGATCTCGATGCGCTTTGACGGCAATTCGCCTGACTGAGCCGGCCCGCGCTCTGGTAGCCGCCCACCTTGGTGGGCGTCGTGCGCTGTGCCGACCAAGGTCGGCATCCACCGTGTCGTGGGTCCGGCCCGCTCTGGTAGTCGCCCACCTTGGTGGGCGCCGTGCGCTGTGCCGACCAAGGTCGGCACCTACCGTGTCGTGGGCCCGGCCCGCGCTCTGGTAGTCGCCCACCTTGGTGGGCGCTTGCCGCCCGCGCTCAGCCACCGTTCGGCTTGCGCCCCGCACGTTGGACGGTCCTCTTCATGGAAGCCCACCATGTTCCTGCGCCGCAGCCTGCTGTGCCTGGCCCTGTCCGCCGCCGTCCCGGTGTTCGCCGCCGACATCACCTTCTGGGATACCCCGCAGCGCGGTGGCAACAGCTTCAACGAAGCGCCGCCCGACCGCGCCTACTTCCAGGCCCTGCGTGACACCGGCGCCACCTGGGTACGACTGACCCCGGACAAGTGGCGCAGTGCCGGCGGCCGCGATTTCCTGATGGGCGATGCCGACCACTACCAGGGCCTGGTCCAGGCTGACGTGACCACGTTGCGTCGCGCGCTGGATGACGCCAATGCCGTGGGCCTGAAGGTGGTGCTGGTGCCGCTGTCACTGCCGCTGCTGCGCTGGAAACAGAAGAACGGCGACGTGGTCGACCAGCGCCTGTGGCAGTCCTTCGACAACCACGCACCTGCGCAGCGCTTCTGGCGTGATCTGGCCGCCGCGCTGAAGGGGCATCCGGCGCTGGCCGCCTACAACCTGATCAATGAGCCGGCGCCGGAATACGGCACCACGCTGGCCGAACATGCCTCCCGCGAGGACATGCTGAAGTGGTACACGGGCGTGCAGGGCGGGCCGCGCGATCTGCGCCAGCTGTACACGGAACTGGTGGCCAGCGTGCGCGCGGTCGATGCAGACATGCCATTGATGCTTGATGCCGGCTGGTATGCCGCGGCCGATGCGTTCGACTACTGGCCGGCGCCGCTGGACGACGCGAAGCTGCTGTACAGCGTGCACATGTACGAGCCGTACGCGGCCACCAGTGCGCCGAACCAGAAGCGCAGCACACCGTACCGCTATCCCGCCGAAGTGCCGTTCGGCGACCGCAGCGAGCGCTGGGATGCCGCGCGCGTGCGCAGCTACCTGCAGCAGCCGATGGACTGGGCGAAGACACACGGCATTGGTGCCAACCGGATGGTGATCGGTGAGTTCGGCTGCATGCGTCGCTGGCCGGATTGCGGCCGCTACCTGCGCGACGTGCTGGATGTGGCCGAGCAGCAGAAGGTGCACTGGGCGTTCTACGCATTCCGCGAAGACGGCTGGGACGGCATGGATTACGAGCTGGGAGACAAGGCATTGCCGTGGTCGTACTGGCAGGCGGTCGAGAAGGGTGAAGCCGTGCAGCCGCCGCGTTCGATGCACGCGCCGTTGTTCGCCCTGATCCTGCAGCGGTTGAAGGCCGGAGCGCCTCGGTAGCCGCCCACCTTGGTGGGCGTTGTGCCGTGTGCCAACCAAGGTTGGCATCTACCAGTTCATGGTGCGAACGCTTTGGTAGCCGCCCACCTTGGTGGGCGTTTTGCCGCGTGCCAACCAAGGTTGGCATCTACCCGGTCACATCAACCGTGCAGGTCGTAGCGGTCCAGTTCCATTACCCGCGTCCAGGCGGCGATGAAATCCTGCACGAACTTCTTCTCGCCATCGGCACTGGCATACACCTCGGCCAATGCGCGCAGCACGGCGTTGGAGCCGAACACGAGATCCGCACGGGTGCCGGTCCAGCGTGCAGCGCCATCGCTGCGGCCGCGGCCTTCATAGCTTTCGCGGCCGGTCGCCTTCCAGGTCGTGCCCATGTCCAGCAGGTTGACGAAGAAGTCGTTGCTCAACGTGCCGGGTCGGTTGGTGAACACGCCGTGCTTGCCGCCATCGACGTTGGCGCCAAGCACGCGCAGGCCACCGACCAGCGCGGTCATTTCCGGTGCGGTCAGGGTCAGCAGCTGTGCCTTGTCGATCAACAGCGCCTCACCCGGCACGCTGTAAGCGCCCTTGAGGTAGTTGCGGAAACCATCGGCAGCCGGTTCCAGCACCGCGAACGATTCGACGTCGGTCTGCTCCTGGCTGGCATCGGTGCGGCCCGGGGTGAACGGCACGCTCAGGTCGTGGCCGCCGGCCTTTGCCGCCTGCTCGATGCCGACGCCACCGGCCAGCACGATCAGGTCGGCCAGCGACACCTGCTTGCTGCCTGCGCCGTTGAACTCGGTCTGGACCTTTTCCAGCGCGGCCAACACCTTGGCCAGCTGATGCGGCTGGTTCACCGCCCAATCCTTCTGCGGCGCCAGGCGCACGCGCGCACCATTGGCGCCACCGCGCTTGTCCGAGCCGCGGAAGGTCGACGCCGAAGCCCACGCCGTCGACACCAGCTCCGCCACGCTCAGCCCAGTTGCCGCGATCTTCTGCTTCAGCGCGGCGATGTCCTTGGCGTCGATCAACGGGTGCTTGGCTTCCGGCACCGGGTCCTGCCAGATGAATTCCTCGGCCGGAACTTCCGGGCCCAGGTAGCGCGCACGCGGGCCCATGTCGCGATGGGTCAGCTTGAACCAGGCGCGGGCGAACGCATCGGCGAAGGCCTGCGGATCCGCAAGGAATTTCCGCGAGATCTTTTCGTAGGCCGGGTCCATGCGCAGCGACAGGTCGGTGGTCAGCATGGTCGGGCGGTGCTTCTTCGACGGATCGTGCGCATCGGGGATCACCGCATCCGCGTTCTTGGCGACCCACTGGTGAGCGCCAGCCGGGCTCTTGCTCAGCTCCCACTCGTGGCCGAACAGGATCTCGAAGAAGTCATGGCTCCACTGTGCGGGCGTACGGGTCCAGGTCACTTCCAGGCCGCTGGTGATGGTGTCGCCACCCTTGCCGCTGCCGAAACTGTTGGCCCAGCCCAGGCCCTGGCTTTCCAGGCCTGCTGCTTCCGGTTCCTTGCCGACGTTGTCGGCGGGGCCGGCACCGTGGGTCTTGCCGAAGCTGTGGCCACCGGCGATCAGGGCGACGGTTTCCTCATCGTCCATCGCCATGCGGCCGAAGGTGTCACGGATGTCATGCGCGGCCAGCACCGGATCGGGATTGCCGTCCGGGCCTTCCGGGTTCACGTAGATCAGGCCCATCTGCACGGCGGCCAGCGGGTTTTCCAGTTTGCGCGAATGCACGTCGCCATCAGCGTCATCATCGGACACCAGTACGCCGTGGTCTTCCTGCACGCCTTCGGAGCCGTGCGCGTAACGCACGTCGCCGCCCAGCCAGGTGGTCTCGCGGCCCCAATACACGTCCTGGTCGGGCTCCCAGGTATCGGGACGGCCGCCGGCAAAGCCGAGCGTTTTGAAGCCCATCGATTCCAGTGCGACGTTGCCGGTCAGGATCAGCAGATCGGCCCACGAAATGGCCTGGCCATACTTCTGCTTGATCGGCCACAGCAGGCGTCGCGCCTTGTCAAGGCTGACGTTGTCCGGCCAGCTGTTGAGCGGCGCGAAGCGCTGCTGGCCGCGACCACCGCCGCCACGGCCATCGTCGATGCGGTAGGTACCGGCGCTGTGCCAGGCCATGCGGATGAACAGGCCGCCGTAGTGGCCGAAGTCGGCCGGCCACCAGTCCTGCGAATCGGTCATCAACGCCTTCAGGTCGGCCTTCAGGGCGCCGTAGTCCAGCCCGTTGAAGGCCGTGGCGTAATCGAAGCCCGCATCGAGGGGGTTGGAGCGCGTGGAGTGCTGGTTGAGCAGGTCCACGCGCAGCTGGTTCGGCCACCAGTCGCGGTTGGTCGTCGCATCACCGACGACGGCATGGTTGAACGGGCACTTCGCTTCGCTTTTCATGGGTCTCTACCTGTGGACTGGCGAATGAGGGAATCAGATCGCTTACCCACCATAGGCATCGCCTAATGATGGGTAAATTCGATTGATTCAACCGATGCGATAGTGACTGCCTATGATCGGCAGCGCTTGGATCGTTGTGCGCGATCAGCGCTTGAGCAGGCCCGCGCCGAGCTTGAGCAGATCGCTGGCGCCGAACTGGCCATCACCGTCCTGGTCGAGCGCACCGCCGAGCAGGTTGCCGATGCCGCCGCCGGATTGCTGTGCTTCCTGGCCCAGGGCCTGGCTGAGCTGGCCGGCGTTGCCGCTCTGGGCAAACCGCTGGGCCAGGAACGACATGACGATGGGGGCGAGGATCGCCAGCAGCTGGCTGGACTTGCTGCTGTCCAGGCCGGTCTTCTGGCCCAGCGCTTCGGCCGCCTGCGAGGTCTGCCCACCGAAGACGTGGCCGAGGATGCCGGCACCGTTGGTGGCATTGCCACCGCCACCGCCCATCACCGCGCCGAGGATGCTGCCGAGATCGAAACCGCCACCACCGCCGCCGGCCGAACCGAGGTGGTCGCGCTGCAGGGCATTGAGCAGGGACTGCGCACCCTGCGGCTCACTGGCGTTCTGGCCCATCGCGCCCAGCAGCAGGGGCAGGGCGCTGCCGACGGCCTGGGTGGCCTGGCTGCTGTCCAGGCCGAGCTGCTGCGAGACCTGCTGCAGGCCTTGGCCCTGCTGCAGCTGCTGGAAGAGGGATGCAGCGAGGGATTCGGTGTTCATGGCGGTCTCCGGTCTGTGAAGGACGAACCGCCCGAGCATAACGCCGTGTACACGACGGAAGTGCGAAAGGCAGCCGAGCGTGGGCTCGGCTCTGCAACGGTAGCGCCGGGCCATGCCCGGCGGCCGGGATTACAACAGCGCCTTCAATCGGTACAGCGCTTCCAGCGCCTGCTTTGGGGTCAGCTCGTCCGGGTCGATCGCGGCCAGCGCCTCCTGCGCCTTGTTCGGCGGGGCGGCAAACAGCCCGAACTGCTGCGGTGCATCCAGCGCCTGCGGGGCGAGTCCGGCGGCATGGCTTTCGCCGCCGCGCTGCTCCAGCTCTGCGAGGCGTCGACGCGCCTGTGCCACGGTGGCACGCGGCAGGCCGGCAAGGGCAGCCACCTGCAGGCCGAAGCTGCGGTTGGCCGGGCCGTCCTTCACTGCATGCATGAACACCAGCGCTTCGCCGTGCTCGACGGCATCCAGATGCACGTTGGCGATGCCGCTGCGGCCGCCCTCGTGCTGCTCGTCGGCCAGCGCGGTCAGTTCGAAGTAATGGGTGGCGAACAGCGTGTAGCAGCGGTTCTCGTAGGCGAGGTGGCGCGCCACCGCGTCGGCCAGGGCGAGGCCATCGTAGGTGGAGGTGCCGCGGCCGATCTCGTCCATCAGCACCAGCGAATGCGCGGTGGCGTGATGAAGGATGTAACTGGTTTCAGCCATCTCGACCATGAAGGTCGACTGCCCGCGGGCAAGATCATCGCCGGCGCCGATGCGGGTCAGGATGCGGTCGATCGGGCCGATCAGCGCGCGGCTGGCCGGCACGAAGCTGCCGATGTGGGCCAGCAGCACGATCAGCGCGTTCTGCCGCATGTAGGTCGATTTACCGCCCATGTTCGGGCCGGTGATGACCAGCATGCGACGGTCCGGGTGCAGGTCCAGGTCATTGGGCTCGAACGGCTGGTCGCGCACGGCTTCCACCACCGGATGGCGGCCGCGTTCGATGTTCAGGCACGGCTCGGCCTGCAGTTCCGGGCGCGCCCAGTCCAGCGCCTGCGCACGCTCGGCGAAGGCGGCCAGCACATCCAGTTCGCTGAGTGCGGCGGCGCACTGCTTGAGCGGCTCCAGCTGGGTGCCCAGCGTGTCCAGCAGTTGCTCGTACAGGTACTTCTCGCGCGACAGCGAACGGTCACGGGCGGACAGCACCTTGTCCTCGAACGCCTTCAGTTCTTCGGTGATGTAGCGCTCGGCGTTGGTCAGTGTCTGCCGGCGGGTGTAGTGCACCGGCGCGCGCTCGGACTGGCCCTTGCTGATTTCGATGTAGTAGCCGTGCACACGGTTGTAGCCGACCTTCAGGGTGGCGATGCCGCTGCTCTCGCGTTCGCGCTGTTCCAGGTCGACCAGGAACTGGTCGGCGTGGGTCGACAGGCGGCGCAGTTCATCCAGTTCGGCGTCGAAGCCATCGGCCAGCACGCCACCATCGCTGAGCTTGAGCGGCGGCATCTCGGCAATCGCGCTGGCCAGCAGGTGCGCGCACTCGTCGTGCTCGCCGAGTGCCGCGTGCAAGGTCTGCAGGCGCGGTGAATCCAGCGGTGCCAGCACCTCGCGTACGGCCGGCAGCAGGCCCAGGCCATCACGCAGGGTGGAGAAGTCACGCGGCCGCGCCGAGCGCAGGGCGACGCGGGTCAGGATGCGTTCCAGGTCGCCGAGGCGGCGGAACTGCTCGCGGATATCTGCGTCCGCGCCGCGGTCGATCAGTGTTTCCACCGCGTGGTGGCGCTGCACCAGCACCTCGCGCAGGCGCAACGGCCGATGCAGCCAGCGGCGCAGCAGGCGGCCACCCATCGGCGTCACCGTGCTGTCGAGCACGCCGAGCAGGGTGTTGCGGGTATCGCCGTCGACGCGGGTGTCCAGCTCCAGATGGCGACGCGTGGCCGCGTTCATCGCGATCGCTTCGCTGGCGGTTTCCATCGAGATGGAGGTCAGGTGCGGCAGGCGCTGCTTCTGGGTTTCCTCGACATAACCGAGCAGGGCGCCGGCAGCGGCCGTGGCACGCGGCTTGTCGTCGATGCCGAAGCCACTGAGGTCGTGCAGCTTGAAGAAGTTCAGCAGCTGACGGCGACCGCTGTCGGCGTCGAACAGCCACGGTGCGCGGCGACGTACGCCGCTGCGCTGGCGCAGGAAGTCCGGCCAGTTCTCTTCATCCGGCACCAGCAGTTCGGCCGGTTCCAGACGGGCCAGCTCGGCTTCCAGTGCATCGTCGGTGTCGACTTCGTTGACCAGGAAGCGGCCGCCGGCCAGGTCGGCCCAGGCCAGCCCATAGCCGCTCTTGTTGCGTGACAGCGCCATCAGCAGGGTGTCGCGGCGCTCGTCCAGCAACGCTTCGTCGGTGACCGTGCCCGGGGTGACGATGCGTACCACCTTGCGTTCGACCAGACCCTTGGCCAGTGCCGGGTCGCCGATCTGTTCGCAGATCGCCACCGATTCGCCCAGCGCCACCAGTCGTGCCAGGTAGCCCTCGTAGGCATGCACCGGCACGCCGGCCATCGGAATCGGTGCGCCACCGGAGCTGCCGCGCTGGGTCAGGGTGATGTCGAGCAGGCGCGCCGCCTTGCGCGCGTCGTCGTAGAACAGCTCGTAGAAGTCGCCCATGCGGAAGAACAGCAGCAGGTCCGGATAGTCGGACTTGGCTGCGAAGAACTGCTTCATCAGCGGGGTGTGTTCGGCGGACTTGTCTTTGGACATGGGACTCGTGGATCAGGGGCGTCCGCTCGCGCCGGAAGGCAGCGGGGGCGGAGCGGGTACAGGGTCGTCCATGGTAACGGGTAGGGGCCCGGGGTGCCTCGATTGCCAGGGGAGACCTGGTCCATCGGAACAGGTGCCGTGGCACGCACGGCCTGGCTGCACCGGGGCGCGCACAGGACCGGTTGCGCGCACCGCTGTCGACGCAGGCCTCAGGCCGGCAGCAGTGCAATGTTCGGGTGGCCGGCGAAGATCTGCATCACGATGTCGAAATAGGTCTGCCCCTCGCCGCGTTGCAGGGCGTCCAGCTGCTGGCTGATGGTTTCAGCATTGAACGTACCCGGTTGCCGCAGCTTGTCCTCCAGCCACGCACGTGTGGTCTCCAGTCCCAGTGCCTCGCGGCTGTGGTCGATATCGCGCCAGACCACCGTGGCGGTTTCGTGCCCGGCCAGCGCGCCATGGCCGCCGTACAGCAGATCGTCCAGCGCATCGAGGCTGGGCCCGAGCTGCCAGTCTTCGCCGGCCATGAAAACGCGGTTGATCTCCGCATAGAGGCTGGGGATGTCAACGATGGCGGCGCCTTCGATCTGCAGGAATACGGTCATGCGCCGACTGTAGCGTGGGCCGGCGGAAGGCGTTGTGCTGAACGCTGTTGCTTTGCGGCGTGGCGCGTGCCCCCGCATACTCTGGATTGCCGTCTGCGGTGTGCTTTCCCGTAGCTCTGGGCATTTGAAAATTTCCCTATAGAAATCCTCGGGGCGGCCGATAGCGTATGCGCCACTTCGCGTCGGGCGCGGTGGCATGCCGTTGCATATCCCCGGCGAACCTCGATTCAAGCCTTCGGGTTGGCCCTTCTCCCTTCCGGGAGCAGGACCGCTGACGCGTGGCATCAACACCTGGAATTGATTGTGCAAGCAAGGAAGAAGTCTGTGCGCGGTGCGCGCCGCGTTGGTGGAGGGTTGGTGCTTCTGGGCATGTCCTTCAGTGCTGCTGCCCAGCAGGTGGGTGACCCGGGTGCACAGGAGCTGCTGCGCCAGCAGGAGCGCGAGCGCGCGTTGCGCGAGCAGCAGGAAAGCCGGCCCGACGTACGCCTGGAGAGCAGCCAGGGTGAACAGGGGGAGCGCCTGCCGACGCAGGAACAGCCCTGCGTGCGTATTGATCGCATCGTGCTGGAGGGCGAGGGTGCCAAGGGCTTCCAGTGGGCATTGGCCGCAGCCGATCCGCGCGAAGATCCCGCCAGCGGCCGCTGCCTGGGCACTGAAGGCATCAATGTAGTGATGAAGCGTGTGCAGAACGCGATCATCGCGCGTGGCTATGTCACCACCCGCGTGCTGTCGGCCCCGCAGGATCTGAATACCGGCACGCTGACGCTGTCGGTGGTACCGGGGCGATTCCGCGAGGCGGTGTTTTCCGAGGCGGACGCGCGGCATCCGGTCCTCGCCAACGCGCTGCCGATCCGCAGCGGTGGCCTGCTGAACCTGCGTGACATCGAGCAGGGCCTGGAAAACCTGCAGCGCGTGCCCACCGTCAGCGCGGACATCAAGATCGCACCCGCCGATGGCGAAGGTGCCGCACCCGGGCAGAGCGACCTGCAGATCGACTGGAAGCAGCGTTCGCCGGTGCGCGCCAGCGTGACGCTGGACGATGCCGGCAGCCAGGGCACCGGCAAGCTGCAGGCCAACGCCACACTGTCGTTGGACAATCCGCTGGGCCTGAACGAGCTGTTCTACGTCAGCGCCGGGCGCGGCGTGTTCAATGGCCAAGGCAAGGACACCAGCAGCTGGACCGCGCACTACGACGTGCCCTACGGCTACTGGCTGTTCGGCGCCACGGCCAGTGCCTACGACTACCGCCAGACGGTGGTCGGGGCCTACGAAAGCTATGACTACAGCGGCCGCAGCGGCAATGCCGAAGCACGGGTGGATCGCCTGCTGCTGCGCAACGCCAAAACCAAGCTGGGCATCTACGGTCGTGGTTGGCAGCGCACGTCGAAGAACTACATCGACGATACCGAGATCGAGGTGCAGCGCCGCCGCACGTCGGGCTGGGAGCTTGGCCTGACCCACAAGCAGTTCATCGGCGCGGCGACGCTCGATACCACGCTGGCCTACCGCCGCGGAACGGGTGCCTTCCATGCCCTGCGTTCGCCCGAAGAGATGGCGCAGGCGTGGGATCCGACCCTGCCGTTGGAAGGCACCTCGCGGATGAAGGTGATCACGGCTGACGCGCAGTTCAGCGTTCCGTTCCAGCTGGGCAAGCAGCGCCTGCGCTACACCGCTGCCTGGCGCGCGCAGTGGAACCGCACACCGTTGTCGCCACAGGATCGCTTTGCGATTGGTGGCCGCTACACGGTGCGTGGATTCGACGGCGAAAGCTCGCTCAGCGGTGAGCGCGGCTGGTCGCTGCGCAACGATCTGTCGCTGGGCATGGGCGGCGGTCAGGAGTTCTACATCGCTGCCGACTACGGCCGCATCGGCGGGCCATCGGCGCAATGGCAATCCGGCCGTGATCTGGCCGGCATGGCGTTGGGCCTGCGTGGCGGCTGGCAGCAGCTTTCCTGGGATGGCTTCGTGGGCTCGGCCCTGCACAAACCGGCCAACTTCCCTACCGACTACACCACCTTCGGTTTCAGCCTGGCGTGGCGTTACTGATCTGGCACAAGGATTCGTGAAATGAACAGCATCTATCGCCTGGTTTTCAACCGCGCGCTGCGCGTGTGGCAGGTCGCTTCGGAACTGGTGAAGGGCGGCGGTGGCCTGGTCGGCCAGGTCGCTGGCCGGCAGAGCGCGGCGTTGTCGCCCTTGGGCTTCGCGCTGATGTGCGCATTGGGATGGGTCAGCTTGGCGCCCGTGGCTGAAGCGCAGTCGGGTGGCCACATCGTGTCCGATCCCAATGCGCCCGGCCGAGAGCGGCCCACCGTGGTGACCGCGCCGAACGGTGTGCCGATGGTCAACATCACCACGCCTTCGGCCGGTGGTGTCTCACGCAACCGCTATTCGCAGTTCGATGTCGGCCGCGAGGGCGTGATCCTCAACAACGCGCGTGGCCAGGTGCAGACGCAGTTGGGCGGTTGGGTGCAGGGCAATCCATGGCTGGCCACCGGCAGCGCACGGGTCATCCTCAATGAGGTCAATGGCCCGGCCAGCCGACTCAATGGCTACGTGGAAGTGGCTGGACAGCGCGCCGAGGTGATCATCGCCAATCCGGCAGGTATCCAGGTCAACGGCGGCGGCTTCCTCAATGCCAGCCGCGTCACGCTCACCACCGGTACGCCGATGTTCACCGGTGCCGGTGCACTGGAAGGTTATCGGGTCAGTGGTGGGGCGATCGAGGTCAATGGCGATGGCCTCGATACCAGCCGCGCCGACTACACCGACCTGATCACCCGATCGCTGAAGGTCAACGCCGGCATCTGGGCCAACCAGCTGCAGGCATCGCTCGGCAACAACGTCGTCAGTGCCGACCACAGTCAGGTGACCGCCACGGCGGCCAGCGGCGATGCACCGACCTTCGCGCTGGACGTGGGCGCGCTGGGCGGCATGTTCGCCAACAAGATCTGGCTGGTGGGCAATGAACACGGCGTGGGCGTGCGCAATGCCGGCAGCATCGGTGCGCAGGCCGGCGAACTGGTGGTGACGGTGGACGGCCGGCTGGAGAACACCGGCGCGCTGCAGTCGCTGCAGGACGTGCGCGTGCAGGCGAGCGGCGATCTGGCCAACAGCGGCACGATAGCCGCCACGCGCGAGGCTGCAATCACTTCCGGCGGCACGCTGGACAACAGTGGCGGCAAGCTCAATGCACAGCGCCTGCAGCTGCAGGCGCAGGGGCTGCGCAACCGTGGCGGTGCCATCGAGCAGACCGGCATGCAGGCGTTCAATGCCAACGCGGGCAGCGTGAGTAATCGCAGCGACGGCCTGATCGGTGCGCTGGATGCGGTGGCGTCGGGCGGTACCGGCGGTACCCCCGGTAGTGGTACCTCGCCGGGAAGCGGCGGAACGCCAGGTACCGGAACGCCCGGTACGGGTACCCCGGGTACCGGTACGGGGGGCGGTACGCCGGTGACGCCGGTGGTTCCGTTGGCCGCGGGTGTGCTGGACATCGCCGGCCTTCTCGACAACGACGGTGGCAGCATCAGCAGCGGCGGTCGTGTTTCGCTGGTTGCCGGCAATGGTCTGGACAACAGCGGCGGCCGCCTTGGCGTGGCCGCGCTGCAGGCCACGGGCGATCTGAACAACGATGGCGGCACCCTGCAGGTGCACGGCGACGCTACGCTGCAGCTGGGTACGCTGTCCAACCAGAAGGGCACGCTGAGCGTGGCCGGTACGCTGCAGCTGCGCGCACAGTCGCTGGACAACCAGGCAGGCGAGCTGCGCCATGCCGGCAGTGCAGCATCGGCCTGGACGGTGCACGACACGTTCAACAACGACGGTGGCCTGCTGGCCAGCAATGCCGAGCGCCTGACCCTGGGCGCAGGCCGGGTATCCAATGCGGGTGGCCGCATCGAGCATGCCGGTGACGGCGGGCTGCTGCTGACCACCGGCGACTGGGCCGGTGCCGGTGGCCGCCTGAGCACGCTCGGCCGCCTGGACTGGACGGTGGGCAACGCCGACGTGCGCAATGGCACGCTCACTGCAAAGCAGTTCCAGATCGTCGCCGGCACGCTGGACAACCGCGGTGGCAACCTGCTGTCGCTGGGCAACCAGGGCAGCACGCTGCGCGCCGGTACGCTGGACAACAGTGCCGGCGGCACCGTGGCCGGCAATGGCGATCTGAACCTGACAGCGACCACGCTGGACAACAGCAGGGGCCTGCTGCAGCAGGCAGGCAATGGCTCCCTGCGCGTGCACGCCGATACCCTGCGTGGCAGCGAAGGCCGCCTGCTCAGCAACGGCGACCTGACGCTCACCGGTGGCCAGCTGGATGTGAGTGGCGGCACCACCTCCGCCCAGAACGTGCAGATCAACGCCGATGGCCTGCGCAATACCGGTGGCCAGATTGTCTCGCTCGGGAATTCCGAGCTGGCGCTGGATGTGCGCGGAACCTTCGACAACCAGGGCGGGCAGGTGCTCGGCAATGCAGGCCTGCGCATCGACGCGGGCCGCATCGACAACCAGAAGGGCACGCTGCAGTCGGCCGGTACCCAGGGCGCGACGTTGAGCGTGCGCGACGAGCTGGACAACAGCGCCGGTACGATCTCCGGTAACGGTGCGTTGCAGCTTCAGGTTGGCAGTCTGCTCAACCAGGGCGGCAGGGTACTGGCTGCGGGTAGCGGCCTGTTGCAGGTGCAGGCCCGCGAACTGCTGGACAACCGCAACGGCGGCCGTCTGGCCGGCACGGGCGATGTGCTGTTGCAGGCGGCGCGGCTGGACAACCGCAGCGGTGCAATCGAACACGCGGGCAGCGGCACGCTGCAGATCCGTGCCGACGCGCTGCAGGGCGCGGCGGGCCGGATTCTCAGCCAGTCGTCGCTGACGCTTGAGGGTGGAGAGCTGGTGCTGGGTGCCGGCAGCACCACCCAGGCCGAGCGCATTGCGATCAATGCCGAACGCCTGGACAACGCCGGCGGCAACCTCAGCGCAACGGGCAGCGATGCGCTGCAGGTGCGCGTGGCGCAGACCATGGACAACAGCGGCGGCACGATCGCCGGCAACGGGGCGCTGGACGTACAGTCCGGTGAACTGCTCAACCGCAAGGGCACGCTCAGTGCCGCCGGTACGGCCGACAGCGTGCTGCAGGTTACCCGGACGCTGGACAACCATGAAGGCGCCATCGCCAGCAATGCCAACCGGCTGACCATTGCTGCCGCGCGGGTCGACAACACCGCCGGTTCCATCCGCCAGGCCGGCAACCAGGGCCTGGACATCACCACGACCCGCCTGGATGGCAGCAAGGGTACGCTGGTGTCTGCGGCCACGCTGACCCTGCGTGCGGACGAGGTGGACCATCGCGAGGCAACGCTGGGCGCTGATCGCTTCGACCTTGAGGCCGGAACGCTGGACAACGCCGGTGGCCGCATCATTGCCAGTGGCGAGGGCGCCAGCCGCATCAATGCCACCTCACTGGGCAATGCCGGCGGTACGCTGGCCAGCAATGGTGACCTGACGCTGCAGGCACAGACGCTGGACAACAGCGCAGGCAAGATCCAGCACGCCGGCAGCGGCCAGTTGCAGGTGCGCGCGCAGACCCTGCTGGGGTCGGGCGGCAGCGTGCTCAGCAATGGCACGTTCGTACTGGACGGCAAGACCCTCGATCTGTCGAAGGCAACCACCTCGGCGCGCCGCATCGATATCACTGCCGATAGCCTGACCACCGCCGGCGGTGCGCTCACTGCCACCGGTGAAGAGGCACTGCGCCTGCGTGTGCAGGGGCTGCTGGACAATCGCGGCGGCTCGCTGGCCAGCAACGGTGTGCTCGACGTTGCCGTACAGCAGCTGATCAATGCGCAGGGCACCCTGCAGGGTGCCGGCAGCGGCCGTTCCACCCTGGCCATCGGCCAGGCACTGGACAACCAGACCGGGCGCATCCTGTTGGCTGGCGCCGGCACGATCACCGCGGCCAGCGTCGACAACCGCGGCGGTACCGTCCACGCCGGTGGCAACGAGCTGGTGCTGGGCATCGACGGTCGTCTCGACAACGGCAGCCAGGGGCTGCTGTCCAGCGCCGGTGCGATGACGCTGGACGCTGCCAGCCTCGACAACCGGCATGGCACGGTGGTGGCAGGCAAGGACCTGTTGCTGACCACGGTCGCAGGCGTGGACAACAGCGATGGCGCGATGCAGGCCGGCGAGCTGCTGCAACTGCAGGCCAACGGCCTCGACAACCAGCGCGGCACGCTGCTGGGCGGCCAGCTGACCGTCGATACCCGTGGCCAGCGGCTCGACAACCGCAGTGGCACGCTGGGTACACAGACGGGTGCGCTGACCGTGCACAGCGGCGCGTTGGACAACCAGGGCGGCCGGATACAGTCGGCCACTGATCTGCGCATCGATACCGCAGGGCAGGCCATCGACAACCGGGGCACCGCCAGCAGTGGCGGCCTGTTGGCGGCGGGCACACTGCAGCTGGACGGTGGTGCGCTGGACAACCGCGGTGGCACGTTGAGCGCACAGGACGATGCGCGGCTGCTGCTGGCCAGTGTTGACAACAGCGCCGGCGGTACCCTTGCCAGCGCGGCGGGCCTGTCGCTGCAGGCGACGACGCTGGCCAACGGCGCCGGGCGCGTGCAGGCCGGGCGCACTCTCGACCTGACCCTGAGCGGGCACCTGGACAACACTACCGGCGCGATTGCCGCTGGCCAGCTGCTGATCCTCACCGCAGCCAGCGTGGACAACCGCAACACCCGCGGCGGCGATGGCACCCGCGGCCTGCAGGCAGGCCAGCTGCAATTCGGAACGCAGTGGCTGGACAACAGTCAGGGCCAGATCGTCACCGATGGCGGCGCTCGGCTGCAGGTCAACGGCCAGCTGCAGAACAACGGGGGTGTCATCACCACCGGCGGCAACCTGGACAGCAGTGCCGACAGCGTTGCCAACAGCGGCGGCCTGCTGCGGGCCGATGGCAGCCAGACCCTGGTGGCGCGTGCGCTCAGTGAGGACGGCCAGGTGCATGCCCAGCGCGACCTGAGCCTGACCCTGCAGCAGGGCCTGAGCAACCGCGGCGAATGGGTGGCCAACGGCACGCTGGCTCTGCATCTGTCCGGCGACCTGGACAACCAGGGCGTGCTGCGCGGCGGCAACCTCGATCTCAACGCGCAGAACATCACCAACGCTGCCAACGGCGAGATCTCCAGCGAAGGCGTTACCCATCTCAATGCCCGCGGCCAGCTGACCAATCGCGGCCTGATCGACGGCAAAGTGACCCACCTTGAAGCCGACGTGCTGGACAACCTCGGCACCGGCCGCATCTATGGCGACCACGTGGCGATCTCTGCCGGCGTGCTGAAGAACCATGCCGAGGATGCCAACGGTGCCACCCGCGTCGGCACCGTGGCCGCGCGCGAGCGCCTGGACCTGGGCGTGCGCGAACTGCAGAACACCGGCAAGGGCCTGATCTACAGCGGCGGTGATGCGGCCATCGGCGGATCGCTGGGGGCTGACCGCATTGCTGCGGGCACGGCCGGCAGGATCGACAACATCGGTTCGATCATCGATGTGGCCGGCAACCTGGCGATCGATGCGCAGGAGGTCAACAACATCCGCGAAAACGTGGTCATCACCCAGACCACGACGGTGAATGCGCCAGTGCGCATGGATCGGCCGGCATGGTGGCGCAACGGCAAGAACGGCACCGAGAACATCCGCAGTACCAGCCACTACAGCGCGCACGAGGTCTATTACCTCAATCCCGCCGACATCCTGGAGGATACGCCGCACATCACCCCTGACGGCTTCACCGTACACCGTGCGGTGGTGCGCCTGACAGCACAGACCAGTGCCTACTTCTTCGGGCGCGGCGGGCTCTATGCCGGCCTCGGCGAGCGTTCGCGCTTGAACGTGCAGGATGGCACCGTGGTCATGTACTACGTCGGCCGCCAGGACAACCAGATCAATCCCGACCAGGTCGCCAGCGGCGCGGATGATCCGTTCACCGAGCTGAGTGGGCTGCATCCGGATGCACCGCCCTTCCGCTACATCGACGACAAGCTGACCTATTCCAACGCGTATGGCACCTGCACCACCAACTGCGTGCAGCTGTGGACCTTCAAGGACTACGATCCTGATCGCACCCTGACCAACCCACAGTTCTCTGGCGGCAACTCCACCAGTGGCAACGAGGAATACCGCCTCGCTACACGCAAGGTCACCGAGGACGTGCTGGGGCCGGGCGTCGGTGCGGACGCGGTCATTCGTTCGGGTGGTGCGATGCGCATCGGCACCGACCATCTGAAGAATCACTACGGCAGCATCGCTGCCGGCGGCAATCTGGATATCGTCGGCCTGACCGCCACCGCCAAGGTGGAGAACCTCGCAGCGACGCTGTACCGCACGCACGAATTCAACAATGTCAGTCGTACGTTCGGTGGCAGCGTGTTGACCTGGAGCAACCCGGCGATCTCCGAAGTGACAGGGAAGATCGGCGGCAGCATCACCAGCGGTGGCACGCTCACCATCGACGTGGGCGATCTCAGCAACCTCAACCAGGGCCGCAACGCGCCCAACGTCCAGGATGGCGCGGCAATGGCCAACCTCAACGTGCAGGGGCCGAAGACGCTGCCGGACGGCCCTGGCCACGGTGGTGCGCAGGGGCCGGGCCATGCCGGTGGAACAGATGCGGAGCGCGCGCTGGCGCAGGCGGCCGACGCCGCTGGCACGCAGCAGGGCGGGACGGTGGGCGGCATTGCCGGCAACGGCGCCGCATCCGGGGCGCGCGTGGTTGCGGCCGCCGGCGGCTCGCCGGATCGCATCGCGATGGGCGCGCCGGACACCCGTGTACCCGCGGCCAGCCTGTTCAACGTCAACCGCAATGGCGGCAACTATCTGGTTGAAACCGATCCGCGCTTCACCGACCACAAGACCTGGCTGAGCTCGGACCACCTGCTGGGACAGATGGGCTACTCGCCCGATACCGTGCAGAAGCGGCTGGGTGACGGTTACTACGAACAGAAGCTGGTGCGCGAGCAGATCGGCGAGCTGACTGGCCGCCGATTCCTTGATGGCTATGCCAGCGATGAGGCGCAGTACCGTGCGCTGCTGGAAGCCGGCGCTACCGTGGCCAGCGAATGGGGCCTGCGGCCGGGCGTGGCGCTGACCGAGGCGCAGATGGCCCAGCTGACCAGCGACATTGTCTGGCTCGTCGAGCAGACCGTGACGCTGGCCGACGGCAGCACCACCACCGCACTGGTGCCGCAGGTGTACCTGCGCCTGCGCCCGGGTGACCTGGACGGGCAGGGTGCGCTGCTGGCCGGCGCCAATGTCGATATCAAACTGGCCAATGGCCTGGTCAACACCGGTGACATCGCTGGCCGCAAGCTGGTGACCATCGACGCCGGCAACATCGAACACCTGGGCGGCAGCATCTCCGGCCAGTACGTCGGGCTGTCATCGGACAAGGACATTCGAATTGCCGGTGCGACCGTTAGCGCAACCGATGCGCTGTCGGTGCAGGCGGTGGGCAATGTGACGGTGGCTTCCACGGTGGAAACGCAGCGGGGTGGTGGCACCCACCAGTACGAGACCAACCGCATCGACCGGGTCGCCGGCCTGTATGTGACCAACCCCAGCGGTGATGGCATGTTGTCGGTGGTTGCGGGCGGTGACATCAGCCTGCAGGCCGCGCAGATCCGCAATGCCGGCACCGATGGTCTTACCCAGTTGGTGGCAGGTGGGAATCTGGATGTCGGCGCGATTGCGCTGGACGAGCGCCGCGATGCCACCTTCGACGACCGCAACCACCAACGCACCAGCAAGACAACGCACGCTGCCACATCGGTGCAGGGCGGCGGCGATGTGGTGCTGGCTGCCGGCAAGGACATCAACCTTGCTGCAGCGCAGATCAAGGCCGGTGGTGGCCTGGCATTGCAGGCCGGTGGTGACATCAACAGCCAGGCACTGGTGGACAGTGAGAGTCGCGACTTCGCCAATGCGAGCAAACGCAGCTCGCTGCAGGTCAGCCAGAGTGATGAGACGGTGCGCGGCAGCACGCTGCAGGCAGGCGACAATCTGCTGCTGAGCGCTGGCCGCGACGTGAACCTCACGGCCGCACTGGTCGACAGCAGCGATGGCGCAGTCAGCGTAGCCGCCGGCCGCGACGTCAACCTGCTCTCGGCCAACGAGACGCACGACTACAGCCTGGACAGCTACGAGAAGAAAAAGAAGACGCTTTCCAGCACTACCACCACGCGCAGCGTCGACAACAGCGACAGCTATGCCATCGGTACGGCGATTCAGGGTGAGAGCATCAACATCACCGCCGGCCGCGATCTGACCGCAGTCGGTGCGGTGGTCGATGCCACCGGCAACGTGATTCTGGGGGCGGGCAACAATGTACTGATCACCGCCGCCGAGGACCATCACAGCAGTGAGTCCAGCCAGAGCAAGAAGAAATCCGGCATTACAGGAGGCTTTGGCAACGGCGTGGCATCGGTGGGCTACAGCAGCGCGAAGAACAGCAGCACCAGCGCCGAGCAGTCCATCACCCAGGTCGGGTCGGCCATCGCCTCGCGCGAAGGTAATGTGCTGATCAATGCTGGCAACCAGCTGACGATTGCGGCCTCGGACGTCGCCGCTGGCGAAAACCTGACGCTGGTGGGCAAGGACATCGCCCTGCTGGCGCGGCAGGACACCACGGACAGCGAATCCAGTCAGGCGAGCAAGTCCAGCGGATTCTCGGTGGGCGTGACCTACGACCCGACCAAGGCCTACCGCAGCGCCCGTGATTCGACCACCGACGGCATGGCCGACAGCGGCTCGGCGATGGGACGGATCACCCGCACCGCTGAAGGCGCTGCGTCCGGCCTGCGTGCGGCCACTACCTCGACCGTGGTGACCGCCGGCAGCCAGCGCTCCAACAGCGAGCAGAGCCATTCGACCAGTGACGCTCGTGTCACCCAGTTGGCTGCAGGAGGCGATCTCACGCTGATTGCCAACGGTGGCTCGATCCTCAGCCAGGGCACGCAGATGTCGGCCGAGGGCAACGCCGTGCTGCTGGCCACCAAGGACATCGTGTTCGACGTGGCCCACAACACCGAGCGCAGCGACAGCAGCAGCCGCGGCAAGGGTTGGGGCCTTGCCAACAACACGAGTGGGCTGCCGTTCGGTACCAACAACTCGCAGAGCCAGGGCAGCGGCAGCAGCGACACCATCACCGGCACCCAGCTGTCGGTGGGCGGTGGCGTGCGCATGGCCACCACCGAGGGCGATATCAGCCTGACTGCGGCCAACATCGCCGCCGAGAAGGACGTGAACATCCGTGCGGCTGGCGATCTACTGGTGCGCAGCGGGCAGGACACGGTCAGCAACGCCAATACGTCGGACAGCAAGGCGATCGGCTCGGTACAGATTTCCGATACCGAAAAGTTCTCCGGCTGGCACCGCGAGCAGCATCAGGACGACAGCGCGCAGGTGTCACAGGTGGCCAGCAGCATCGGCAGCCTGGGCGGCAGCGTGAACCTGACGGCTGGCGGCAAGTACACGCAGACGGCCAGCAACGTAGTGGCCGCCAAAGACGTGAACATCACTGCCGCCGAGATCGAGCTGCTGACCGCCGACGAAAGCGGTCACTACTCGCAGAGCGACAAGGACCTGAAGATCGGCGTGTTCGCGCGGGTGAAGTCGCCGCTGATCGACCTGATCAACAACGTGGACGCGGCCCGCCAGTCCGATGACCGTCTGCAGAAGATGCAAGGCATGGCTGCCGGCGCCAACGCGTACCAGGCGGCCAGTGCGATCTCGGCGCTGTCCGGCCGTGCCGGCAGCGGCGACCTGTTCAGTGCTGAGGCCGGTATCGGCTTCAAGACCGCCAACAGCAGTGCAGACGGCAGCAGCACGGTTTCGCGAGGCTCGACCATCCAGGGTGGCGGCAACGTCAACCTGACCAGCACGACGGGCGGCATCCACGTAGTGCAGGGCAACCTGAGCGCAGGCAACACACTCAGCCTGGATTCTGCCGGCGACATCCTGCTGGAAGCGGGCAAGGCGCACGTGGCAGACCGCAGCAAGAGCAGCAATGCCGGCGCCGAAGTGGGCGTTGGCGTGGTGGTGGGCGCGCAGACGGGCGTCTATGTGTATGCAGAAGCCAGCGTGGGCAGCAGCAAGGCGAACTCGGACAGCAACACCTGGCAGAACACCACGCTGACCGGCCAGAACATCTCGCTGAAGGCCGAGGGTGACACCACGTTGCGCGGCGCGACCGCCACGGCCGACCGCATCGACGTCAAGACCGGCGGCACGCTGACGATCGAATCGCTGCAGGACATGGCCGAGAGCATGTCCAAGAACAGCCAGGTGGGTGGGCGCGTGCAGGTGGCCTTCGGCAACGCGTGGAACGCCGATGGCTACGCCAGTGCAGGCAAGGCCGAGGGCAGCTACCAGGGCGTGGGCCAGCAGAGTGGCTTGTTTGCCGGCAACGGTGGCTATCACGTGGATGCTGGACACGTGAACCTGATTGGCGGCGCGATTTCCAGCACCAACGCGGCCAACAGTGAACTGACCGCGCAGACGCTGACCTTCAGCGACCTGCAGAACCAGATGGACTACTCGGCCAGCTCCGGCAGCATCAGCGGTGGTGCGGGCGGCAAGATGAACGGTTGGGACGCGAAGGAAGGCACCACCGCTCCGCGCGGTGGCCCGGGCATGCCGATGTCGGAGCGCGGCAGCGACAGCAGCTCCACGCTTGCAACGTTGACTGAAGGCAACATCACCATCGGCGGCAAGCAGACCACGGCGGCGGAGCTGGGCATCAACACCGATGCCAGTGCCGCACATCGCGCGCTGGAGGCATTGCCGGATGCCAGCAAGCTGCTGGCGGACCAGCAGGCGATGGCGGGAGCGATAGGGACGGTGGTTTCCACGAGCCAGCAGATTGCCAACGACATTGGCAGTGCGGGCGCGAACAGGATCACCGACAAGTATCGGGAAGGGCTGAGCGTTGAAGAAAGGCGGGTATTTGATGAGCTTTCTTCGGACGAGCAGTTCAATCGCCTGAAAGTGTTTGATCCGTCATACCCCGAGGCATTGGTCACGCAGCAGAAGTGGGCTCCTGACGGCGTCTATGGCCGCGCGCTTGGCGCGGTAACCACCGCTCTGGTGGGAGGCATGTCCGGGCAGGGGCTGGGCCAGCTCGGTTCCAACGCGCTGGCACCGTATGCGGCAGAACTGATCGGCAAGACGTTCGACCCGAACAAGCAGAGCGCTGTGCCCAGTGAGGCCATGCAGATGCTGTCGCACGCGCTGCTGGGCGCGTTGTTGGCTGAGGCCAATGGTGGCTCGGCGGGGAGCGGGGCGCTTGCGGCCGGTGGTGGTGAGTTGGCAGCGAAGTTCCTGACGGACAAGCTATTCGGCGGGGATCCCTCGAAGCTGAGCCCACAGGAAAGGGAAACAGTTCTGGCGCTGTCGCAGGCGGTGGGAGCTCTGGCGGGCGGGTTGTCGGGACAGGATCTGGCGGACATCGCGTTGAATGCGGGGATTGCCAGGAATTCTGTTGAGAATAATTTCCTGACCGAGCCGCAGGCGCTGGTGCTTAAGGAGCAACTGGACGAGTGTGGCTCGGATCTGGCGTGCCAACAGATGGTGCGGAATGTGTCGAAGGAAGTGTCCCGGAGCATGGATTACGAGTTGCTCTCAGTCTGCACTGCTAACTCTGCAAGCCCAGCCTGCCAAGCCTTTGTGGGTGCTGCTGTCGCGTACAAGTACGGCACTTGGGCCGGCGATCTTGGGATCTACGATGATCTGAGCCGCAGCAGTGAGGCACTTAGCTCGTTCGCGCACTCCATGAACGGAACTGCTTACCGCCAGCTCATCTTTGAAAACGGTGGGCTAAAGCCTGTCTACATCATGCCTCAGGAGTACACGGTCGCTGCGCTTGCACAGTGGACTGGCAACTTTGACAAGACCGTCGATCAGTACGGAATCTTCTCCAAGGAAGCATCTGCCGAGCTAGGGTTGGGTCTTGCAAAGGTGCTGCTTCGAAAATATGGGGTTGTTAACATTGTTGGCGGAAATGGGGGGTTTGGTTCGGGCGCATCGACAAATTCTGCAGACTATCAACGACTCAAGGATGCGCTAACGGCTGAGAATCTCAGAGCTATTGGCGCCAAGGATCCCCGCCTCGGTGCTGCCGTCGGAGGCAGCGGGTCGAGTAACCCAAACTTCGGTATTGGTAGAGGTACTCATGCAGATGCGGAGCGAATGGGTATGATATGGGTTGGCGACGGGGCAAGACGGATGAGCGACGGGATTGGTTGGATCAGTGCCGATGGAACCAGGGCATATCGGCCACCATCAGAAAAGGCTAGCAAGCTGGCGGGAACTGGAATGCAGGCGAACTTTGAGAGGTACGATATTAATGTAATTACAGGTGCTCGAACGAAGGTTGGCAACGGCCATTTGGATATTGATAGGTGATCGGGGTTGGGCATGAAGGCGATTTTGAAGGGTGTATCAAATGATCTCTTTGATTTGAGTGGGTGGGCGCCCGATGGCGTCGACTTTATGATTGATCTTAGAGTCTCTGTTGGTGCTGCTGGTATATCGGGCGCTGATGATTTTGAATTGAATGTATGCACGCCTGGCTGGCTGCGTGATAATTCGTTCGCGCCTCGCTGGGGAAGAGGGTTGTTGATTGTGAATGATTTTAATTATTCCGTTATTCAGGATATTATCGCCAGGTACATTGATGGGTGTGACGGCGATTCGTGGGATGAAATAGTTGCCAAGCTATGTATGGTGATGAAATGGGAGTTTGACGACTACTCTATTGCCCAATAGTTCATCTTCGATAAGTATATGCTGAAATCGACAAGTGGCTGGATTGATTCCCCGGATGGGGAATTGATCAGGAAGCGGCTTCTTGCGGAATTGGGGGCCTTTCAAGTCGTCGTGGTTCTTCATCATTATTTTGGCCAGGCGGAGGAGTACTTTGTTCTGATGGTGGATCGCTCTTCAATCGTCGAAGTGGAGGTTTCGTCGAATGGTGTCGAGGACTTCTCAGCGTCCTCGATAGCTGACTATCTGAGGATGAATAGAAAATTGCCGGCCTCATTTAGGTTTGATATCGAGGTGGCTCGCGCTCTGAGTTGATGGTGCCATTATGGGTGCAGTTGGGCGCTGCTGTGTCGGTCGGGAAGTGTGGCGGTGCGCCGAGCTGCTGGAGTTTTGCATCCATGATCTTGGTTCAGCGTGAGGCCGATCCAAAATCTGGAGGGATGTAGGTGTGAGAACACTTTTGTCTGATTGGTGCGCGTTCTGTGAAGGGTCGGCTGTGTTTGATAAGTCCCATTTTTTGGGGTTGTTGAAAGAGCACGGAACCGATGTCGAGCTCCGGAAGATATTTGGTTATTTTCGATCTTCGTTGGATTTGCATGCGAAGGCTGTCAAGGTTATTTCTTCCGGTAGCCTGGACGGTTCGTTGTACCTGCGTCCGCGTTTCTCAACGTCACGCGAAGAGATTGTCAGGCTTGGAAGTGAGTGGCTGAGGGGGCAGGAGGAGATATGCGGAAAGATAGGTGATGTTGAGATTGAAGGAATCTGCAGGCGCGCGAAGGTGGTTTTTGCTGCCGAGAGTGATCTGGATTCCGCGCTTCAGCGTGATATTCCTCATCACTGGCTGTTCGATGGAATTGGTGATTCGCTGAGGGCGAGCAGGATATCCGAGTCTGATCAGGTGTATGCGTTGCTTGAGGCGCTTTATGGGTTGGCTGCCGACTATTATTTGGCATGGTATATCGGTGGCTCCTTGTTTGAGTTGGATGTGGATTTCGGTCCTTATTTTGAATTCTGGCGCATGGGTGGGCGGTGCGCATTGACTGAGACGGAGTTTCTGATTTCCAATCAGTAACTGGTTGCCGCGCATGCATTCATTTCTGCTGCCGCTCGCTGCCCGGTAGTGTGCTGGTGAAGGCGCCTGCAGCGCGTGCGCATGGCCACCACGGAGGGCAACATCAGCCTGACCGCAACCAACATCGCGGCCGAGAACGATGTCAGCATCCGCGGTGTCCTGGGCAAGGCCCACGTCGACCACTTCCGCGAGCACGCGTGACCCTGTCTGCATGATCGAACCGAACCTGATTCCGTGCGGATGCGTTGTCGATGCAGGTGTCATGAAGCCGTGAACCCTCGACGAAACACAGCAGGAGGTTCTGCTGCAGGGCATCGGACAGACTGACGTTACCGTTGAGGGGAGCAGGGCTTCTTCTCGATGCGGGCGGTCATTGGCCTGGATGGATAATATTGAGGATTACCCTGCCTGCGAGGCGTTCGGGCCCGATATATATATCAAAGAGTGTTTGAACGGATTCACTTTGATGAGGATTCGAAGCGTAAAACTTCCTTAAAGTTTCCCCCCGTCGAGCCGCCATCGAAGGTAGGGCCACGATCAAGGGAATTGAGATGCTCGCCTTACGCAACCTCCGTGTGGGATCCCGGCTTTCTGCCGGCTTCGGTCTGCTGTTGCTGTTCATCATGGCCATCGTCGGCCTGGTGTTGTACGGAAACCATTTGAAGTCCGCCCAGTTCGAGAAAGTAGTGGGCGTGAACATGGTCAAGATGCGGTTGTTGAACGACATGCTTGATACCAACAACGCGGTGCTGATGCATCGCCGTCTGATGGTGATCAAGCGTGGCGAGGAGTTCGACAAGGATTACCAGCGGGCGCAGGAACTGAGCCGTACCTACGACGGCATCTGGGACAAGTACGTCAAGATTCCCCGCGATGCCACCGGCGACACGTTGGTGGCGCAGATCGCGGCGGCACGCAAGGCGACCGATGTGTCCACCCAGCAACTGCACGAGCGGATGAAGGCGGGCGACTACGACGGTGCAGCCACCGAACTGCTGGCCGAGCACGGTCTGGCCACGGCCTGGAATGGAGCGATTTCCAGCCTGCTGCGGCACCAGGAAGCCCTGACCGAACGCAGCCGTGAGGAATACCGCGCCACGGAAGCGTGGACGGGAACCCTGTCCATCGCCTTCGGTGTGCTCAGCCTGATCCTCGGTGCACTGGCTGCGTGGGCGATCACCCGCAGCCTGACCCGGCCCTTGGCGGGTGCGGTGAAGCTGGCCGATGGTATCGCCAACGGTCGCCTGGACAACGTCATCGATGCCTCGGGCAATGACGAGGTGACCCAGTTGCTGAAATCCATGCAGCGCATGCAGGGGCAGTTGCAGGCGGTGATGGCGGCGCAGGGCGAGATGGCGCGGCAGCATGATGACGGCAGCCTGGGCTATCGCATGGACGAGAGCGCCTTCCCCGGCGATTACGGGCGGATGGTGCATGACACCAACGCACTGGTGGGTTCGCACGTGCAGGTGCAGAACCGCCTGATCGAGGTGATGAAGCACTACGCGCGCGGCGACCTGTCGGTGGACATGGATCGCCTTCCGGGCGAGAAGGCGGCGATCACCCAGGCCATGGACGAGACCAAGTCCAGCCTGTCGGCCATCAACGGCGAGATCCGCCGGCTGGCCACAGCCGCGGCCGCCGGCGATTTCAGCCTGCGAGGCGACGAAACACGCTTCGAGCACGATTTCGGCGAGATGGTGACCGGCTTGAACCGGTTGATGCAGACCACCGATGAGAATCTGGTGCAGGTGTCGAGCCTGCTGCAGGCGATCTCGCGCGGCGATCTGACCGTGCGCATGCAGGGCGATTTCCACGGTGTGTTCGCCCGTATGCGCGACGACTGCAATGCCACCGTCGAGCAGCTCACCCAGATCGTCGGCCGTATCCAGGCCAGCGCATCCAGCATCAATCTGGCAGCGGGGGAGATCGCCTCGGGCAATACCGATCTGTCGCGGCGTACCGAGCAGCAGGCGGCCAATCTGGAAGAGACGGCAGCGTCGATGGAGGAACTGACCTCCACGGTGAAACAGAACGCCGAACACGCGCGCCAGGCCAACCAGTTGGCCATCGGTGCACATGGGGTGGCCTCGCAGGGCGGCGAGGTGGTCGGCCAGGTGGTGACCACCATGACGGCCATCGAAGCGTCGTCGAAGAAGATCGCCGAGATCATCAGTGTGATTGATGGCATCGCCTTCCAGACCAACATCCTGGCGCTCAACGCCGCCGTGGAAGCGGCGCGTGCGGGTGAGCAGGGCAGGGGCTTTGCCGTGGTGGCCAGTGAGGTGCGCACGCTGGCTCAGCGCTCGGCGGGTGCGGCCAAGGAGATCAAGGGACTGATCGAAGAGTCCGTGGGCAAGGTATCCGACGGCTCGGCGCTGGTGCGTCAGGCGGGCACCACGATGGGCGAGATCGTCGCGTCGGTGCAGCGGGTGACCGACATCATGGCCGAGATCTCGGCGGCCTCGCAGGAGCAGAGCTCGGGCATCGAGCAGGTCAATCAGACCGTGATGCAGATGGACGAAACCACCCAGCAGAATGCTGCGCTGGTGGAAGAGGCCAGCGCTGCAGCACGTTCGATGGAGGAGCAGGCCAACCTGCTGGCCGAGGCGGTGTCGGTGTTCCGCACCGGGGCTTCGGTGGCGGCGGCAGCGGTCCGGCCGATGTTGGCAGCGGTGGCCGCGAGCGTGCCGCCGGTGCGTCGCGTGACCGGCGTGCCGCCGCGGATCGCGCCGTCGCTCGCGGCCAACACGGGTGGGTGGGAAGAGTTCTAAGCCGGTTGGGAGACGGCGCCCATCGCGATGCTGGTCGCGATGGGCGCATTTTTGTTTCCTGAACCGATGGTGGCCGCTCAACCCCCGCAGACGCGGATTTCACCTGCAGTTGCCACCCGCAGGCAGACACTTGCGCCATACCGGAGCACAGGAGATGGCCATGAAGACCTCGACCCGATTGATGGTGCTGGGCACCCTGCTGGCGGCGTCGTCCGTTGCTGGCGCACAGAATTACGGCCCGCGTGATGAAGGCCGCAAGTTCAACGATGGCAGCCGCGTGGTCTGCAAGAACGTGGAAGTGCAGCGCAATACCCGCGATCCCAACCGCATCACCGGCACCGCCACGGGCGCCGTGGTCGGTGGCCTGCTGGGCAACCAGGTAGGCGGCGGCAACGGCAAGAAACTGGCGACGGTTGCCGGTGCCGTGGCGGGCGGCGCGGCCGGCCGGCAGATCCAGGGCAACCATCAGCAGAAGACCGGCGACCGTGTGGTCGAGCGCCGTTGTGAGCGCGTCTACCGCTGATCCCCCATGCGATAACCCCTTCCACACCGCTGTACCCGAACGCCGGCCCTGTGCCGGCGTTCTTCGTTTCCGGTGCCGTTCCGTGAAGCAGGGCGCATGCCTATACTGCGCCGACCCCCAGGGATGAATCGCCAGTGAACGAGTCCAGTGCTGTAGACCGTCGGGAACCGTCCGATGTTGCCGATGCAGTGCCTCGCACGACAGCCAGCTACTCCCGCGTGCGCGACCGCACCGACGAGCTGGAGCTGTTCATTTCCGGTCTGCTCGCCTTCGCACTGCTGGCCGTGCCGGGCTATCTGTTCGACGCGTGGGCGCGCAGCAGCCTGCATACCGAAGGGGTCTATTTCCAGGCGTTATGGTTCGCCTTCAGCATCGGCGTGGGCATGTGCTACGTGCTGGCGGTGGCCTTGATCATCCACCTGGCGGTGCGCGGCTACTGGATCGGCCTGATCGGTCTGAAATCGCACTTCCCCAACGGCATCGACTGGGATCGACTGACGATGCTGGGGCCGTTCTCACGCGCGTTCCTGAAGCAACGCGACGGCGGGCTCGACGGCACCATCGAACGTGCGGACCGGCTTGCCACCATGCTGTTCTCGAGCACGCTGCTGTGCGTGCAGACCCTGGCCGGCACGCTGGTGGTGGCGATCGTCTCGCTCGGCGTGGCGATGGCCATCGGTGCCGCCTTCGGCGATGTCGATCGCATCACGCTGGCGATTGTCGCAGTACTGATGGTTGGCCTGCTTGGGCTGGCGATGGTGCCGATGCTGCTGGAGAAGTCGATCGCGCGGCGCCACGCGCGGGGCCTGGACACCGCACGGCAGGAGAAGCGGCTGCAGTCGGTGCTGGCGGGTCTGCAGCGGGTACCGATGCTGCGCCTGCTGCAGACCATGCAGTGGACCCTGCAGAGCAACCTGCGCGGCCGCTCGTTCACCGTGATCTATATATCGGCGGTAATGCTGGCGATGGTGCTCGCTGCCCTGCAGGTGTACGGCTCGATGAAGTTCTCGCTGTTCAACCGCTACAGCGTGATGACCGAAGAAGCGGTGGACCACGGCATGCTTGGCGCGCACTACGAATCGCTGCGCTCGGCGCATGACCAGCTGCTGCCCTATCCGATGATTCCGGCCGATACCATCAGTGCATCGCGGTTGCGGCTGTTCATTCCGCACCGTCCGCAGCGTGACAATCCGGTGGCACGGCAGCGCTGTGCGGGCGGTGCCCGCAACGAAGCGCAGGGTGCACAGGCGGCGACGGCAGCGGTGAACTGCATGGCGCTGCTGTGGACGGTGCAGCTCGATGGCGGCAAGGTCGACCTGCATGATTTCGTGCCGATGGAGCGCCGCGACCTCGACATGCGCGGGCTGGTGGGCTACCTGCCGATGGCGGACCTGAAGCCGGGCCGGCATGACCTGCGACTGGTCTGGAACGCCGACGGCGGCGAACGTGGCCCCAGCCGCCGCCGCGAATACAACATCCCGTTCTGGTACGCGCCGGAGCCTTAAAAAAGGGAACGGAGGGGATCCAGTCGGTTTCTCCCCTCCCGCGCCGGTTACGACTTGATCCCCTCCGTCCCCTTTTTGCCGTGCAGGCGCCAGAGGGCGAGGGCGCCGTACAGCACCAGCAGCACGGCCAGGGTGATCAGTTCGTGGCTGACCTCGGCCAGGCTGGCGTCCATCTGGTTGAGTCGCACCATCAGGTTGATGCCGGAGGTGGTCGGCAGCAGTTGTGCCAGCCACACCAGTGGGCACGGCGTCATCACCGCCGGCCAGGACAGGCTGGCCAGGAAGAACAGCGGGATGGAGGTGGCGATGATGTACTGGAAGGCGCGTTCGCGCGTGCGGAAGAAGCTGCCGACGAACAGGCCGAACGCCACTGTGGCAGCGATGAACAGCGTACCGCCGAGCAGCTGGCCGAGCGGGTTGCCGCCACGCGGATAGTCCTGAACCCAGGCGGTGAAGCCGGCGTACCAGAACAGCCCGAACAGCCCGATCAGGCCGAAGCCGAGGGCCATGCCGGTCAGGGTGGGCAGGTCGAACCGCAGGCGCCGGCCCAGCACCAGCCGGCGACCGCCGAGCAGGACGCCGATGCCCATCAGCAGCGTCTGGTGCACGATCAGTTCGGCCACGCCGGGCACGATCGCGCTGCCATAGCCTTCCTGCGTGTTGAACAACGGCCGCTGCACGAGAGTGATCGGTGGCGCCTGTGGCGCGCCCATGAACGCGGCCTGGGTGACTGCCGCTTCGCGGCCGAACGCGCCCAGTGCATCCGCCACGCTGCCCAGCACCCAGCTGGCGCGACCAAGATAGGCGCCGTTGCCGAGCAGTACCAGCTTGGCCGGATGGCCACGCAGGATGTCGCGCTCCAGGTTGGCCGGGATCAGCACGATGCCTTCGGCATGGCCGGCTTCCAGCTGTGCACGCGCTTGCTGCAGATCGGCTGGTTGCCCGACCACATGCGCCACGCGCAGCGAATCGAGCTTGCGCAGCAGTTCGCGGCTGGTCGCGCTGTGGTCTTCATCAACCACCAGCACGGGCAGGTTGCCAGCCACCTGGTGGCGATAGGCGGCGGGGTAGAAGAACGAGTACAGAATCACCGCGCCGACCATCACTACGATCGCATAGCGGTCGCAGAGCACGGCCAGCAGGGTCTGCCGCAGGCTCTGCCAGATCCGGCTCATGCGCCAGCCCCGGCGGGTTGCGCGGCCTGCGGCGTGCGCGCGAACGCCAGCAGGCGCCAGCCGCCGATGCCGCCGGCGACCAGGATCATCAGCAGCAGCGTGGCCAGCGGCCACAGCGACACCGCCAGTGGCGAGCCTATGAACTGCTGCTGGGTCTGCAGCTTGATGTAGGCGCTGAGTGGCAGCAGCAGGTGCCAGACGCGGGTGAACAACGGCGCGTCGATCACCGGGAACGTGGCGCTGGAAAAGGCCAGTGCGGTGCCGATGCTCAGACCCACTGCGGACAGGGCCGTGCCCATGTCGCGGGTAACGCCAACGAAGAACAGTGCATAGGCTGCGGTGGCCAGGTAGAACAGTGGCTGCGCGAACAGCAGCAGAACCACACTGCCGGCGATGCCGTCGCCGCGCAGCCAGGCCAGGTAGGCCGCGCCCAGTGCACCGTACAACGAGAACAGCAGGACGTAGGGCAGTACCTTGCCGGCAATGGCCGACCATGGCGCGTGGCCCAGCCAGGCGGGCAGGGTGCCGTCGCGGATCTCGCGGCCGAGGCTGCCGGCCACCGCCAGCGCCAGTACCAGCGACAGCACCGCCGGGAAGATCAGCGGCAGCAGGAACAGCTCGTAGCTGCGTGCCGGATTGAACAGAATGTCCGACTGCACCGCGATGGGCGCGGCACGCAGCTTGCCCGGCCCGACCTGCAGGCCGATGCGTTCGCGCAGTAGGCGCGCATTCCATGCCGATACCGCATCGCCGATATCACGCGCAGCGGACTGGCCGGTGGTCATGTAGGTGGCGCTGTAATAGGAAAACACCGTGCCCTGCCTGCCGCGCAGCGCTTGGCGGGTCACATCGCGCGGCACCAGCACCACCGCGAACACCTCCAGCCGGCGCAGCTGCGCGCGTGCCTCCTCCATGCCCGCCGGTTGGCTGGCGATGCGCACACCGGGGCTGGCATCCAGCATGCGCAGCAGCAGGCGGCTGTCGCTGCTGTGGTCAAGGTCGACCACGGCAATCGGCACATCGCGCATCACCGATGCGGAGAACATCCAGGCCATCACCACCAGCATCAACAGCGGCAGCACGGTGACCAGTGCAAGGTCTGCGCGGTTGCTGCGCAACCGGCGCAATTCGCGCTGCCATGAGCTGCCGAAGCTGCTGCGGCTGGTGTTCAGTGCTGCGGCCATGCGAACAGCACGCTCATGCCGGGGCGGAAGCCCTCGATGCGGCGTACCGGGCGCACCCGCACTTCGAAGCTGCGCACGTCATAGCCCGATGACTGACGGGTGGTGCGCCAGGTGGCGTAGTCGCCCGCAGGATTGATGAAGTAGACCTCGAATTCGTCGTCCTTGCCGAGCGCCGGCACGCTGCCACGCAGCTTGCTGCCGACCTTCAGGCCCTGCATCTGCGATTCGCGCAGGTTCATCGACACCCACATGCGGTCGATGTCGACCAGGGTGAACACCGGGTAGCCGGCCGGGACCAGTTCGCCCGGGTCGGCCATGCGTTTGTTGATCTCACCGGCCACCGGTGCGCGACCTTCCACTTCAACGCGTGCAGCGTTGACTTCCGCCACCGCGCCCTGCGCCTGCTGCACCTGACCCTGTGCGGCACGCTTGTCCTGCTCGCGCGCACCGGCCAATGCCATGTCGTACTGAGCGCGGGCGGCGCGGGCCAGTTCGCGCGAGCTGGTGGCCTGGGCCGCCGCTTCATCGCGCTTCTGCCGGCTCATCACCCCTTCGTTGAACAGGTTCTGCACGCGCCGGTAGGTGGCTTCGGCGAGGGTGGCACCGGCTTCGGCGCGCTTCCAGTTGGCTTCGGCCGCGCGGATGTCTTCGCTGCGTGCGCCGTCGTTGGCCTTGTCGGCCACCGCCTGCGCCGCGGCCAGCGCGCCGTGCGCCTGCTGTTCCTTGGCTGCGACTTCGGGGCTGTCGAGCAGGAACAGCACCTGCCCAGCCTGCACGCGGTCGCCCTCGCGCACCTTCAGTTCGGCCACGCGCGCTGTGATCTTGGCCGACACGTTGAGGGTGTCGGCGTCGGCCATGCCCTGGATCTGGTCGGCGGGGCTGCGCCAGGCCAGCCACAGGCCCAGCACCACTGCCACCAGCAGCACCACCAGTAGAATCGGCCCCAGCCGGCGCTTGCCCGGGGGCGTCGTTGCTTCGTCGTGCAACACATCACTCATGATCAATTACCTCGTCTGCACGCCGCCGATGGTCTTCGAAGCGGTCCATCTGTCCACTCACCTCGAGCAGTTGTGCCAAGGCGATATCGTATTGGTAGGCGGCCTGCGCACGTTCGACGCGGGCACCGCCGAGGCCGAGCCGCGCATCGATCACGTCCAGCGAGGTGGCCTGGCCTTCGCGGAAGGCGAGCTCCTGCAGGCGCAGATTCTCGTCGGCCTGGGTGATGCTGCTGTCCAGCAGCACGAACTGCTGGCGTGCGGTTTCCAGCTCGTTCCAGGCCTTGCGCACACCGAGTGCAACCTGGTTCTCGGCCTCGCGCAGGCCGGCCTCGGCCTGTTCCTGCTGCGCGCGTGCTGCACTGATCTGTGCCGGCCGTGAGTTCGGCGACAGGAAGGTGTACTTCAGGCCGATGCCGAATGCCCAGTCCGGATCGGTCAGCATTTCGTCGCGGCGACGGAAATCGTACTGGCCAAACAGGAATACCGTTGGCTTGAGCTTGGCCTGCTGCACGCGCACGCCCTGTTCGGCCTGCGCGACGATCGCCCGCAGGCGCGCGATCTGCGGCTGCCGTGCCTGTGCGGTGCGCTCGAAGCTGGCGACCGGTTCCAGCGGGGTGCGCTGCACGAACAGCGGAGACAACGGCTGCACATCGCCGCCACTGCGCAGCAGGGTGGCCAGCGCAGCCTTCAGCGTGGCCAGGTCATTGAGCGTCTTCTGGTATTCGCGCTCGGCCTTGTCGCGGGCGACGGTGGCCTGCAGGCGCTGTGCGCGGGTAGCGAAGCCTTCGCGTTCCAGTTTCTCCGCATCGGACAGGTGGCGATTGAGGCCATCGCGTACATCGCGGCGCACGACCACCGCCTGTTCGGCAAGGCGCTGGCCGAAGTAGGCCTGGGCCAGCTGCACGGTCAGCGACTGCCGCTGCGCTTCGCGCTCGGCGCTGGCCTGTTCGCTGGCTGCGCCGGCAGCACGCTGCGCGGCGGGAATCAGGCCGCCGGTGTACAACGGCAGCACTGCAGTGACCACCGGCCGCGTGCGCCAGTCGCGTTCGGTGAACGACAGCGGCGAGTCGATGCCAAAGGCCTCGGCCACCGGTGCCAGTGAGCCCAGCGGCAGGGTCAGTGTCTTCTGGAACTGCAATCGCCGCACTTCGCCGGTGATCTCCGGCAGGCGCAGCAGGCGGGTGGCTTCCTGCAGTTCTTCCTTGTTGCGCACGCCGGCATCAGCAGCGGCCAGTGCGTCGGAGACCTGTTCCAGCCGCTGCCGCGCCTGTTCCCATTCCAGTGCGGGAGGCGCGCTGGTCTGCGCCGCCGCAGCCAGCGGCAGGCTGGCCAGCAGGGCCAAACCGGCAGCGCTGAGTGCGCGGTGCATCCTTGTCCGTGGGCAGCTCAGGCGCATGCCGTTCCTGTAGTGAAGAAGTGGGCAAACGGTAGTGGTCCGCGCGTGAAGCCGGGGTCTGCGGTAGTCTGGATCATTCTCTTTTCAACGTAGGGTGTTGCCAGCGGCGGTGCGCAGCGCCTGGGTGATGTGCTGCAGCGTGCTCGATCGCACGGCGGCATGCTGCCAGAACAAGGGTACGTCGAGCCAGCGACGAGGTTCCAGCACCACCACCTGCCCGGCCTGTACCGCTGGCGTGACCAGGGCCTCCGGAGCAAGGCACCAGCCGAGCCCGCGCGCGGCAGCGTCGACGAAGCCGGTGGAGGAGGGCAGGTAGTGTACGGGCGGTTGCAGGCGTGCGCGGGTCAACCTGCGCAGGAAGCGCCATTGCAGTTCATCCTTGCGGTTGAACACGATCATCGGCGCCGACGCCAACGCGTCGGCCTGCATGCCCTTGCTGAAGTGGCGCCGCGCAAAGACCGGTGAGGCGATGGCGTGGTAACGCATCGCGCCCAGCGGATGCACGTTGCAGCCCTTCTGGGGGCTGCGTTCGGCGGTGACCGCGCCCAGCACGCTGCCGTTGCGCAGCAGTTCCAGGGTGTGGTCCTGGTCGTCCATGCGCAGGTCGAACAGGTAGCCGTGGCGCTGGTGCAGTTCGGCGATTGCGGCGACGAACCAGGTATCCAGCGAATCGTCGTTGACCGCCAGCGGGATCGGCGTGCGGGTGGCATCGCTGCCGCGTTCAGGCAGCAGTTCGGCCAGCGCTTCGGCCTGCAGCGTCTGCATCGGCCGCACCCGCCGCAGCAGCACTTCACCGGCAGCGGTAGGCCGGCACGGCGCCTGCCGCACCACCAGCACCTGGCCCAGCCGGTCCTCAAGCGCCTTGATCCGTTGCGACAGCGCCGACGGGCTGATCGACAGGCGGCGTGCGGCGGCCTCGAAGCTGCCTTCTTCGAGCACCGCGGTGAAGGCGCTCAACTGCGGATGTACCAGATCCACGCGGTGCCTCTTCAGTTTTTCTGCACAGGATAAAGAAAAATCAGCTGGCCTTAACGGGTCCGTTGGTTGCACCCTGCGCCTCCTGTCACGGTGGAGAGGGTCGGATGTGGATTGCTGCGGCCTTGGCCGGCCTGTTTGCGGGTGCTGGCCTGATCATCGCCATCGGTGCGCAGAACGCCTTCGTGCTGCGGCAGGGGCTGCAGCGTCGCTACGTGGGCATGGTGGTGCTGGCCTGCATGGGCGCGGACATCGCGCTGATCCTCGCTGGCGTGGGCGGCATGGGAGCACTGGTGCTGCAATGGCCGCTGCTGTTGCAGGTGCTGCGCTTCGGCGGGGCCGCCTTCCTGCTGTGCTATGGCCTGCAGGCCGGGCTGCGCGCATGGCGAGGTGGCAGCGCGCTGGCCGCGGCCGATGCCAGTGGTGGCAGCCGGCGGCAGGTGCTGCTGGCCTGCCTGGCCTTCACCCTGCTCAACCCGCACGTCTACCTGGATACGATGGTGTTGCTGGGCAGCCTGTCCACGCGCTATCCGGGTGAGCTGCGCTGGGCGTTCGCGGCGGGCGCCTGCGTGGCCAGCGTGCTCTGGTTCTGCGGGCTGGGGTTCGGTGCCCGGTTGCTGCAGCCGGTGTTCCGCAACGCGGCCGCATGGCGGTTGCTGGATGCAGGCGTGGCCGCCTTCATGCTGTGCCTGGCGCTGCTGTTGCTGCTGCGTCCGCTCTAGGCCGCATCCACCGCGCACAATGGGGTTTCATCGGGGCGCAGGGTCAGCACGCGCACACCGCTGCGGGTCACGGCTACGGTGTGCTCGAACTGCGCTGACAGCTTGCCGTCGCGCGTGTACACCGGCCATTCGTCGGGCTGTTGGCGGATCGCAGGCTTGCCCTGGTTGAGCATCGGCTCGATGGTGAACACCATGCCTTCCTGCAGTTCCATGCCGGTGCCGGCATGGCCGTAATGCAGGATCTGTGGCTCCTCGTGCATCTCCTGGCCGATACCGTGGCCGCAGTATTCCTTGACCACGCTGTAGCCGTGGCTGCGGGCATGGCGGGCGATGGCGTGGCCGATATCGCCCAGGCGCGCGCCGGGCCGCACAGCGGCGATGCCCTTCCACATGGCCTGGTAGGTCACCTGCACCAGCTTGCGCGCGGCGTAGTCGACTTCACCCACCAGATACGTGGTGCTGGAATCGGCGATGTAGCCGTTCTTCTCCAGCGTGATGTCGAGGTTGACGATCTGGCCATTGCGCAGCACGTCATCGGCCGACGGCATGCCGTGGCAGATGACGTTGTCGATCGAGGCATTCAGCACGTACGGGAAACCGTACTGCCCTTTGCTGGCGGGCCGTGCCTGCAGGTCGTCGACGATCATGCGTTCGACGATGTCGTTGATCTCCAGCGTGCTGCGGCCCTGCAGGGGCAGGGCATCGAGCATGGCGAAGACCTGCGCCAGCAGTCGCCCGGACTCGGCCAGGCGGCCGATCTCGTCGGGGCGCTTGATCATGGCCATCGGCTCAGGCCCGCCCGGGCGCAAGCAGCTGCGGCTGCACGCCGGCGGCGCGCAGTTCGCTGGCGACGACGTCCTGGAAGCTCAGGGTCGGGTTCATCTCGCACAGCATGCCGACCCGGATCCAGAATGTGGCCTGGGCATTGATCGAGCGGTTGGAGACGGTGCAGGCACGGCGCAGCTGGTCGTGCAGGGTGTCATCGATGTTGACGATGCCCATGGGCGTTCTCGACAGGGAATATATGAAGCGTATACGAAACGTATATTCCCGCTCAAGCCGGTGGCACTCAGGCTGCGTCCGTGGCGAAGCGCAGGCGGTTGCCGTCCGGATCGACGATCAGCATTTCCCGGCTTCCCCAATCGGTATCGTGTGGCGGCTGCTCGATGGGTACCCCCGCAGCGCTGAACGCGCGGTGCAGGGCATCGACGTCGGCGACGATGAAATACACCGCGCCGCCCACTTCGCAGTCACCGCTGTGTTCGGTCAGGAAGATCGTCTGGCCCTCGCGGGTGAGCTGGGCGAACAGCGGCAAGCCGGGTTCGAAGCGGTGCTCCCAGTCGACGACGAAGCCCAGGCCCTGCACGTAGAACGGCAGGCTGGTATCGGCATGGCGCATGCGCAGCTGCGGGATGACGGTCTGGGGCATGACGGCGGCTCCGGGGGCGGGAACCCAGTGTAGTGCCGAGCCATGCTCGGCTATCGCCATTTGTAGAGTCGAGCCGTGCTCGGCTTCTGTTCGCGGTCCCCTGAGCCGAGCATGGCTCGACTCTACAAAAAAAGCACTCAGCAGGCAGTCGGCACTGCGGCCATCGCCGCCAGCAGTTCGCGGTTCACCTGCTGGTGCTGCTGCTGCCATGCCGGCAGATCATCGGCGCTGATGTCGGGCTGCCCATCCAGCGACGACAGCCAGCGCTTGAAACGGCTCTGATAGTTGGCCAGTGACACCTCGCCGGTGATATCGCTGCCCACCAGTCCACCGGTGCGCAGGGCCTCGATCACCATCAGTGCGTGTTCAAGCTGGAAGCGGCCCTGGTCCCAGTTGCTGCGCGCTACCTCTTCGGCGAACACATCCTTGTCGATCGATAGATAGGTGGGTCGCGGCGCCTGCGCCTGTTCGGCGGCGAACGCTGCAACCAGCGCCTCGGGATGTTCGAAGCGGCGGAAGGCGCCTGCCATGCCCATGCGGCTGGCCCAGCCCACATCCACGTCCATGCACCAATAGGTCAGCCGTCGCCCCAGCAAGGGCCGCCAGTGGTTCTCCCACGCGTGGCCCCGGCCGATATCGGTGGAGGTGATGCCCAGCACGTGCACATGCGATACCTGCGGCAATGCGGCGGCGGCATTCACCCAGGAACCGCAGTGCATGCCGAAGGGAAAGCGCATGTTGTCCGGGTGGTTGTCCAGTACTACCAGCTGGAACGGGGCGCGTGTGTGCAGGCGCTGCAGCAGTGGCAGGCTGAGATGGTGGAAGTCGCCGCTGCCGAGCATGACCGTGCCGAGTTGTGCCGGCAACGGCAACAGAACGTCATCGGCGAAGCGCGCCAGCGTGGCGTTGCGGCAGGCAAAACGCAGCCGGTCATGCCAGTGCTGCAGCGCGAACGTGCGTGCCTGCGGCAACGGCAGTACGCCACCATCGAGGTCGAGGATCAGCGGGGGACGCAGCTGCATCGGTCACCCCCCTCCATCCGGCTCAGCCTGCAGGTGCGGGGCCAGCCTGCGCAGGGCGGCGCGCAGCAGCGGCGAACGCGCATGCACCGCATGCACGGTGGAAGTGAAGCGGGCACCCAGTTCGGCCTTGATGCGGGAATCGGTCCAGCCGGCGACGTAGTGGCTGAGGCCGTGCTGCATCGCGTACTCCAGGTTGTGCATCCAGCTGACCGAGTACAGGTTGTGGTCGCGCGACTGCGGATAGGACAGGCCGATGTACTTGTCCACCAGCTTGCCGGCGTGCACGTAGCACAGGTTCCAGCCGATCAGCTCGCCGTTGTGACGGTAGAGGAACAAGCGCCCCTGGCCCTGCGTGTCTGCCAGCAGGTGCTGGAAGAAGGGCAGGTCGAGCTGGTCGAAATGCACGGCGCTCTGTGCATACACCTGCAGGTACAGCGCGTGCAGTTCGGCCTGCAGCCTTGGCTCGGCAAGGGCGGGGTCGCCGGTAGCGATACAGTCGATCTGCAAGTGGGCACGCGAGCGCAGTTTGCGCCGGATGTTCTTGCGCCGCGCCGTGGACAGGCGTGCCAGGTAGGCGTCGATGTCATCGAAATCGATCGCCACCCATGCCAGTGGCATGCCTTCCAGCTGGATGAACCCACGTTCCAGCAGCGCCTGCAGGAACGCCTGGCTGTGTGCGTTGGCCGCATCGTCCAGCAAGGGCGAATCGATTGCCAGGTCCTTGACCACCAGCAGCCGGCTGTCACCGACGCCGTGGCGCAGCACGTCGTCGGCCAGTGCCGCCGCCGACACATATGCCGGCAGCGGTGTGTACTCGGTGCTGGTGGCACCGATGAACCGCGTCTGCCAGGTCAGCCACGGCCGCCACAGGCGCGACAGCGGCAACCCCAGCAGGCGCGAGCGCAGTGCATCGTCCAGGGTCGTGGTCAGATCCAGCGGTGCACGGAAGCTGGGCAGGCCACTGGGCAGGCGGCTGGCATCAAAGCCCAGGGGCGGGTGGGCCAGGAAGCCCTCCAGCAGCGCGGCCGGTTCCAGCGCGGTGCTGGAAACACGCGGGATCATGTCCATGCGGGGCACGGGAACCGGCAGCGCATTGCAGTTCAGCCCTTGGCCTTGGTCAGCAGCTGGTCCAGCAGGGTGATCGCCAGATCGATCTCTTCGTAGGTGATGTTCAACGAGGGCGCGAAGGTGATCACGTTCTTGTACCAGCCACCGACATCGAGCACGAGGCCCATGCGCTTGCCGTCGTGCAGCAGGTCGCCGGCCAGGCCGATGTCGACCATGCGGTCCAGCAGCTCACGGTTCGGAGTGAAGCCATCGGCGGCGCAGATTTCTGCACGCAGGGCCAGGCCGAGGCCGTCGACATCGCCGATTTCCGGATGGCGTTTCTGCAGGCCGCGCAGGCCGTCGAGGAAGTAGGCGCCCTTCTCCGGCACGGTGCGCTCGTAGTCCATCTCCTTGCCCAGCTTCAGCACTTCCAGGCCCAGGCGCGTACCCAGCGGATTGGAGTTGAAGGTGGAGTGGGTGGAGCCCGGCGGGAACACGGTCGGGTTGATCAGCTCTTCGCGCGCCCACAGGCCCGACAACGGGTTGAGGCCGTTGGTCAGCGCCTTGCCGAACACCAGCACGTCCGGGGTGACACCGAAGTGCTCGATGGACCACAGCTTGCCGGTGCGCCAGAAGCCCATCTGGATTTCATCGACGACCATCAGGATGCCGTACTTGTCCAGCACGCGCTTGAGGCCCTTGAAGAAGTTGCGCGGCGGAATGACATAGCCGCCGGTGCCCTGGATCGGCTCGACGTAGAACGCTGCGTACTCGGCCTGGCCGACCTTGGGGTCCCACACGCCGTTGTATTCGCTTTCGAACAGGCGCTCGAACTGGTGCACGCAGTGGTCGGAGTACTCGTCCGGGGTCATGCCCTTCGGGCGACGGAACGGATACGGGAACGGAATGAACATCGCGCGTTCGCCGAAGTGGCCGTAGCGACGGCGATAGCGGTAGCTGGAGGTGATGGACGAAGCGCCGAGGGTGCGGCCGTGGTAGCCGCCTTCGAACGCGAACATCAGGCTCTTGCCGTTGCGCGCGTTGCGGACGATCTTCAGCGAATCCTCCACCGCCTGCGCACCACCGACGTTGAAGTGCACGCGGCCATCGAGGCCGAACTTCTCGTGCATGTCCACCGCGATGGTCTTGGCCAGCTGCACGCGCGTGGGGTGCAGATACTGGCTGGCGACCTGCGGCAGGGTGTCGATCTGATCCTTCAGCGCATTGTTAAGGCGCTGGTTGGCGTAACCGAAGTTGCACGCCGAGTACCACATCTGCAGATCGAGGTACGGGGTGCCGGCGGCGTCGAACATGTAGCTGCCTTCGCAGCGCTGGAAGATCTTCGGCGGATCGACGTAGTGCACGGTGTCGCCGAAGGAACTGTAGCGGGCTTCGTCTGCCAGCAACTGCGCATCGGTGATGGCGGCATCGGCGTTCTTGTCAAAAATATTCATCGGTTCGGTTCCGGAGAGGGCATTCAAAGGAAGCAACGGGCGGAGCGATCAGGCGGTGGCGAGCAGCCGCGGAAGCGAGGGCTGAAGCAGGCTGCCGTCGAGCAGGCGCGGCAGCAGCGCGGCAGCGTCGTGGAAGGTGTCGATGGCGGCGTGGGGAATGCCGGCGTCGGTGCAATGGGCAATCAGGCGACGCTTGGCGAATACGAAATCGGCGTGTTCGGACACGCAGAAATCCGAGGCGCCATCACCGATCATCAGCACGCGGGGCGCTTCGTCGGCACGTGCCTGCGCTGCGCAGGTGCACTTGCAGGTGCCGCTGCGGCAGCCTTCGGCCTGGTAAGGGGATTCCAGCTGCCAATGGCCGTCACACCAGCGCAGGTGGTTGGCCACGACAGGCAGCGGCGGCAAGCCGTGGTTGGCGAGGATGCGATGGATCGCGTAGTCCAGGCCATCGCTGACGATGCGCAGCGGCAGGCCCAACGCGTGTGCGCGATTGACGAAGGCGGCGAAGCCCGGATCGATGCGTACCTGGTCCAGGTGTGCATCGAGGGCGGCCGGATCCAGCTTCAGCAGGCGGACCTGGCCCTGCATGCATTCACGCGAGCCGATCTCACCCGAACGCCACTGATCTTCCAGCTGCTGCCAACCGGGCTGGCCGAACTTTTCCAACAGTGAATCGATGACGTCCTCGAGGCTGATGGTGCCATCGAAGTCACACAGGATGCTCCATTGCATGGGCAGCTCCGTCGATGAAGAGAGGCGTTGGCACGATGCCGGCGACGGGGCCAATGTAGGCAGGCCGTCTTTCTCGTTCCTTTCCGCCTGAAAGCACGAAGGGAGGCGCTCGGGAAGCGTTCAGCCAGTGACGCGGAGCAGGCCTCGCCTGGCTTCAGCTGCTACTGGCGCGCGAGCACCTTCACGATCTCGTGGGTGTCTGCATGGGTCAGCCAAGGACTGTTGCCCACGGTCAGGCAGCGGGCGGCGAAGTCGCGGGCATTGGGTACGTCCGCGTCTGCGACGATGCCGCGCAGATAGGCGTAGTCCGGCAGGGCATGGATGAACATGCGGCTGACACCCAGGCCGCGCTGCCACAGCGCGGACAGCGCCTTGTCACGCGCACGTTCACTGGGCAGCAGCAGCATCAGCATCGGCCAGGTGCCCTGGGTGCCAGGCATTCCGTCCACCACGTCAACGGCGGGCAGCGACTCCAGCTGCACGCGCAGCTGCAGCGCACGCAGGCGGGCCGCCTGCAGGAACTCGGGCAGGCGCTGTGCTGCGCGTGCACCGACGTTCTGCCGCCAGCGGCTGACGCGATGCTGCGGAATGTCCAGCGGAAACACATCACCCACCGCAGCTTCCAGGTCGCCGCTGCGCAGGGCGCGCCGCAGCGGGTTTCCATACACCAGCGACAGCAGGGGAGGGCGGTAACAGGCTGCCAGGCCCAGCAGCTGCAGGCTGCGGGTCAGCTCCCAGCGCAGGCTGAAGGGCGTGTGTGCTGCGGCCTGCTCGATCAATGCCGCACGCAGTGCTTCGTCGCGCGTCAGCAGCAGGCCACCCTCATGCAGGCTCAGTCCCTTGCCGGCGGCCAGACTGAAGAAGCCGATATCACCGCGCAGGCCGACGCTGTTGCCGGCCACACGGGCCCCCAGCGCCTGCGCAGCGTCCTCGATCACCCACGCGCCGACGCGGTGCGCAATCGCACATGCGCGATCGACATCGGCGATGCGCCCGCCCAGATGCGTGGGAATGATCGCCAGGGTGCGTGCATCGGCTGCGGCGTGCAGTGCCGCCGGGTCGAAATCGAAATGGTCGCGGCGGCTATCGCACAACTGTATGCGCAGGCCGAGGCTGTGCACGGCAATCGGCACCAGCGGACAGGTGTAGGCCGGCAGGATCACCGTATCGCGTTGCGGCGCGCGCCTGCGCAGGGTGCGCAGGGCGATCAGCAGGGCGTGGGTGCCCGAGCAGGTCAGCTGCAGCGGCGGCGTGCCCAGCTGCTCGGCGAGAATCGCGCACAGGTCACCACCGCCGGGAAGGAAATCGCCGGCCTGCAGTGGCAGACCGGCGGTGGGCGGCAACTCGCGCGACAGCAGGCTCACGGGGATGGTTCAGTTGCAGCGTGCGGATCATCCGCTTCGGCACGACCCAGGCAGATGATGCCGGCCACGATCAGCACCGCACCGATCAGGTGATGCAGCGTCAATGGTTCGTGCAGCAGCCACGCCGACAGCAGCAGCACGCTGATCACTTCCAGGTGCGAGGCGGCGAACGCAGGGCCGATCGGCGCATGCCGCAGCAGGCTCATCCAGGTGAAGAACGCGCCGACGTAACCGAGCATCGCGCCGTATACCCAGGGCTGTGACAGCACACGCAGCAGCCACGCACTGTTGGCCTCGACCGGCAGCGCGGCATCGCCGGCATACTTGAAGCACAGCTGGGCCAGGGTGTCGAAGGCCATCAGCAGCGGAAAGCCGATCAGATACAGCCGCCTCATGTTCCGGCTCCGACCACGGCGACACCGGCACTGACCAGCAGCATGCCGGTCACCCGCAACGGCGTCAGCCGCTCGCGGAACAGCAGGCGGCCGGCAACCATCAGCGCGACGATGTTGATCGAGCCGAGCAGCACGCCCTGCGACAACGGTACCAGCGACAGGAAGGCGATCCAGGCGACGAATTCAAGCACGTAGCAGGCCATGCCCAGCCACAGCCAGGGACGGCCGAACATGTGCTTCCAGCGCTGCAGGCCTTCGCCGTCCTGCGGGTCGCTGGCGGCGGCCTTGAAGGCCAACTGGCCGCCGGTGTCGAGCACCACGTTGACCAGCCACAGCAGGGTGGCAAGCGATCCCATCTCAGGCGACCGCCTGCAGCACGCCCGAACGTTCGCCGATGTCGCTGAAGAAGCGCGCGCTGCGGCGGATCACCTCGCGCCGTTCGCGATCGATGGTGATCATGTGGTAGCTGTCTTCCAGCACCACCAGTTCGGTCGGTCCGCTGACGCGTGAGATCACCAGCTCGGCATTGCCCATGCTGGCCACGTCGTCCTCGCGGGCGTGCATCACCAGGCACGGTGCCGTGACCTGGTGCAGGTGACGGCGCGTCCAGGTGCTCAGTGCACGCATTTCGGCCAACGCATGCCACGGATTGCCGGGCAGGCCGGCAGCGGCACTGTCACCGGACAGCATGGCGGCGCTGACCTGCGCGCGCAGGCGCTCGTCGCGCAGGCCGTACGGCGGCTCTTCCATGAACATGCGGTCGCGGCCGATACCCAGGCGCTTGAACCACGGCAACAGGAACGAGAAGCGCGCAACTGCCGGAATGTTCCAGCCGTCGTAGCGGAAGGTGGCGCCGTACACGCCAACGCCGGCGACCCAGTCCGGCCGGCGCGCGGCCAGTGCCAGCGCCAGCACCGCGCCCATCGACAGCCCGCCCACGAACAACTGGTCGACCTTGCCGCGCAGGTTTGCCGCCGCATCTTCCACGCCCTGGTACCACTGTTCCCAGCGGGTCTGCAGCAGATCCTCGACGCTGCCGCAGTGGCCCGGCAACTGCACGCCGTGCACGCTGAAGCCGGCGTTGTTCAGGCCTTTGCCCAGCATGCGCATCTCGGCCGGCGTGCCGGTCAGGCCATGGATCAGCAGGACGCCCTGCGGGCCACCGGGAAGAAAGAACTCATGGGATGCGGACACCAGTCGGCTCCAGCGCGGCAGTCGGGAAGGCCAGCATCGCAAGCGCGATTTTCGGCAACCTTTCAACGGCCCGGCTGGATCAAGGGCCCTTCAGCAACGGTATGGTGATGGATACCTTCAGGCCGCCACCGGGACGGTTGAGGTAACCCAGGCGCCCGCCCAGATGCTCGACGGCCTCATGGGCGATGGCCAGGCCCAGGCCGGTGCCGCTGGCGGCAGTGCCGGGCGCGCGGAAGAAGCGTTCCCCCAGCCGCGACATCACGTCCTCGGGTACGCCCGGGCCGTTGTCTTCGACGTACAGCTCTACATCGTTGTCGTCCAGCGCCTGCACGCCCACCGTGACGGTTGCATCCACGCCGGCGTAGCGCAGTGCGTTATCGATCAGATTGTCCAGCGCCTCGTGCAGCAGGGCGCCGTTGCCCAGTATCCGCACCGGCTGCTGCGGACCCAGGTAGCCCAGGTCGATGCCATCGCGGATCGCTTCAGGCACGCGCATGCCCACCCATTGCGGCACCAGTTCGGACAGGTCCAGCGCCTCCACCGTCTCCGGCACGGTCTGGGCACGGCTCAACGCCAGCAGCTGGGTGCTGACGCGCGCGGTTCGCTGGTTGAGCCGGCGGATGTTCTGCAGCGCTTCGCGCACGGTCTCCGGATCGCCGTGGGCCAGTGCCTGGTCCACGTGCAGTGCCATGCCCGCCAGCGGCGAGCGCAACTGGTGGGCGGCATCGGCAATGAAGCGGTTCTGCAGCGTGATCATTTCCGCCTGCCGCGCGAACAGGCCGTCGATGGTGCTGATCAGCGGCTGGATCTCCTCGGGCACATCGGCATCGGAAATCGGTGCCAGTTCGCCGCGGCGCTGGGCCAGGCGCGAGGTCAGCGGGGTCAGGATACGCAGGCCATGGGTGACGCCGAACCAGACCAGCGCCGCCATTCCCAGGGCCAGCATGGCCATCAGGGGAATGACGATCATCAGGATCTCGCGTGCGCGCTGGCGGCGGTCGGCCATGCTTTCGGCCACGGTCACCGCCAGCTGGTCCTGCGGATCGTTCATCGCCTGGGTGCAGACCGTCGACATGCGCACCTGCTGGCCGTTCAATTCACCTTCGTACAGCGCCGGGTGCGTGCCGCTGCAGTCCTGCGACGGTGCATAGGCGCTGAAATCGGCGTTGCCGGCGATGGTGCCCAGGCGGCTGCTGTCGACGTTGAAGTAGCGATGACCGTCGGGGTCGTACTCGATGAGAAAGCGTGCCTGCGGGGACAGGTCGCTGCTGACCGGCATGGTGCTGAGCATCTGCGCGAACGACACGGTGTCGTCGGTCAGGTTGCGGTCGTGGATGCGGTTGGAGTAGTCCAGCGCCACGTAGTACGCCAGCAGCGTGTTGAAGGTCAGCAGGCCCAGCATCGGCAGCGCCAGGAAGGCGAGCAGACGCCGTCGCAGGCTGGGCGGTCCGCTGATCACGGGCTGGGGTCTTCCAGCATGTAGCCCAGCCCGCGCACCGTGCGGATGCCCATGCCGCCCGGCTGCAGCTTGCGGCGCAGGCGGTGCAGGGCGATGTCCAGGCCGTTGTCGGTCAGGTCCTGGCCCCAGTCGCACAGGGCCTCCACCAGCTGCGCACGGGACACGATGCGTTCGGCACGCACTGCCAGGGCGGACAGCAGGCCGAATTCGCGCGCGGTCAGCTCCAGCGTCTGCTCGTCTATCCACACCCGGTGCCCGGTCAGGTCCAGGCGCAGCCGGCCGATGCGCAGGTCGGGGTTGCCGTTGCTGGTGACCCGACGCAGCTGCGCGCGAACGCGCGCTTCGAATTCGTCCAGCGCAAAGGGTTTGACCAGGTAGTCGTCGGCTCCCAGGTCGAGCACGCGCACGCGCTCGGCCAGGCCATCGCGTGCGGTGACCACCAGCACGGCCAGGCCATCGCCGCGTTGGCGCAGCCGTTGCAGCACGTCACGGCCATCCAGCTGCGGCAGGCCAAGATCCAGCACCAGCAATGCGTACTGGGTGGAATTCAGTGCGGCATCGGCATGCGCGCCGTTGTCCACGTGGTCGACCACGTGGCCCTGCCGGCGCATCGAGGCGCACAGGCCGGAGGCGATGTCGGGGTCGTCTTCTGCGATGAGAACGCGCATGCGCGGGGCTCCTGGGGGCGGATGGGCCGCCCGCTGGACAGGGCGGGCCTCTCGGCTGCCGAGGGTAGCGGCAAACCGGGTGCAGGTGGCGGGCGTGGGGTGCCTGGGCCGGCCCGGCGCTGGCCCTTCGTTCAGTCCTGCAGGCCGGGCTCGCCCTTGGCCAATGGCACCCGCGAACCGTCCAGCAGGCCGCGACTGAGCTTGCCGTCCTCGATGAACAGCAGTTCGCCGTTCTCGCCATTCTTGATGCTGCTGTCGATGGCGATCACGCGGTCGTCGTGGAAGCTGCTGACGTGTGGCATGGAGGTGTGGCCGACCACGATGCGCTTGAGCTGGAGGCGGTCGAGCACCGCCTGCACGCCCTGGGTGTCCAGGCGTCCGTCGAAGTAGCCGCGGTACCAGATCGGGCTGGTCTTGCCGTCGTACAGCGGTGCAGTGGCGGGGTCTGCCTTCACCTCGGCCTTGGCAATGCCCAGCGAGGCCTGGTAGGCGGCGTTGGTGTGGGCCGGGTCCAATGCCATCTGCACGGCATCGGGCGAGATGCCGCCGTGCAGGAACAGGGTATCGCCGATCTGCAGCAGCACCGGGCGCGTACGCAGCCACTGGCCGATCACCGAGTCGGCAGCATACAGCTGCGGGTAGCTGCGGCCGAGCAACTGCGCGCTGCGCAGGTACTTCGGGTTGACGTAGCGCAGGTCGTCGTACAGCACCATGGTCTCGTGGTTGCCGAGCACGAAATGCACCGCGCCACCGGCCGCCGCCGCCTGCTGCTGCAGGCCGTACAGCAGCCAGAATGCTTCGGTCACTTGCGGGCCGCGATCGAACACGTCGCCCGCGATCACCAGCGTGTCCGTGCCCAGTGCCCAGCGGTCCTGCGCGTCGATCACCCGGTTGGCGCGCAGCAGGCGGACCAGCAGGTCGTACTGGCCGTGGATGTCGGACACGGCGACGATGCGCGGCACCGCCGGCAGCACGGATGCCGACGGCGCATTCGGCGGCAGCACATGCACCGCATGCGGATAGCCGCAGTGCACGGCAACGTCCGCGCCCTCGCTGCCGGCGTGCACGGTCTGGGTTTCCACCTGGTCCTGGCAGATCCACTGCGCTTTCAGCTGGGCGCCTTCACGGAACACGTAAGGACCATCGCTGTCGACGTGTTCTGCGGGTGCTGCCACGTCGCGGGCCGAGGCCAATGGTGCGGCCAGCAGCAGGGCCAGCGGCAGCAGGATCGACAGGGTTCGGGCGTAGTTCGGCATCGGCGGCATTCAGCGGCAGGAGACCAGTGATGCTAACTGCCCGGGGACGTCGCCGGTGTGCGTGAACGGGCGGATCAGGCCCGGCCGCCTCCCTCCTTGAGCTTGCGTACGCGGGTATCGGCGGCGTGCAGGGGCTGGCCGTTGCGTCCGTGCGGTTGCATGTAGGGCAGCGGCCGGCGGCTGCTGGATTCGATCAGCTGCGAGTGTGCCTCGCCTGCAGCGAAGCGATGCCGTTCTCCCCATTGCCGCAGGGCGACCAGCAGCGGGAACAGGTCCTGGCCGGCCGCGGTCAGCACATAGTCCTGGTACGCGCTGCCATCGGCGGCAGGCTGCTGCACCAGCAGCCCCGCCTCGACCAGTCGCCGCAGGCGATCGCTGAGAATGTTGCGCGCCGCGCCCAGGCTGCGCTGGAAGTCGCCGAAGCGGCTGATGCCATCGAAGGCGTCGCGGATGATCAGCAACGCCCAGCGGTCGCCAAGCAGATCGGCGCTGCGGGCCACGGGGCAGGGGCTGTTGGCGTGCATGGTGGACTCCATCGATTGTGGTTGCAGTTTAAAACCAGTGGCGCTACCGTGCACGCAGTTTCAAATTGCAACCACACTGATGATGCCTTCGCTGTCCCGCCCGTTGTTGGGTCTGCTCGCCATTGCTGCCGGTGCCAGCGTGGCCAACGTTTACTTCGCGCAGCCGCTGCTGGAGCGCCTGGCCCACGATTTCGCCCTGGATGCCGCGGTGGCCGGCGTACTGCTGGCTGCCACCCAGGCCGGCAGCGTGCTGGCTCTGCTCGGCTTGCTGCCACTGGCCGACCGTGGCGACCGTCGCCGACTGCTGCGGGCGCAACTGCTGGCGCTGGTGGTGGCGCTGCTGTGGCTGGCCGCCGCCCGCAGCACCGCGTGGTTGCTGTCGGGCATGCTGCTGGCGGGGCTGCTGGGTACCGCGCTCACCCAAGGGTTGATCGCCTACGCCGCCAACCTCGCTGCACCGGAGCAGCGCGGGCGGGTGGTCGGCATGGTCCAGGGCGGCGTGTTCATCGGCCTGCTGTCGGCACGCGTGGTGTCCGGCGCGGTCGCCGCCGTGGCGGGATGGCGCGCGGTGTACCTGCTGTCGGCACTGCTGATGGCAGCGCTGGCGCTGCTGCTGTGGCGTCGGCTGCCGCACGTGCCGGTGCCTGCAATGGCGCCGGCGTGGCGCGAGCTGCTGCGCTCCATGGTGCAGATGCTGCTGCAGGATCGGGCACTGCGCGAACGTGGGCCCTTGGCACTGCTGTTGTTTGCCGGTCTCAATGTGTTCTGGGCGGCGGTGCCACTGCCGTTGTCGGCGCCGCCCCTGAGCTGGTCGACCGCTGGCATCGGCGCGCTGGGCCTGGCCGGCATCATCGGCGCGCTGCTGGCAGCAAGGGCCGGGCACTGGATGGATCGTGGCTTCGCCCATCGGGTGAGCCTGGGGGCGCTGCTGCTGATGCTGGTCGCCTGGGTGCCGCTGCTGGGCCTGTCGCACTCGCTGGCCCTGTTGCTGCTGGGCGTAATAGTGCTGGACCTGGGCGGGCAGGCGTTGCATGTGTCCAACCAGGCCCTGCTGCTGCGTGCACCGGCCGAACGGCATGGGCGCCTGGTGGCGCTGTACATGCTGTTCTATGCGGTGGGCAGCGGTGCGGGCGCCGCCGCAGGCACCTGGATGCAGGCGCGCTACGGGTGGCCGGCGGTGTGCGTGCTGGGAGCGGGAATCGCCCTGCTGGCCTTGGCGTGGTGGGCGGCGTGGCGCATTCCGCGCAACGCCGCCGCGTAGCACCGAATCTGTTCGAGGCCCTGCCGCGCGCGCTGCAGGCTCAACGTTGCAGCGCGCGTCGCCCGGGTGCCTCCGGCAACGCTTCGTCGGCCACCACCACACGGTTGCGGCCCTGTCGCTTGGCGGCATACATCGCCGCGTCGGCGCGCGCCATCACCCGCTCGTAATCGGGATGCCCATCGTGCCCGGCCACGCCGATGCTGGCGGTCAGCCCCAGCGTCTGTCCATTCGGCAGGGTGATCGGCGATTGTGCAATCTGCCGGCGCAGGCTTTCGGCAATCACCTCCGCCTGCGACTCGCTCGCCGCCACCAGCACCACCACGAACTCCTCGCCGCCGTAGCGGAACAGGTAGTCGCTGCCACGGGTCTGCTGGCCGAGCAGGGCGGCAACGTGCTGCAGTGCGCGGTCGCCGGCGTCGTGGCCGTGGCCATCGTTGATCGCCTTGAAGTGATCCAGGTCCAGCAACAACAGCGAGAACGGCGTGTGGTTGCGCGTGGACAATTCGATCTCACGGCGCAGCACGGTCGGCAGGAAGCGCCGGTTGAGCAGGTTGGTCAGCGCATCGCTGCCCGCATCCAGTTCGCCGATGCGTTCGAACAGCAGGGTCATCAGGTTGCGGATGGTGGCCAGGTCTTCGCGGATCGCCGGCAGGGCGGCCAGACGCCGTGCCGGATCTTCATCCGTGGCGCGCTGCAGGCTGCTGTCGATGCGTGCCATCAAGCCGCCGACCTGCTGCGTCTCGCTGCTTTCGCCGAAGCTGGGAATGCCCTTGTGGGTGAACCACAGGCCGAATTCCGAGGTCGCCAGACTGGCGTTGTCGGCGCCTGTCGCATGGCCGGCGAGGGTGTACAGCAGGCTGTTCTCCCAATCCAGCAGCAGGGCGCGCTGGCGCTCGCGCTCGGTGCTGACGTTCTGCACCAGCGAGAACAGCCGGTACGCTGCATCGGTGCGCGACGAGCGCTCGCGGGCGTGCGTGTAGGCCAGGGTCATGCCCTCCATGGCGATGTCCATGATCGCGCTGAGGCAATCGATGGCGGCGAAGGCGGTGTCGCTGTCATCGGCGTCGGCGCGCAGGCGCACGAACAGCTCGTGCTTGAGCACGCGTGCTCCGCGAGTCACCAGGTCAACCGGAATGCCGACCCGCGCATGCACATCGCCGATCACCCGCTGTGCGGCGACCGTAGCGGCAATGCCATCCGCATCGGTGGTCAGCAGCTGCGCCAGCCAGCGCTGCATCGCCGGTTGCAGGCGCTGCTTGACCTGTTCATGGGACAGGAAGCGGCGCGCACGCGTGTCCTGCAGCAGCACCTCGTAGAAGCGCTGCGCCAGCATTGGCGGTGCATCGGCGGCCACGGCATGCAGCAGTGCGGCAGCGGCGGGGCCGGCCTGCAGCAGGCAGTGCTGCCAGGCCTGGGCCAGCGGTTGGCTGGCTTCGTCCAGTTGGGGTGTATCCACGTCGATCTCTAGCGGCGCACAACAGACCACGGTATCGGCCGCAGCTGTCGACGGTTGATGGCAGGTAAGCCGGTCAGTTTAAGCGCCATGCAGGCCGAAAAACGCCGGCAGAGCACATGCCGGCCGATGCCGCAATGCGTTGACGCATTTGAGAATCACTCGCATTTGTGAAAAAATGACGGCAGGAACCGAGCTGCGCGCATCCCGCAGTGATCGTTCCGCCTCCCCCGTCGCCGCCTCGTGCCCAATGCCAGAGGCTTCCGCTGCCCTGCCAGAAGGTCCAGAACATGCCTGCAAACACACTTTCACCGCGCCCGCTGGCGCTCGCCGTCGCCGCGCTGCTGGCTGCCGGTACGATTACCGCGCACGCGGAAACCGATGCCACCGATATCGATACCGTGCATGTCACTGCTTCGCAGATCGCACGACAGGCACTGGGCACCTCCACCATCACCGCTGAAGACATCGCCAAGCGGCCGCCGGTCAACGACATCGCCGAGCTGCTGCGGACGATGCCCGGCGTCAATCTGACCGGCAACAGCGCATCGGGCCAGTACGGCAACAACCGGCAGATCGATCTGCGCGGCATGGGGCCGGAAAATACCCTGATCCTGATCGACGGCAAGCGCGTGGGTGCACGCGACGCGGTGCGCATGGGTCGCAGTGGCGAGCGCAACACGCGCGGCGATACCAACTGGGTGCCGGCGGAAATGATCGAGCGCATCGAAGTACTGCGCGGCCCGGCGGCGGCGCGCTATGGCTCGGGTGCCTCCGGTGGCGTGGTCAACATCATCACCAAGCGCCCAACCGGCGACCTGACCGGCGCGGTTGATCTGTACGGCCTGGTGCCCGAACACAGTGCCGAGGGTGGCAGCGAGCGCGTCGGCCTGCAGCTGAGCGGGCCGATGACCGACACGCTGTCGTTCCGGCTGTACGGCAACCTCAACAAGACCGATGCCGATTCGCTGGATCTCAACCGCAACTTCGCCACCGCTGCCAACGCGGTACCGCCGGCGGGCCGCGAAGGCGTCAAGAACCGCGATGTAAACGCACTGCTGCGTTGGGACGTGACCGCCAACCAGGTGATCGAATTCGAGGCCGGCACCAGCCGCCAAGGCAACATCTATGCCGGCGACCGTGCGGTCAGCACCACCGGAACCTCCACCGGCGTCGACCTGGCCGCGCTGGCCGAGCAGCAGGCCGAGACCAACCGCATGTACCGCAGCACCGGCGCGATCACCCATCGCGGACGCTGGGGCGATGTCAGCTCGCGGCTGACGGCAGCGGTGGAAGGGGTCAACAATTCGCGCATCAACGAAGGCCTGGCCGGTGGCCCGGAAGGCAGCTTCAACGGCGCTGACTGGTCGACCTCGCGCCTGCGCAACTACCAGCTGGACGGCGAGGTCAGCTTCCCGACCACCCTCGGCGGCGCCGGGAACGTGTGGACGCTGGGCTTCGAATACCTCGACAGCCGGTTGACCGATCCGTATTCCATGAGCCAGTCCAGCAGCAGCGGGGGTGGCATTCCGGGCCTTTCGGCCGACCGCGCACGCGGCAAGTCCGATGCGCAGACTACCGCTGTCTACGTGGAAGACAACATCTACCTGGGCGAACGCTGGATCGTGACCCCGGGCCTGCGCTTCGACCATCACAGCCAGTTCGGCAACAACACCAGCCCGAGCCTCAACGCGCAGTTCCGGCTCAACAGTGACTGGGTGGTGAAGGGCGGCATCGCACGCGCGTTCAAGGCGCCGAACCTGTATCAGTCCAACCCCGACTATCTGTATTACACCCGTGGCAACGGCTGCCCGAACGCGTTGCCGAGCCTGGGCGCCGGCTGCTACATGCAGGGCAATGCAGATCTCAACGCAGAGACCAGCCTGAACAAGGAACTGGGCGTGGAGTGGGCACCGCAGAGCGGCTGGCAGGCCTCGTTGACCTATTTCCACAATGACTACAAGGACAAGATCCAGGCCGGCTACACCCAGATCGGCCTGACGGCCGACAGCAAGGGCCGCATCTTCCGCTGGGAAAATGCCCCCAAGGCGGTCGTGCAGGGGCTTGAAGGCAACCTGGTGATTCCGCTGCTGGGCGAGCAGGGCGACCGCCTGAAGTGGAGCAACAACTTCACCTACATGGTGGAGAACGAAAACAAGAGCACCGGCCAGCCGCTGTCGGTGATTCCCAAGTACACCGTCAACACCATGCTGGACTGGCAGGCCACCGAGCAGCTGTCGCTGCTGCTCACCGGCACCTTCTACGGCAAGCAGGAACCGGCCACGACCAACATCAACAACGACCCGCGCTGCACGGCCAGCTGCGATGCGTCCACCGTGCTGCAGACCCGTGGCGCGTACAACGTCTGGGGCGTGAGCGCGCGTTACAAGGTGACCGACACGGTCAGCGTGGGCTTCGGCGTCAACAACCTGGCCGACAAACGTCTGTTCCGCGAAGCCAACAGCAGTGATGCCGGTGCGGCGACCTACAACGAACCCGGTCGCGCGTACTGGGCGAGCCTGCGTTTCGGGTTCTGATCCGATGCGCTCGCCAGGCATGGCCTGGCGCTACCGGAGGCGGGCACGTCACACCGGTAGCGCCGGGCCATGCCCGGCAGCATCGGTCGTGCAGGCCTGCAATGTTATAAACACCGTGATAGTTTCCCAACGCCCGTCGGCGTAGCCTGCCTCCATCGCAAAGGAGCTGTTGCCATGGGTCACGACCACGATCACCTGCCATCCGAGATCCGCCACGAGAAACCCTTGTGGTGGGCGCTCGGCCTGACCTCCACCTTCCTCGTGGTGGAGGTGGTTGGTGCGTTCTGGACCAACAGCCTGGCGCTGCTGTCCGATGCCGCGCACATGGCCACCGACACCCTGGCGCTGATGATCGCGCTGGTGGCCGTGCGGCTGAGCCGGCGTCCGCCGGATGCACGCCGCACCTACGGTTATGCGCGCCTTGAAGCACTGGGCGCGATGATCAATGGCGCCATGCTGTTCGTGGTTGCCGGCTACATCCTGTGGGAAGCCATCGGTCGCTTCCGCCAGCCGCAGGAGATCGCCTCCACCGGCATGCTGGTGATTGCTGCGGTCGGTCTGGTGATCAACATGATCTCCATGCGCCTGCTGCAGGCCGGCAGCGGTGAGAGCCTCAACGTGAAGGGCGCCTACCTGGAAGTGTGGGCCGACATGCTCGGCTCGGTGGCGGTGATTGCCGGTGCGCTGCTGATCCAATGGACCGGTTGGAAGCCGATCGACCCGATCCTGGCCGTGCTGATCGGTCTGTGGGTGCTGCCACGTACGTATGTGCTGATGCGCGAAGCCATCAACGTATTGCTGGAAGGTGTGCCCAAGGGCATGGACGTGGCCAAGGTGCGCGACCGCCTGTCCGACCACGACGCGGTGCTGGACGTGCATGACCTGCACGTGTGGGCGCTGGCGTCCAGCACGCCGGCACTGACCGCGCACATCGTGATGCGCGAAGGCGACGACGCCGACCGCCTTCGTCGCGAACTCGGTGATCGCCTGCACGATGATTTCGGCATCGAGCACGTGACCCTGCAGATCGAAGCCGACCATTGCGGCGAAGCCTGTGGCCAGCCATCAGCGGCCAAGGACGACGACCACGCCGGGCACGATCATGCAGCCACCGACGCGCAGGGCCATCGCGGTCACGTGCATCGCTGAGCGGTATTGCCCAGTTGCACCGCTATTTGTCGCGCCGCGAGGCCAGCCGATCCGCCAACCGGGTCGGCTCGGGCAGGCGATAGCCGCGCAGCGTGCGCCGCACCCAGGACAGCGCGGTATCGGCACTGACCCGATGCCCGCCGGCAACGAACAGCGGCTTGCAGCGCAGCTTGCTGCGCAGCACCCAGCCGAGCTGCTCGCTGCCATCCAGCAACGGCGTATGCGCGCCAGCGTCGGCGCCCGGCTCGACGAAGCGGCCGACCAGCCTCGATTTGGCCACGCCGATGCTTGGCAGGTCGGTCACCACGCCCAGGTGCGCGGCGATGCCCAGGCGGCGCGGATGGCTGATGCCGTGGCCATCGACGAACACCAGGTCCGGTGCGCGCGGCAATAGTGCCAACGCGGCCAGCAGCGCTGGTAGTTCGCGGAAGCTGAGCAGGCCCGGGATGTAGGGCATGACGGTGGCGATGCGGGCGATTTCCTGCGCCACCGGCTGCAGGGTCTCCGCATCGAGCAGTACCGCCGCGGCACGGGTGATCGCGCCGTTTTCCTCGAAGCCGACATCCAGCCCGGCCAGCCAGCGCACGGTGGCGGGCAGGTGGTCCTGGCGCTGCACGCGGGTGGCCAGCTGTTTCTGCTGCTCGCGGGCGGCACTGACGCTGCCTTCCCAGCGCCCGGGGTCGATCACGGTATTCATCGGCCACAGGATGACATCCCCACCGCCACGGCGCGGTGAGCGGGCGCCGGGGCTACAATGGCCGTCTGCCTTTCCTCGCGTTGGAGACCCTGCAGTGACCCGTAAACTCGTACTGTTGCGCCATGGCCAGAGCCAGTGGAACCTGGACAACCGCTTCACCGGCTGGGTCGACGTCGACCTGACCGAACAGGGGCGCCGGGAAGCGGCTGCCGCCGGCCGCCTGATGCGCGAGCAAGGCCTGCAGTTCGACGTTGCCCACACCTCCGTGCTCAAGCGCGCCATCCACACCCTGCAGGGTGCATTGGCCCAGCTGGAGCAGGACTGGCTGCCGGTGAACAAGTCCTGGCGCCTCAACGAGCGCCACTACGGTGGCCTGCAGGGCCTGGACAAGGCCGAGACCGCCGCCAAGCATGGCGAAGACCAGGTCAAGGTGTGGCGCCGTTCGTACGACATCCCGCCGCCGGCAATGGACCTGGAAGATCCGGGCCATCCTATCCATGACCGTCGCTACGCCGGCCTGGACCGCAACGCGCTGCCGGGTACCGAATCGCTGGCCACCACCCTGGACCGCGTGCTGCCGTACTGGCACGACGCCATCGCGCCGCAGCTGAAGGACGGCAAGACCGTGCTGGTCACCGCCCACGGCAACTCGCTGCGCGCGCTGTACAAGTACCTCAACAACGTGTCGCGCGAGGAAATCCTCGAGCTGAACATCCCGACCGGCATCCCGCTGCTGTTCGAGTTGAACGACGACCTCACGGTGAAGTCGTTCCGCTACCTGGGTGACCCGGAGGCGGCACGCAAGGCCGCTGAAGCCGTGGCCAACCAGGGCAAGGCGAAGTAAGAACGAAGGGCCGGCGCACGCCGGCCTTCGCTTCTGTAGAGCCGAGCCCACGCTCGGCTGATGCATTGCCGACGTTTTCAGAAAGCAGCCGAGCATGGGCTCGGCTCTACAGGCGCACTCCTGTGACCTTTGGCCGGTCCGTATTGCCGGCCTTCCCGGCTACCCTGTGGAATTACCCGCAGGAGAGCCTCATGAACTTCCGCAATCTGGTCCCGCTGGGCCTGACCATCGCCATCGCCGCTTCGCTCGCCGCCTGTGGCAAGAACGAGACCGCGCCCGCTGCCGACGCCGCCAAGCCGGCGTTCGACCAGTCGCAGATCAAGACCGCGCTGATCTCGCTCAACAGCGCCGATCTGGATCCGTCCATCGCTGCATGCACCGACCTCAACGGCTTCGTCAACAGCAAGTGGCTGAAGGCCAACCCGGTGCCGGGCGACCAGACCACCTGGGGCAGCTTCGAGATCCTGCGTGAGCGCTCGCTGGAAGTGCAGCACGCGCTGGTCCAGCAGGCCGCCGCCAGCCAGGCCAAGGCTGGCTCGGTGGAAGCCAAGATCGGCGACATCTGGAAGACCGGCAACGACGAAGCGAAGATCGAGGCCGCCGGCCTGGCGCCGCTGCAGCCGACGCTGGACAAGATCACCGCGCTGAACGACACCGCTGCCATCACCCAGTACCTGCGCGACAGCCAGGCGCAGGGCCAGGGCGTGCTGTTCTCGCTGTTCGCCAACGCCGACTACAAGGATTCGGCCAACGTCATCGCCTACGTCGGCCAGGGCGGCCTCGGCCTGCCGGAGAAGGGCTATTACTTCGACGAATCGCAGGCCAAGATCCGCGACGCCTACGTGGCCTATATCGCGCAGGTGCTGACCCTGTCCGGCGTGGACGCCGCGCGGGCCGCGGAGCAGGCCAAGGCGGTGATGGCGTTCGAGACCCGCCTGGCCAAGGCCTCGATGTCGCGCATCGAGATGCGTGACCCGGCCAAGCGCTACAACCCGCTCAGCGCCGCCGACGCGGACAAGCTGACCCCGAACTTCAGCTGGACCGCGCTGTTCGACGCCCTGAAGGTGCCGGCCGCACAGAAGTTCTCGCTGGCCCAGCCGGGCTTCTTCAGCGAGATGGACAAGATGCTGGCCGACGTGCCGGCCGCCACCTGGCAGTCCTACCTGCGCTTCCACACCATCGACGATGCCTCGCCGTACCTGAGCAGCCAGTTCGAGAAGGCCAACTTCGAGTTCTATGGCAAGACCCTGCGCGGCCAGCAGGAAATGCAGCCGCGCTGGAAGCGCGTGCTGGAGTCGGTCAACGGCGGCATGGGCGAAGCGCTCGGCCAGCTGTATGTCGATGCGGTGTTCCCGGCCGAATCCAAGGAGGCCATGCAGCACCTGGTGCAGAACCTGTCGGTGGCGCTGAAGGCGCGGCTGGAGCAGCTCCCGTGGATGGGCGAGGAGACCAGGAAGAAGGCGCTGGAGAAGTGGGCCAGCTTCACCCCGAAGATCGGTTACCCGGACAAGTGGCGCGAGTGGACGGGCCTGCAGACCAACGGTGACAGCTACCTGGGCAACATGCAGGCCGCGCGCGCGTTCAACTACCGCTACATGCTGGACAAGGTCGGCAAGCCGGTGGACAAGACCGAGTGGGGCATGACCCCGCAGACCGTCAATGCCTACTACAACGCCACCAAGAACGAGATCGTGTTCCCGGCGGCGATCCTGCAGGCGCCGTTCTTCGACGCCAAGGCCGATCCAGCGCTGAATTACGGCGGTATCGGTGCGGTCATCGGCCACGAGATGATGCACGGCTACGATGACTCGGGCAGCCAGTTCGCCGCCAACGGCAATTTCGACAACTGGTGGACCGACAGCGACCGCAAGGCCTTCACCGAGCGCACCGACCAGCTGGTCGCGCAGTTCGACGGCTACGAGTCGGTGCCGGGCGTGTTCGTGAAGGGCAAGCTGACGCTGGGCGAGAACATCGGTGATCTGGGTGGCCTGACCGTGGCCTACGATGCTCTGCAGATGGCGCTGAAGGAGAACCCGAAGGCGAACGTCGAAGTTGACGGCCACAGCCAGGACCAGCGCTTCTTCATGAACTGGGCCACCGTGTGGCGTCGCAACTTCACCGACGGTGAGCTGCGCGTGCGCCTGAACACCGATCCGCACGCACCGGCGAACTTCCGTGCCAACGGTGCGCCGTCTAACATGCCGTCCTATGCCGCTGCGTTCCAGTGCAAGGCCGGTGATGCGATGGTGCGCGCAGACGACAAGCGCGTGGTGATCTGGTAACCGATCACCCGCAACGAGTGAAGCAGAAGGCCCGGCGCAAGCCGGGCCTTTTCATTGCGGTCGCCTACAAGCGGCTGCGGCTCAGCCCGGGCATTTCAGGTACTGCGACAACGTCGCCTGCCATGCGCTGGCCGGCTCGAAGCCCGGCACCAGGCCGCCTCCCGTGGCGGTGAAGTTGGACATGCCATGGGCCAGCATGTAGGTCGGGGTGTAGGAGGGCGGCCCCACGCGCTTGCTGAAGCTGCAGATGCCAGCGACATAGGCGGGCGCCTTGTCGGGGGACAGCTGCGCCTTCAACGCGCTGTCGAAGCGGCCGAGATTCTCCTCGCCCATCGCCGAACCCGCCATCGCCTTCAGCGCGTTGTAGGCACTGTGTCCGGTCTCGTCAGCGACCCGCTGGCGATCGAAATGGGCGAATACGCCGGCGATGTTGTAGAGATCGATGGCGTCCTGCATGCGCCCATCCTGCACGCAGCGGGGCAGGGCGTTCATCAGCGCGGCGGGCGAGGTGCCGGCGGTGACCTGGTTGCGCGACAGGCAGGTGGCAGCGGAGGCGTTGCCCTCCTGCTGGGCCTGTGCGAACGGCGCCAGGGCCAACAGCAACAGTCCCAGCGGTGCGGCGATGCGGGTGTTTCCTTTCATGGGTGATGCTCCTCGTAAGCAGGCGGCCGTCTTTGGCCGGTCATCAGCTTGCGAGGATTGCCGCGGCTGCGCAAGCGAGGCGCAGCCCGGCCCGTGCGCTCAGGCCAGCGCCGGCTCGTGCTTGAGCATGCCGTGGAAACGCTGCAGCACGTACGGATCGATCAGGCCACCGGCCTGCTCATCGAGTATCCGCAGCACCGTTTCATGCTCCATCGCTGCGCGATAGGGGCGTGCACTGGTCATCGCATCATAAGCATCGACGATGGTGACGATGCGTGCGCCCAGCGGGATGTTCTCGCCCTGCAGGCCATCGGGATAGCCGCTGCCGTCGAACGCTTCATGGTGCGCGCGGATCAGGCGCGCGACCGGCGCGGCATCGCTGCGACCGGTGGCCAGGAAGATGTGTTCGCCACGTACCGGATGCTCGCGCATGATCGCGCGCTCTTCATCGTTGTGCCGGCGCGGGCTCAGCAGTACGTCGTCGGGAATGCCGATCTTGCCGATATCGTGGAAGCGTGCGGCCAGGCCGACCTGCGCACAGGCCTCCTCATCCAGGTCGCAATGCAGGGCGAGGTGCTGTGCAAGAAGGCCCACGCGGTCGCAGTGGTGGCGGGTATAGGCATCACGCATCTGCAGCGACATCGACAGGGCGTCGATCAGGCAGGCCTGCGCGTGCAGGAGGTCGGGAGGTCTGGGCTGGGGCATCGGGACTGGCGGCGCGGCGAAGCCACGCAGGAAACGGAAAGGCCCGCAAGAGCGGGCCGGGGCGGCGCATAGGGTACCCGCATCGGTGTTGCGCGGGGCGCATCGACGGTATCGCGTGGGGCCATGCGTTCAGTCGTGCAGCGTATCGTCGCCCCGGCCGCATCGGCAACCGGGGCGGCGTGGCTCAGCCGGTGGTCTGCAGGTGGATGCGATGGGCTTTGGCGAAGGCGTCCTGCGCGTCGCTCAGGGTCTGCATGTCTTCGTCCATTTTGCTCACGGCCTCATCCAGCGTCTGCAGCAGCGGGGTGACCTGATCTTCGCTGTAGCCATCGGGCAGTGCAGCCAGCTGTTCCATCACCGCGAACATCTGTTCGGTGCTCTTCAGGGAATCGAGCAGGTTCTGGTGCAGTGCATCGGCGTCCTTGCCATGGGTGAACTGCTGGACGAAGACCAGCCGGTCGGCGATTTCCTGGTGCGCGTTCTTCAGGCCGAAGCGATGCTGCTGCATGCTCTTGCCATCCTGCAGCGACGCATGGAAGGACTCGCCGTTCGGGCCGTTGGTCCATTGCTCGACCATGCTGACCGTGCCGTTCCAGCTGGCCACATTCTCATGCAGGTAATCGCGGTTGCTCATGCCGCTGTGGCAGGCGGCCAGCAGGCCCAGGCTGGTGGCGAGCAGAAGGGGGGCGAAACGATTCACGGCAACACTCCTTGTCGCGGGCGCAGTAAACGGAAAGGGCACCGGTCTGCCGCCCGCGGCGGACCGGAACCTTGGATATCGATCAGCGCAGGGCCAGGGTCAGCAGCAGCGCACGTGCGGCATTGAAGCGGTCTTCGGGCAGCGGCAGCGGATGCTTGACGCGCAGCTTGTCCGGACCGTCCATGGCATAGAGGTTCGGTTGTTTCTGGATCAGCTGGATCACCGCCATCGGATCGATGTTCGGCTTGGATTCGAACACGATGCGGCCGCCGTTCTCGCCCAGGTCCAGTTTGCGGATGCCCAGCGTGCTGGCCTGCAGCTTCAGCTCGGCGATGGCGAACAGGTTCTTGGCCGCATCCGGCAGCAGGCCGAAGCGGTCGATCATCTCCACCTGCAGCTCGCGCAGCGCATCGCTGTCGCGCGCGCTGGAAATGCGCTTGTACAGCGTCAGGCGGGTGTGCACGTCCGGCAGGTAGTCGTCCGGAATCAACGCCGGCACATGCAGCTCGACCTCGGCGCCACGCGCTTCTTCACCGGCATCGATGTCGGGCAGATGGCCCTGCTTGATGCTGCGCACGGCGCGTTCCAGCAGCTCGGTGTACAGGCTGAAGCCCACTTCGGCCATCTGCCCGCTCTGGTCTTCGCCGAGCAGTTCACCGGCACCGCGGATTTCCAGATCGTGGGTGGCCAGGGTGAAGCCGGCACCCAGTTCGTCCATCGAGGCGATCGCTTCCAGGCGCTTTTCCGCGTCGGGCGTGATCGAGCGACGGTCCGGTACAACCAGGTACGCATAGGCGCGGTGGTGCGAACGACCGACGCGGCCACGCAGCTGATGCAGCTGGGCCAGGCCGAAGCGGTCGGCGCGGTTGATGATGATGGTGTTGGCGTTGGGGATGTCGATGCCCGATTCGATGATCGTGGTCGACAGCAGCACGTTGAAGCGCTGCTTCTGGAAGTCCAGCATCACCTTTTCCAGCTCGCGCTCGGGCATCTGCCCATGGGCGATGCCGATGCGCGCTTCGGGCACCAGCTCGGACAGCTCGCGTTGCATGCGGCCGATGCTTTCCACGTCGTTGTGCAGGAAATACAGCTGGCCACCGCGTGCCAGCTCGCGCTGGAAGGCTTCGCGCAGCAGCGCGTTGTCCCACTGGGTGATGAAGGTCTGCACCGCCAGCCGGTTCGGCGGCGGGGTGGCGATGATCGACAGGTCGCGCAGGCCGGCCATGGCCATGTTCAGCGTGCGCGGGATCGGCGTAGCGGTCAGGGTCAGCAGGTGCACGTTGGCGCGCAGTGCCTTCAGCGCCTCCTTCTGGCGCACGCCGAAGCGCTGCTCCTCGTCGACGACGACCATGCCCAGATCCTTGAACTTCACGTCCGGTTGCAGCAGGCGATGGGTGCCGACGATGACGTCGATGGTGCCGGCGGCGACCTTCTCCAGCTCGGCCTTGATCTCCTTGGTGCTCTTGAAGCGCGACAACACCTCGACCTTCATCGGATAGTCGGCGAAGCGGTCGCGGAAATTGCGGTAATGCTGTTCGGCCAGCAGCGTGGTCGGCACCAGCACCGCCACCTGCTTGCCGGCGCTGGCGGCGGCGAATGCGGCACGCACCGCGACTTCGGTCTTGCCGAAGCCGACGTCGCCGCAGACCACGCGGTCCATCGGCTGGCTGCTGGCCAGGTCACGCAGGGTGGCGTCGATGGCCGCCAGCTGGTCCGGGGTTTCCTCGAACGGGAAACCGGCAGCGAACGGCTCGTACATCGCGCGGTCCACCTGCAGTGCCAGTCCGGCACGCGCCTGGCGGCGGGCCTGGATTTCCAGCAGTTCGGCGGCTACATCGCGCACCTTCTCGGCGGCCTTGCGCTTGGCCTTGCTCCACTGCTCGCCACCCAGCGAATGCAGGGGGGCGGTCTCGGCCGAGGCGCCGGAATAGCGGCTGATCAGGTGCAGCTGCGCGACCGGCACATACAGCCGGTCGCCCTTGGCGTATTCGATCTCCAGGAACTCGCCGGGCATGCCGCCGACGTCCATCGCGATCAGTCCGCGATAGCGGCCGACACCATGGTCCTCGTGCACGATCGGTGCGCCTTCGGTCAGCTCGCCGAGATCGCGGATGATCGCTTCCGGCTCACGTCCGGCACGGCGCGTGCGGCGCGTGCTGCCTGCGCGCTCGGGGAACAGCTGGCGCTCGGTCAGCACCGCGATGTGCGGCGCATCCAGGGCGAAGCCGTCTTCCAGCGGCGCCACGGCAATGGCGAAGCGTTCGTCGCTGGCGAGGAAGGAGAGCAGGTCGGCCACCACCGGCGGCTTCAGCTCGGCCGCCTGCAGCACTTCCAGCAGGGCCTCGCGGCGGCCGGGCGAATCGGCGGCAATCAGCACACGGCCGGGGTAATGGCCGAGGAAGGATTTCAGTGCGTCACCGGCTGGTGCTTCGCGCGCGGCCACCGGCAGCGGCGGCAACGGCTGGTCGCCCAGCGCATGCGCCTCGGCAATGCGCGCGTGATCGGCAGCCCAGACTTCGATGCGCGGTGCGTCGTTCAGGCGCTCGCGCAGCAGGTCCGGCGACAGGTACAGCGCCGACGGTGGCAGCAGCGGCCGTTCAACATCATGGCGGCGTTGCTCGTAGCGCTCGCCGGTCTGCGTCCAGAAGGTCTCTGCCGCCTCAGCGGCGCCAACGCAGACTACCGGCAGGCTGCCGGCAGGCAGGTAGTCGAACAGGGTGGCGGTGCGCTCGAAGAACAGCGGCAGGTAGTACTCGATGCCGGCCGGCGCCAGGCCCGATTTCAGGTCCTGGTACAGCGAACTGCGGCGGGTATCGACGTCGAAGCGCTCGCGCAGGGTGGCCAGCACCCGGGCGATGCTGGCGTCGTCCATCGGCACTTCGCGACCGGGCAGCATGTGCACCGCCTCGACCTTGTCCAGCGAGCGCTGGCTTTCCGGATCGAACGCACGGATCGAATCGATGTCCTCGTCCAGCAGCTCCACCCGCAGCGGCTCGTCGGCACCCATCGGGTAGACGTCAAGCAGGCCACCGCGCACGGCGAAGTCACCCGGGTCCATCACCTGCGGCACGTTGCGGTAACCGGCGCTTTCGAGGCGACGCTTCTCCGCTTCCAGGTCCAGGCGCTGGCCGACTTCAAGATTGAAGCTGCCGCCGATGACATAGCTGCGGGGGGCCAGCTGCTGCAGCAGGGTCTGCACCGGCACCACCACCAGGCCACGCTTCAGCGTAGGCAGGCGGTGCAGTGCGGACAGGCGCTGCGAAATGATGTCCGGGTGCGGGCTGAAGCGGTCGTAGGGCAGCGTTTCCCAATCCGGGAACGCCACCACCGGCAGGCTCGGGTCGCCTCCCAGCAGGGTATGCAGGTCCGCTTCGAGCTGGTTGGCACCGTGGTTGTCACGGGCCACCACCAGTACCGGGGCGTCATGCGTGCGCGCGGCCTGGGCCAGATACCAGGCCAGGGCAGTGGGCGAGGCGGGGGCGCGCCACCAGGCGCGGAGCTGGCCGGCACGGGGCAGCGGCGGGGCGGGATAGGGAGTACGCGACATGAACTGCGGATTTTAGCAGAAGCCCCCGCCGGGCCCATGATCGTTACGTGACCGGGGTAGCGCCGGGCCATGCCCGGCGAGCGCAGCGGTCGGGTCAACATCGCCGGGCAGGGCCCGGCGCTACTGTCAGTTGTCCAGCTCCAGCACCATCCGCACCAGGCCCTCGGCCCCGTTCGGGTGTGGTACCGGCTTGAAGCCCAGCGAGGCGGCCAGCTGCTTCATCGGCTCGTTCTCGGCGGCAACATCGCCGTACAGGCGGTCCAGGTACTTGCCGCGGCCCCATTTCACCAGCTTGCGCATCAGCTGGCGGCCCAGGCCCTGGCCGATCAGGAACCGGCTGATCAGGATCGCGTACTCGGCTTCACGGGTACCGGGGATGATCGAGGCACGGGCCACCGCGCCGACCACGGCCTCACCGGCCGGCAGCGACTCGGCGGCGACCAGGGTGATCTCGGTCTTCGGATTGGGGTGGGTCAGGCGCTGGGTGGTTTCCGGCGACAGCTCGGTCACCGACTGCAGGAAACGGTCACGGATTTCTTCCGGCCCGAACAGGCTGAAGGCGGCCTGCAGCGGCGCGCCATCTTCCGGGCGGATGGGGCGGATCAGCAGCTCGTGGCCGCTGGGAGCCTTGAAGATCTCATGCCAGGGCGGCATGCGGTTGCGAGTGGCCATACCGGGTGATTCCTTGGTGGTCCATCGATTGTGTCATCACCGGGGCTGTATTCCGTGAACGAAAGGCTCACGGTCGTACAGCCTCGTGAAGGCCCTTATTCGGCCGTCTTCAGCCAGTCCAGGCGGGTGCTGGCACCGGGTTCGCCCAGATGCTGGCGCAGCGCCGGCAGGGCCGGGCCGACCACGCGGTCGAACTGCCAGGGCGCATTGAGCACCAGCATGCCACTGCCGTTGAGGCGCAGCGGCGAGTCGTCCGGGCGCACCAGGAACTCGATGGTCATCGCCGACTTCACCGGCAGTGCGGTGGCCTTGCGCAGGAAATGCAGGATGGTGCGGCGCTGCTTGATCGGGAACCAGACCGCACAGGTGGCCTGCGGCCAGCGCGCCAGGGTCTCGGCCAGCGCGGCCAGGATGGCCTGGTACTCGGCGTCCTGGGCCTCGTAGGGCGGGTCGATCAGGACCAGGCCGCGGCCGATCTTGGCACCGTTGGCCTTGGGCGGCAGCAGCGAGCGCAGCAGCGCGTAGCCGTCACCGGGGTGCACGCCGACGCGGCTGTCATGGGCGAACAGGGTCTTCAGCGACGCGGCTTCGTCCTCCTGCAGCTCGCACACCGCCATCCGGTCCTGCGGGCGCATGGCCTGCGCGCTCAGCAGCGGCGAGCCGGGGTAGGCGATCATCGCGCCGACCGGATTGTCGGCCTGCACTGCCTTGAGGTAGCGCTCGACCACCTCTGGCAGCTTGGGCTGGGCCATCAGCCGCATGACCCCGGATTCGGCCTCAAGGGTCTTGCGGCTTTCTTCGCTGGCCAGCAGGTAGCGGCCGGCACCGCCGTGGGTGTCGAGCACGAAGAACGGGCTGTCCTTGCGCTTGAAGCTGTCGATCAGGGCCAGCTGCACGATGTGCTTGAGGACATCGGCGTGGTTGCCGGCGTGGAAGGCGTGGCGATAGTTCATGGGCGGCAGTGTACGGGGCAAGGGCCGCAGCGGCTATGCTGCGCGCCATGACAGCGCCTGTTACCCATGTCCTGGTGGTTGAAGACGAAGCGGCCATCGCCGAAACCGTGCTCTATGCGCTGCGCAGCGAAGGCTATGCGGCCAGCCACTGCCTGCTGGGCGGGCTGGCCCTGCAGCAGCTGCAGGCCGGCGATATCGACCTGGTGGTGCTGGATGTCGGCCTGCCGGACCTCAGTGGTTTCGAGGTCTGTCGCCGGCTGCGCGCCCTGCCGGGGCCGGTGGCGCAGGTGCCGGTGATCTTCCTGACCGCACGCAACGACGAACTCGACCGCGTGCTGGGCCTGGAGCTGGGGGCCGACGACTACATGGCCAAGCCGTTCTCGCCGCGCGAGCTGGTGGCGCGGGTGCGTGCCCGGCTGCGGCGTGCCACGCCCGCTCCGGCCGCCCCGGGCGCCGAGACCGGCTGGCAGGAACATGGTGCCTTCGCCATCGATCGTGAAGGCCGCCGCATCCGCTTCCAGGGCCACGCGCTGGACCTGACCCGCTATGAATATGCCCTGCTGGAAGCGCTGCTGCAGCGCCCCGGCGCGATCCTCAGCCGTGCCCAGCTGATGGACCGTGGCTGGGACAGCGCCGCCGACAGTGCCGACCGCACCGTCGATACCCACGTCAAGACGCTGCGCGCCAAGCTGCGGGCGGCCGGCGCCAGCGGTGAGCCGATCCGCACCCATCGCGGCCTCGGCTACGCCCTGGAGGTCTGACGGGTGCGTCTGGTCCTGAAACTGTTCTTGGGCTTCTTCCTGATCGTGGGCATCGCCGCGTTCTTCGTGATGCGCGTGTTCGTCAATGAAGTGAAGCCGGGCGTGCGCCAGGCGATGGAATCGACCCTGGTGGACGCGGCCAATGTGCTGGCCGAGATGGCTGCCGCCGACGTCAAGGCCGGCACCATCCGCAACGGCAGCTTCACCCGCAACCTGGCCAAGGCCCGGCAGCGCGACCTGAAGGCGATGGTCTGGCGTTTCCCCAAGCGTGCGCTGGACTACCGGGTGACGATCACCGACGCCAAGGGCATCGTGATCTACGATTCGCTGGGCCGCGACGTGGGTCGCGACAACTCGCGCTGGAATGATGTCTATCGCACGCTGCGCGGCGAGTACGGCGCGCGCTCCAGCCCGGAAACGCCGGGCGATGACAGCAACACGGTGATGCACGTGGCCGCGCCGGTGTACGACCCGGCCGATGGCAGCACCCTGATCGGCGTGCTCAGCCTGGCCCAGCCCAACCGCAGCATCGATCCGTTCATCGCCGCCAGCCAGCGCGCCATCATCGAGCGCGGCGCGTGGCTGATTGGGCTCTCAGCGCTGGTGGGCGTGCTGGTGACCATGTGGCTGACCAACGGCCTGGGCCAGCTCAGCCGCTACGCACGGGCGGTCAGCGCCGGCGAACCGGTGCCACCGCCGAAGCGCCGCAACGATGAGATCGGCGAGCTTGGCCAGGCCCTGGAGACGATGCGGCGCAAGCTGGAAGGCAAGGCGTACGTCGAACAGTACGTGCAATCGCTGACCCACGAGATGAAAAGCCCATTGGCGGCGATCCGTGGTGCCGCCGAACTGCTGCAGGAGCCGATGGCCGACGCCGACCGCGCGCATTTCGCACGCAGCATCGTCGACCAGCAGGAACGGCTGACCGAAACCATCGACAAGCTGCTGGCGCTGGCCGAGGTCGAGCAGCACGGCTGGTTGCAGACCCGTGATCCGATTGCCTTGCCCGCGCTGCTGCGGGAAGCCGCCGCGGCGGCGCAGGTGCGCGCGCAGGCCGCCGGTGTCCAGCTGCATATCGACCAGGTGCCCGACCTGCGCGTGCAGGGGGACGGCTATCTGCTGCGACAGGCGCTGCACAACCTGATCGACAACGCCATTGCGTTCTCGCCACCCGGCGCACAGGTGCAGCTGGATGCGCAGGTGGACGGGCAGGGTGTACGCCTGCAGGTTGCCGACCGTGGCGCGGGCATTCCCGATTACGCACGCGAGCGCGTATTCGAGCGCTTCTATTCGCTGGCCCGACCCGCCACCGGCCGCCGCAGTTCCGGCCTCGGCCTGCCCTTCGTGCAGGAAGTCGCGCGCCTGCATGACGGCCGCGCCAGCCTGCAGCCGCGCGAAGAAGGCGGCACCGTGGCCAGCCTGTGGCTGCCGCTGGCGATACCCGGGCAGCGCCCGCGGCGCTGACTTCACATTCGCTTCAACTTCGCCACAAACCCTGCTCACCGCAGGCGTCCATCCTGCAGTCCTCTCCAACGAGGACGGACGATGAAATCCCTGAAGATGCTGCTGCGGTTCGCCATTGTCGGCGGCCTGATCCTGCTGCTGCTGATCCCGCTGTTCCTGATCCGCGGCGTCATCACCGAACGCAGCGCCTATCGCGAAGAGGCCTACTCGCGGGTGGCCGAAAGCCGTGCCGGGACCCAGCGCGTGGTCGGGCCGGTGCGCGTGGTGCCGTGGTCCAAGCGCGAGCTGGTGGAGGTGGTCGATGCGCAGGGCAACAAGAAGACCGAGCTGCAGACCACCCAGGGCTACTGGTTGCAGCCGCCGGCCACCCTGCAGATCAGCGGCGAGCTGCTGCCCAGCCAGCGTTCGGTCGGCCTGTTCAAGGTGCCGGTGTACAGCTGGAATGGCCAGCTCAAGGCGACCTTCAGCGAGGATGACTACCCGGAGCACGATGGCACGACCTATGGCGAGGCCTATATCGCACTGGGCGTGTCCGATGCACGTGGCCTGGTCGGTACGCCGAACCTGCGGGTAGATGGACAGCAGGTCAAGCTGCTGCCGGGCGTGGCCGGCGCATCCGCACTGGGCCGTGGGCTGCATGCGCCGATCGCCGGCATCTCGCGCAGCGGAGGCACCCTGGCGGCCAGCAGCGTGGAACTGGAGCTGCAGCTCGATGGCAGCCGTTCCCTGTCGGTGGTGCCGGTGGGTGATGACAACCAGATCGCCCTGCGCTCCAGCTGGCCACACCCGTCGTTTGCCGGTGCGTTCCTGCCGAACGAGCGGCGTGTGGATGCACAGGGCTTCGATGCACGTTGGGCCGTGTCCTCGCTGGCATCGGACGCGCAGCAGCGACTGCACGAGGGCGATGACCTGGACGCGCAGGCGGTGCAGGTCTCGCTGGTGGACCCGGTCGATACCTATACCCAGGCCGACCGCGCTTCCAAGTACGGCGTGCTGTTCGTGGTGCTGACGTTCGTTGGCTTCATCCTGTTTGAACTGATCAAGTCGCTGCGCATCCACCCGCTGCAGTACCTGATGGTCGGCCTGGCGCTGGCGATCTTCTTCCTGCTGCTGATCAGCCTGTCCGAGCACATCGCCTTCTGGCAGGCCTACCTGGTCTCGGCGCTGGCCTGCATCAGCCTGCAGGCGGTGTACCTGGCCAACGTTCTGGGTCACTGGAAGCGGGGCCTGGGCTTCGCCGCGATGCTGACGGTGCTGTATGGCGCGCTGTATGGGCTGCTGGTGTCGGAAAACAATGCGCTGCTGATGGGCTCGCTGCTGCTGTTCGTGATCCTGGCGCTGGCGATGTGGGTGACCCGTCGGGTCGACTGGTACGCCCTGGCCGAGCAGAAGTGAAGTAAGGAGCAGGCCATGGGTTGGCGCCAAGGATTGCAGCAACGGGCACGACAGGGCATTCCCGCCCTGCTGGAAGTGGATGCGCTGCTGCAGGCGCATGGGGTGTTGGCGGCGTTGCCGGGGGCACGGATCGCGCCCGGCCTGGTCCGCTTCCAGCTGGCCGCCATCACCTGCGAGGGATTGCAGCGGCGTGGGCTGGACTGGTTGCGGGAGGCGCGGCATGGACGCGGCGCCCTCGCGGGCAAGGTGCCGCGTTACCGGCCATGGAAGGCCGGGGCGGCGGCATTGTCGGAGATCGGCATCGACGGGCTGCCTGCGGACTGGCCGGAACATGCCGCCGTGTTCGGCTGCAGCAGCATCGACCAGCGGCATTGGTTGCTGCTGTTGCCGGAGCGTGCGCAGCTGTGGCTGGGGTGGAAGGGGTGATGGTGGAAGCCCGATCCACGCATGGCGTGGATCTACTGGGCCTCTGGTGGGTGCGGACCCTGGTCCGCACGCTCCTGCTCTGCCCATGACCGATGGGACGGGGGCCCGGCGCCCCTGCTGGCTAGACTCGAGGGCTGGATGATCGAGCCGAAGGGCAGGGGTGCGATGTGCTGAAGTGGGGCGTGCTGGCAGTAGCGCTGGCGATGGGTGGCAATGCAGTGGCGCAGCAGCGTGAGCCGGTGGACCTGGACATGGTCGGCAAGATCCGCCAGCAGGCGTTCCACAAATCGCAGGTGATGGACACCTTCAGCTACCTCACCGAACGCATCGGGCCGCGCCTGACCAACTCGCCGGCGATGGGCCGCGCCAATGCCTGGACCCGCGGTAGGTTCAGCGAATGGAAGCTGGACAACGTCCACGACGAAGCCTTCGACGAATTCGGCCGGGGCTGGGAATTCACGTCGGCCAGCGTGGAGATGCTGGGCGATCGCGTGCAGCCATTGCATGCCCTGCCCAAGGCGTGGACGCCGGGCACCCACGGCCCGGTCGAGGGCGAGCTGCTGCAGGTGGACATCAAGAAGCCTGAGGACATCGAGAAGTATCGCGGCAAGCTGCGCGGCAAGATCCTGCTGCTGGGCGAGGCACGCGAATACAAGCGTGGCACCGACGCCGATTCGCACCGGCATGACGCCACCTCGCTGGAAGGCCTGCAGGAGTTCACCCTGCCCAAGGACAAGGACGTGGCCGCCGACCGCGCCAAGCGGGTCAAGGAATACCAGGAAAAGCAGGCGCTGACGGCGAAGGTCAACGCGTTTTTCGTCGAAGAAGGCGCGCTCGCCGCGATCAGCATCAGCAGCTGGGACAACGGCATCATCCGCGTGGCCGGTGGTGGCTCGCGCAAGGCCGGTGAATCGGTCGGCATCCCCGAACTGGCGATGATCGCCGAGCACTTCAATCCGCTGGTACGCGCGCTGGAAGCCAAGCAGAGCGTGCGCCTGCGCGTGGATGTGGCCGCACGCTTCACCGACGAGGCCGACCAGCCCGGCTACAACACGCTGGCCGAAATCCGTGGCAGCAGCCGGCCCGATGAAGTGGTGATGATCGGCGCGCACCTGGATTCCTGGCACAGCGGCACCGGTGCAGCCGACAACGCCGCCGGCGTGGCGGTGATGATGGAGGCCATGCGCATCCTCAAGGCCAGCGGCGCCAAGCCCAAGCGCACCATCCGGGTTGCGCTGTGGAGTGGCGAGGAACAGGGACTGATCGGCTCGCAGGCATACGTGGCCAAGCACTTCGGTCGATTCCCCGAGCCCACCGACCCGGCGCAGAAGGCGCTGCCGGCCTCGCTGCGCGAACCGACCGGTGCCCTGCAGAAGACCCGCGACTACGGCAAGTTCCAGGTCTACTTCAACATGGACAACGGCTCGGGTCGCTTCCGTGGCATCTACGCACAGGAAAACCTGGCGGCCATGCCGATCTTCGAAGCCTGGCTGGCCCCGTTCCATGACGTGGGCGCGACCACCGTGGCTACCCGCAACACCGGCAGCACCGACCACATCAGCTTCGACCGCATCGGCCTGCCGGGCTTCCAGTTCATCCAGGACAAGCTGGACTATTTCAGCAACGTCCACCACAGCCACCTGGACACCTGGGACCACGCCGAACCGGAAGACCTGAAGCAGGCCGCCGCCATCGTCGCCTCCTTCGCCTACCACGCCGCCATGCGCGAGCAGTCGTTCCCGCGCAAGCCCGAGCCCTGAGACTGGACGGAGGGGATCAAGTCGAATCCCCTCCATGGGTCCTGACCTGTTCGTACGTTCGTGGAGAACGCAGAGCCGTAGGCGCTTGCGTCATCCGCCGTCGTCGTTGTCTCCCAATACGTCCAGTCGGCTCCAAGCGGGATCGTGGGAGTACCCCAGGCGATAGTCATTGCCATTCCCTCTCGAGTTGGGAACCTGCACCAGCTGGGATCCGAGCATCTTCAGCGCATCGGGGGCGGTCAGAGCGGAAACCAGCGTGTCGACCGCTGTTCCGTCGGCAGAAAACGCAGCCAGACAAAGGCGCGGACTACACTGGACCCGGATTCGAGCCAGAGGCGCTGCGCCATCGGGAAGGCGCAGCGAATGCAGCGCCTCCAATGCAATACGACGCTCCTGCTGGGCACTTCGGTCCGTTGCATAGTCATCCCGCAGACGTTCCATGGCACGGTCGAAATCACTTTCCCGTTCCAGGACGTTCTGGATCACATCGGCGTTGAGGCCGTCCGAAGTCACCAACGGGGTATCGCCAAAGGGCTTGATCGCGCTGGGCAGCTCGTCAGACGGGAACAGGGAGACCGCATCCTTGGCCGGTCGGGCAGCGAGGGTCGAGACCCAAGGTGAGGCCGCGACCTGACCACCGTCTCCTGTGGGGTGGGGCGGGGGGCTGTCGGTGCCGCAACCTGCGGCTAGTCCCACGAAAAGCAGCACCGGGAGCGTGACAGGACTGGCGTAGATCCTCCAGAGCCGCTTCTCCTGGCGAGGCGCAGGACGCGTCTGCAGGGCGTCCTTCATTTACGCCGGTCTTCGATGATGCCTTCACCGTTCAGCGCGATGCGCATGACCCAGCCGCCGCCGCTGTCCCAGATGGAAAAACCGCCACCGGGCCGGGTCGCGATCTGGCATCGGTTCTGGCAGCGATAGGTTTTCCCGTTCACCTTCACGACCTCGGCTGCGTACGCCGCCGATACCGATGTCACGCCGGCAAGGAGCAGGGCTACGCTGCGGAACCGCATACGTGCTGCCATGCGGCGGCCACGCTTGGACTTGTTGTTCATGCACAGATTCTTGCCAATGCCGGGAATCGGCGGTCTGTCCAGACTCCACCAAGGCGACCCCGGAGGCTGTCGGGTGACGCCACCTTGGCGTGTGAGGGGGCTTCCCGCGTAAAATTGAGGAAAATCCGTTCCTCGAGCCCTCCATGACCTGCCGCACCCGCTTCGCCCCCAGTCCCACCGGCTACCTGCATATCGGTGGCGCCCGCACCGCACTGTACTGCTGGCTGGAGGCCCGCCATCGTGGCGGCGAGTTCGTGCTGCGCATCGAGGACACCGACCGCGAACGCAGCACCCAGGGCGCGATCGACGCCATCCTGGAGGCGATGGAGTGGCTGGGCCTGGACTACGACGAAGGTCCGTTCTACCAGACCGAGCGCGTCGCCCGGTACAAGGAAGTGGCCGAGCAGCTGATCGCCGACGGCAAGGCGTACTACGCCTACGAAACCCGTGAAGAGCTGGACGCCATGCGCGAGGCCGCGATGGCCAGGCAGGAAAAGCCGCGCTACAACGGCGCCGCGCGCGAGCAGGGGCTGCCGTACCGGGACGACCCGAACCGCGTCATCCGCTTCAAGAACCCGCTTGAAGGCACGGTGGTGTTCGATGACCTGATCAAGGGCCGCATCGAGATCGCCAACAGCGAGCTGGATGACATGGTCATCTTCCGTCCGGACGGCTACCCCACCTACAACTTCGCAGTGGTGGTGGACGACTGGGACATGAAGATCTCCGAAGTCATCCGTGGCGACGACCACATCAACAACACCCCGCGCCAGATCAACCTGTACGAAGGCATCGGCGCGCCGGTGCCGAAGTTCGGCCACATGCCGATGATCCTGGACGAGCAGGGCGCCAAGCTGTCCAAGCGCACCGGCGCGGCCGATGTGATGCAGTACAAGGACGCCGGCTACCTGCCCGACGCGCTGCTGAGCTACCTGGCCCGGCTGGGCTGGTCGCACGGCGACCAGGAACTGTTCAGCCGCCAGGAGCTGATCGACCTGTTCGATGTGAAGGACTGCAATTCCAAGGCCTCGCGCCTGGACATGGCCAAGCTGGGCTGGGTCAACCAGCACTTCCTGAAGACCGAGGAACCGGCCGCGATCGCGTCGCACCTGGTCTACCAGCTGCAGAAGCTGGGCCTGGACGTGGCCGCTGGCCCGGCGCCGGTGGACGTGGTGATCGCCCTGCGCGAGCGCGTGCAGACCCTGAAGGAAATGGCCGAGAAGGCCGTGGTCTGGTACCAGCCGCTGAACGAGTACGATGAAGCGGCCGTGGCCAAGCACTTCAAGGCCGGTGCGGAACTGCCGCTGGGCAAGGCCCGCGAGCTGCTGGCGGCCCTGCCGGAGTGGACTGCCGAGGCTGTTGGCGTGGCCCTGCACGATGCTGCCGCAGCGCTGGAAATGGGCATGGGCAAGGTCGCCCAGCCGCTGCGCGTGGCCATCACCGGCACCCAGGTCAGTCCTGACATTTCCCATACCGTGTACCTGGCCGGCCGCGAGCAGGCCTTGAAACGCATCGATGTGGCCATCACCAAGGTAGCAACGGCCTGAGCCCACCGGCCCACGCCCGAACTGGAGAACGCGCATGTCCGCCAAAACCGCCTGTACGGCCCCGCACCACCATGTCCACGACGCTTCGGATTTCGTGGCGGTGGTCGAGCGTGTCTCGCGTGAGCGCGGGCTGCGCCTGACCCCGATCCGCGCCAACGTGCTCAAGCTGATCGCCGAGGCCGGCAAGCCGGTCAAGGCCTACGAGCTGCTGGAGTGGGTGCGCAACGGCAAGGGTGTGGGCGCTGATGCCCCCCCCACCGTGTACCGCGCGCTGGATTTCCTGATGGCCAATGGCTTCGTGCACAAGCTGGAATCGGTCAATGCCTTCGTGGCCTGCCACCATCCCAGCAGTGCGGCCCATTCGGTGCCGTTCCTGATCTGCAACAGCTGCCACAGCGCGGTGGAACTGGAAGACCGCGAGATCGTGACCCAGCTGGAGAAGCGGGCCAAGGAACTCGGTTTCCAGCCGCAGGCACAGACGTTGGAAGTGCACGGCCTCTGCGCCCGCTGCGCCGGCTGACGGAAGGGTAGTGCCGGCCGCTGGCCGGCATCCTCGCAATTGGGGTCAGATCCCTTTGCCAGCGGCAAAGGGATCTGACCCCATCTCACAGATGCCTGCGCAGATGCTTCAGCACTGCCTTGCGTGCGGCGATCAACTCCGCATCCTCCAGTACCAGTGACTGCACCCAATCCAACGCCTCGGCAACGCGTGCGCCGCGCGCGGCATACAGCGCCATGCACTGGCGTTGCGGCGTCGGCGCTTGGCCCCACGCGCGCTGCACACGCTGCAGCAACGTCTGTTGGATATCCGTAGACACCGCCACACCCTTGTCGAACGACAGCAGCACGTTCAACGCAGCCAACGCCCGCCACGGCGTTGACGTGGGATCGTCCTGGCTGAAATCCGCCTGTCTGCAGAACGCCAGCAGGGTGGCAACCGAAGCCTCGCTGCGCACCTCTTCCAGCACCCCGATCGCATAGGTCGCCATGCGTGGCTGATCCAGCAGCGGCGACATTCCCGCCACGCCGCCGTACCCGAACGCAGCACAGGCCCTTGCCCACGGCGCCATCGGCGCGAAATGCGTGCCATCGCCGTTGTACTGGAACTCCTCGCGCCAGCCATGCAGCGCGCACAGACGTTCAATCTCGGCCGCACCTTCGGCACCATGCTCCAGCACGAAGCCGATCAGGTCTTCCACTTCGACCGCACCGCCATGCTCCCGTGGTGCAGGACCCTTGGCCGCCTTGCGGGCCAGTGCGTTGAATTTCATCGTTGTCGTCTGTTCCTGCAGCAAAGCAGTCGAGCATGGCTCAACACTACAAAAAAGCGGAGCCGCGCGCTTTTGCTTTTGATTTTCATCCTTTGATTCACGTGGCTGACGCGCACGGAACCTGTCCGTGGCCGGGTGGGTGGGGTAGGCGGGACCGCAGGCGCCATGGATGGCGCCTACGAGCCCCCAGGGATGGGTTCACGGCGTGTCCCGCCTGCCTCACCCACCCGGCCAATCCCACCAATCCAACCGCAACGATCCGCCACGAGGGGCTCCGCCGTTCGCTGCCTTCGACGAAGCCGCGCAGTCAAGCAAGCCAGCGCCTAGTCCATCGGCTTCGTCGCAGTATCCACCCGCACGATCACCGACATGCCCGGCCGCAACCGCGCCGCCAGTTCCTGCTCCCCGTTGATCGAGATCCGCACCGGCAACCGCTGCACCACCTTGGTGAAATTGCCGCTGGCATTGTCCGGGCGCAACACGCTGAACTCCGATCCGGTGGCCGGCGCGATCTCTTCCACGCGGCCACGCAGCACCTGGCCCTGGAACGCATCCACCGAGAACGACGCCGGCTGCCCGATCGCCATCTGCCAGGTCTGGCCTTCCTTGTAGTTGGCCACCACCCACAATGCATCCGGCACCAGGAACAGCAGCTGCGAACCGGCCGCCACGTACTGGCCCACGCGTACGCTGGCCTCGCTGATCTGCCCATCGCGCGGCGCATGGATCACCGTGTTGGCCAGGTCGATGCGCGCCAGTTCAAGCTGCGCCTGCGCACTTTCCACCTGCGCCTCCAGGCTCTTGCGCGAGACCTGGGTCGAGACCAGGGTCTCCTCGGCGATGCGGATCTGCGCCTGCGACTGCTGCACGCTGGCCTGTGCCGAGGCCTGGCTGGTGCGGAACTTGTCGCGGTCGTTGATCGACACCAGCTGCTGCGCCGCCAGTTCCTCGTAGCGCTTGGCTTCATTGCGCGAGCGCTGCAGCTCAGCCTGTCCGGCCGACAGCGTGGCCTGCGCCGAAGCGATCTGCGCGCGGTTCTGCGCCTGCGACTGGTCCGAATTGGCCAGCGCCGCGCGCGCGCTGTCCAGCGTGGCCTGGGCCTGCGCCACCCGCTGCGCATAGATGCGGTCGTCGATGCGCAGCAGCGGCTCGCCCTGTTTCACGTGCTGGAAATCCTTCACCAGTACCTCGGTCACGTAACCGTTGACCTGCGGCGCCATCACCGTGATCTGCCCGCGCACATAGGCGTTGTCGGTCACCATCACGCTGCTGGTGAACGGCCACAGGTGCCAGGCGCGCAGGATCAGCGCGATGCCCAGCAACGCCACCACCACCATCACCACCACGCTGCGCGAACTCGGCTTGAGGTACTTCGGTGCGGCGGCGGGCGCGGCAGGCGTTGCCGCCGGTGCCGCATCGGTGGGCGGTGGCGGGGTGACGTTCTCGGCAGCGTCGGTGTCGTCTGGACGGGGCGGGACGGGAGGCATGGCAGTGAACTCAGCGCGGTGCCGCGGTCGCAGCCGCAGCGGGGGAGGAGGGATGGCGCTTGCGCCATTGTTTGCGCACGGCGGTACGCAGCGACAGCAGCAGCAACCAGCACAGGAAGCCGATTGCCAGCCAGCCGCTCAGGGTGAACACATCATTGAAGCCACGCACGTTGGCTTCGCGGCGGGTGGTCTGCGCCAGCTGCGCGCTGCCCTGTGCGCTGCGCAGCACCGGGTCGGTGATCTGCGCTGCATACAGCTGCTGCTGGATGCGCAGGCGCTGCGCCACCACCGGGTCGGCTGGATCGAGCTGGCTGGTCAAGGCGCTGGAATACAGCTGCTCGCGATGCAGCTGGAACGTTCCCAGCACGGCCGAGCCGGCCAGTCCGCCCAGTGTCTGGGTGATCGACAAGGTCACCAGGAAGGTGATCATGTGGTCCACACCCTGTTTCAGCGCGGCGGAAATGCCGAGCATGATCAACGGGCCCATGAACATGCCGGCGCCCACCGAAGCCAGGAACTGGCTGACGTAGAAGTCGTGCGGCCGGTCCATGCTGGTGCGGTGCTGGTCGAAGAACGCGGCCGCGCCCAGCAGCAGGATCGCCAACAGCAACTGCGCGATCAGACGCTTCGGGCCGAAGGTGATCGCCGCGCCGGCGATGCCGGTCACCACGCCGGCGAGGATCACCACGAACAGCGGCCGCATCTGGTCCGGCCCCATGCCCAGGGTGCGCATCAGGTTGACCACGCCGTAGGACTGTTCGGTGGTCAGGAAGCGGATCAGGAAGGCGCCGACGATGAAGTGCATCACCGGCAGCGTCGACAGCCAACGGATCTGCAGCAGCGGATTGCGCCGGTAGTGTTCGATGATCAGGGCGGTGGTGGTCAGCGCGATGGAAGCGATCAGCGCCCAGCCCAGCCACGGCGTGTTGAGCCACCAGCGCGTGTAGCCCTGCGCGAGCACGATCACCAGCAGGGCGACGGCGGGCGCGAGCAGGGCAAAGGTGAGGAAATCCAGTGGCTCGAACGCCTTCACCTGCACGCCTGGCGGCAGCTTCAGCACCACCACGGCGGCAAACGCGCACAGCGCCAGCCCCGCTTCGAACGAATACAGCTGGTGCCATTGGCCGGTATCGACCAGGCCGGGCGAGACGATCCAGGCAATCGGCACCGCCAGCTGCGACAGGCCAACGCCGACCACCAGCAGGTTGCCGGTGAAACGTCGCGGCAGGGCTTGCAGCATGTACAGCGTGCCCAGCGTCGAACATGCCGCGCCGGCGAAACCGCTGGCGGCGCGGGTCAGCATGGTGGTCTCGAAACTGCCGACGAACAGGTGCAGCACCGCCAGCGCCGCATACAGCCCCAGGCCGATCTCGGCGAACAGGCGGATGCCGTACTGCTGGCGGAACTTGAAGGCCAGCAGGTTGGCGGTCACATTGACCATGGCGTAGGCGGCGACCAGCCAGCTGCCCTGGGTGGGCGTGAGTGACAGTTGTCCCTGCAGGAAAGGCAGGTTGGCCGTTACCAGCGCGTTGCCAAGGCCGCCGGTGATGGCCACCAGCAGCGAGACCAGTGCATAGGCTGCACGCCGATAGGGTGGGTGCCACGGCATCGACGCCGAACCGGGCATGGTCGGCTTCTCGTGCTCCTCCCAATCCGGAACCGGCTTGAGGTACGGCTGCACCATCAGCGTTCCCCGCTGGCTGCTCCCTGGAGTCCCCCGCGCAGCAGCTGCAGGGCACGCCCGGCCAGTTGGGCGCGCTCATCGCGGGTCTTGCCGCGCAGGGCCGCACCCAGCATGCCCGAGATCAGTGAAATATCCGTCTTCTCCAGGTCCGGCCGGCACAGGCCAGCGGCCTTGGCACGGGCGATGGGCGCTTCCAGCAGGTCGCGCACGGTCTCGCGCGCGGTGCGCATGGCCGGCACGTCCGAATCGACCGCGCGCCAGTAATCGGCCAGTGCCGGCGAATCGACGATGCGCTGGGCCATGCCTTCGAACACCTCGAACAGGGCATCGTCGCGGTCGCCAAGCTGCTCGACCTGGCGGCGGATGCGGTCGACCGTGCGCTGCAGCAGGGCCTGGATCAGCGCCGTACGGTCGGGGAAATTGCGGTACAGGGTGGCGCGGCCGACTTCGGCACGCTCCACCACCAGGTCCAGCGGCGCGGTAACGCCATGTTGGCCGAACACATGGTCGGCGGCATCGAGGATGAGGGCTCGGCGGGCAGCAGCATCGGCACGTTGGGTGGTCATGGCTTCATTTTCGGACAAACATGTCCGGATGGCGAGAGACGAATGGCGACGGGATTGTCCGCTTGTTGTCGTACGCACATCTTTGTGACGCCTGTGTGAGGGACGGCTGGGAGGGTAAAAAAAAACGGGGGGCCAACCTGGCCCCCCGGGAGAGAACGACGGCACGCAGCCATCAAAGTCGGTAGCTCCACGCCATGCGTGGATGCACTTACCCGTAGATCCACGCCATGCGTGGATCCATTTCCAGTAGATCCACGCCATGCGTGGATGCCCCATCAGAAGAACGCGCGGATCCCGAAAGCGACACCACGACCCGGCAGCGGCGAGTAATCCTTCAGCAGCGAGGTGTGCGGACGCACTTCGCGGTTGGTCAGGTTGCTGCCGTCCAGGAACAGCTCGTAGCTGTTGCTGTCGCTGCGGTCCCAGCGGTAGGCCAGGTGTGCATCGACCAGGGTGTATCCGTTGCTCGGCGCCTCGTTCTGCGCCACGTCCTTCTGCCGGCTGTAACGCACCGCACCCACCGAGGCACGCCAGCCATCTTTCGCCCAGCGCAGGTCGGCGCCGACACGGCCCGGGGCGATGCGCGGCAGGTAACCGGTGTTGGCCAGCTCCACGCTGTAGTTGTGGTTGTGGTCACCGTGCGGTACCGCGATATCGAGGTTGCGATTGCCACTGCCGTCCAGCTTGGCCTGCACGTAGTCGCCGAACACACGCAGGTCCCAATCGCCGGCACCGCCTTCGAACAGGTGCACCAGCGCTTCGGCCTCTGCGCCCTTGAACACCGCGTCCTGCTGGGTCCAGGCACGCACCGGCAGGCTCTCGGTCACACCGGTGTCGGCCAGGTAGATGAAGTCCTTGAACTTGGTCTGATAGATCGCGGCAGAGAAGTCCAGGCGTTCGCTGTGGGTGTGGATGCCCAGCTCGATGCGCTGGCCGCGCTCGGTCTTCAGGTTGGCATCGCCGATCTCAAGCGAGCGGGTGGCGATGTGTGCACCGGCGGCGTACAGCTCTTCATTGGTCGGCGCGCGCTCGGAACTGTCCACGCCGATGCGCAGGTCGACGGCATCGTTGAGCTTCCAAATGCCGGCGGCCGACAGGTTGGTCGCATCGAACTTGCGGCGCTGGTAGTCGCCGGTCGGGTCCAGCTTGACCTGGTCGTGGCGGCCGCCCAGTTCCAGCTTGAACGGGCCGAACTGCTTTTCCTGCAGCACGAACACGCCGATGTTCTTGGTGCCGGTATCCGGCACGAAGGCTTCTTCACCCTTTGCGCCGAAATCGCTGTTGCCGACCTGCAGGCCGAAGGCGCCGTCCCAGCCGCCGATCTGCTGCTGCACCGCTTCCAGGCGGCCTTCGATGCCGCGGTTGGTGAAGCGGGTGGACGGCGTGCCGGCTTCCAGCTCCACGTGTTCGTAGTCGGTGTAGGCCACGCGCGCGTTGATGTTCTTCAGGAACGACACCGGGTTGTAGATGCCGGCCTTGGTCTCGAAGCGGTTCTGCACCATGTCGATGCGCACGTCATGCTCTTCACCTTCCTCCTCCTCGCCATGGTCGTGGTCGTGACCATGGTCGTGGCCATCGCCGTCGGCATGCACATGGGCGCCGTTGGGAATGCCGTAGTTGGTGCGATAGGTGCTGGCCGAGACGCCGAAGTAGCCGCCTTCGCCCAGCCAGGTGGCGCCGACGCCGCCGGCGCGGGTGCGGATGGAGCTGTTGTCCAGGCGGCCGCGACGCGGCTCTTCGCCTTCCTCGCCTGCGTGGTCGTGGTCATCGTGGTGGTGTTCCAGGCCGTCGATCACCGCGTAGCCGGGAATGCGGAAGTCGTCGCCATTGCGCACCAGGCCATCCACGTGCAGCACGACGTTGCCGCTCACGCCGTCAAGGCGGAACATGCCGCTGCGCTCGTCGTTGACCGAGTTGCCGCGCAGTTCGGCGCGGCCGCTGAGCGGACGGTCCGGCAGTTCGCGCGCGATGCGGCCATCGACCACGTTCACCGCGCCGCCGATCGCGCCGCTGCCGAACAGCAGGGTTGCAGGGCCCTTCAGCACTTCGATCTGGTCGGCCAGGAACGGCTCGATGCTGGTGGCGTGGTCGGCGCTGACGGTGGAGGCGTCCATGTTGCCCATGCCGTTGGACAGCACGGCCACGCGCGGGCCTTCCTGGCCGCGGATGATCGGGCGGCCGACACCGGGGCCGAAGAAGGTGCTCTGCACGCCGGGCAGCTTGGCCACGGTGTCGCCGAGGGTGCCGGCCTTCTGCTCATCCAGGCGCTCACCGGCCAGCACTTCAACCGGACGTGCCAGCGATTCGGCATCACCCTGCAGCGGCGACGCCGTGACCTGCACCGAGGACAGCTCGGTCAGGTGGCGGTCACGATGCGAATCATCGTCGGAGGCCGCAAAGGCGACGGACGGCAGCAGCGCAGCGAGCGCCAAGGCCAGGGAATGCGGCTTGAAACGAGGGTGGTGGGAGGGCATGGGCGGTCCTTTGTTACATTGTATCAATCGGGTGGCGCACGAATCCCGTCGGCGGGACAGGGGGAGCGGAACCGTGCGGGTCGGGAAACGATGTTATATTATTCCATAACGATTCGCCGCCCTGCTGGAAGTCATGCCTTTGCCCTCACGCCTGCGCCACCTGCTCGATCGCTTCGGCGCCACCGGTTCGATGCTGTGCGCGGTGCATTGCGCGGTGATTCCGCTGCTGCTGGCAGCGGCGCCGTCGCTTGGCCTGTCTTTCTGGCTCAGTGATGGCGTGGAAAAAGCGCTGGTGGTGTTCGTGACCCTGCTGGGCTTGTTCAGCCTGGTCTGGGGCTACCGGCGGCACGGCGCGCTGCGTGCGCTGGCGTTCCTGATTCCCGGACTGGTCGCGTTGTGGGCCGGCGTGCTCTACGACCCGCTGCACCACAACGCGGTGCCGCACGCGGTGGTGATGACCCTGGGCGGGCTGCTGGTCGGCATCGCGCACCTGGTCAACCTGCGCCTGAACCACGGCCACGTACATGACGCCAGCTGCGCGCACTAGGTGCTCCGTGGTAGGCTTTCCGATCGTGCGCGGGGGCGCCCGGCAAGGCGGCCCCGCCGAACCCGTGTCAGTACGGGGTAACCAGATTTCACATTTGAGGAGTTGAAGACATGGGTAAGGGTGACCGCAAGACCGCCAAGGGCAAGCGCTACAACGCCAGCTACGGCAACGCCCGTTCGCACACCGCGAGCAAGGTCGCCGTAGGCGCCGCTGCCCCGGTTGCCAAGAAGACCGTGGCCAAGGCTCCGGCGAAGAAGGCTGTGGCCAAGAAGGCAGTGGCCAAGGCCGGCTGATCCGCCGACCGACCGGTCCAAAGAAAACGCGGCGCTCGGCGCCGCGTTTTTTTTTGCCCATTCTTGTAGGGCCGAGCCCATGCTCGGCTGGCGCAATGCAGCCGAGCATGGGCTCGGCTCTACAACGTATTCAACGCAGGGTCTGCTTCAACGTTTCCGGATTGCCATCGTTGGCCGCTTCCGGCACCTGCAGCAGGTGCGCCAGCAGCGGATAGAGGTCGACGTTGTCGAAACCGTCGATCACCAGGCCCTGCCGGAATGAAGGGCCACGAGCCACGAACACGGCGCGCATCGACGGCAACGCGTTGTCGTAACCATGCGAGCCGCGATCGGCATGCTCGCGCTTGGCGATCTTCTCGCGCGTCAGCGCGTCCCAGCCCTCATCCATCTGGCAGACGATTGCCGGCACGCGCGGATGGCTGCCGTAGTGCCAGCGCGCCGGCAGGTTTTCCTTCTTCCAGCATTCGTACTGGGCATGACGGCCGAGCAGGGCGCGCTCGGCCTCTGCCTCATGTCCCGCCACCGGCGCGAAGCCGACCGACTGGCCCGGGCTGACGTTGCGCGCGAGGCTGGGATCAACCATCGATTCGAGGGCGATCACCTGGCCCTCCGGCACCGACGCCATGCCATGGTCGGAGACCACGATCACGTTGGTGGTTTCGGTCAGGCCGTGCTGCTGCAGGCCATCAAGCACCTGGCCGATGATCCGGTCGGCTTGCACGATGGCATCGGTGTACTGCCTGGAGTCCGGCCCAAAGTTGTGGCCGGCCTTGTCCACGTGCTCCATGTACAGCGTGGTCAGGCGTGGGGCATCGGCATCGGTCTGCGACAGCCAGTCGAGCACGGTCTGCGCACGCTGTTGCAAGGGTTCCTTGGCGTTGTAGATGCGCCACTGGCTGGGCCGCGTGCCCTGGATCTCGGCTTCGCTGCCCGGCCATGAGGTGGTGGCGGTGCGCACGCCGACCTTCTCGGCACCCACCCAGATCGGTTCGCCGCCCCACCATCCGCTGGTGGTCACCGCAGTGCGGTCGTGCAGCGCGAAGCGACCCAGCTCAGCATCATCCATGCTGTTGTTGATGATGCCGTGGTGGTCCGGACGCAGGCCGGTGACCAGCGTGTAGTGGTTGGGGAAGGTGAGTGACGGATAGGAGGGCGTCATCCAGCGCGCACGCACACCACCGTCGATGATCCGCTGCAGGTTCGGGGTGAGGCCGCGATCCAGGGCATCGGCGCGCAGGCCGTCGATGGAGATCAGCAGCAGCTTCGGCGGCGTGGCCGGGGGCGCGTTCGTGCCGCTTGCCGCGGCGATGGTCGAAGGCGAAGGCGTGGTGGTGCAGGCGGCCAGGGGCAGCAGCAGCGCCAGCGTGCAGGTCAGGCGTACGGATGTCATCCGCCCATGATAATCCGCGGCAATGACGTACCAAAGACACGTGGCGCCCTTGGGCGCCACGTGTCCACGCATTTCACCTTGTCCCCGCGCCCTTGGCGCGCCCCCTTGAACAACAAGGGGGCTCTTCTCCAGACAGATTACGGATGCTTCCATCCACGCATGGCGTGGATCTACCGGAACGAATCAAACCGTCACCGGGAACCTGTCGAAGGCGGGGGGGATGAATCTGCGGGGGCGTGAGCGCCATGGATGGCGCGATCGAGCCTACAGGGACGTACTTGCGGCGTCCCCCGCAGATTCATCCCCCCCGCCCAACCCACAGTCAATCCCGAGCCGGCTGTTGCTTCGGCGGTTGCCGCTGCTCTGGCTTGTAGCGGGTGCAGGGCGCAGCCCTGCCTCCAACCCTCATGCAAACAACGGCGCCTGCCGCTGCTCCAGCCGCAGCAATGCCGCCTTGGTTTCCAGGCCGCCACCAAAGCCCGTCAACGTACCGTTGCTGCCGATCACGCGATGGCAGGGCAGCACGATCGGCAACGGATTACGACCATTGGCCGCGCCGACCGCACGGGTCGCCGTCGGCTGGCCCAGCTGCTGCGCCAGCTGCAGGTAGCTCCAGGTCTGGCCGAAAGGAATCAACGCCAGCGCATGCCACACGCGCAGCTGGAACGGCGTGCCATGCGGTGCCAGCACCAGGTCGAAATCGCTGCGCTCACCATGCAGGTACTGCAGCAACTGTTCGCGCGCCTCCGGCAATGCGCCGGGCGCGTAATGCCAGTGCTCGCGGCCGCGCGCAGGATGGCGGTTTTCCGGGAACAGAACGTGGGCCAGGCCATTGTCATCCCCGGCGATGGTGAGTTCACCGATCGGTGTGTCGAAGCGATCGAACAACAGGTTCATGAGGGTTCTCCAACGAAAGTGCCGGACAGGTGCCAAAGATGCAGCACGGCATAGGCGCGCCATGGGCGCCACGATTGCGAACGTGCTTCGGTGGCGCGTTCGCTGAGGCGCTCGCCCTGTGCATGGCCCAGCACCTGCTGCAGCACCAGATCACCGGCGGGGAAGGCATCAGGCTGGCCGAGCCCGCGCAGGGCGATGTACTGCGCCGTCCATGGGCCGATGCCCGGCAGTGCCACGCAACGGGCGACGAAATCCTCCAGTGCCTGGCCCGGCCCGAAGTCGAGCTGGCCGCTGGCGCAGGCTGCGGCGAGTGCGCGCACGGTGGCGGCGCGGCTGCGTGGCAGGCCGATCGATTCCAGTGGGGCTTCGGCAAGCACATCCGGCGCCGGAAATTGCCGGTCGAATTCAGACGGCATGCCGGGCAGGTGCGCGCCGTAGGCGTCGACCAGCCGGCGTGCGAATGTGGTCGCCGCCGCCACGCTGACCTGCTGGCCCAGCACCGCGCGCACGCCCACCTCGAAGCCGTCCCAGCCGCCCGGTACGCGCAGGCCAGGTCGCTCGTCGATGCCACGTGCCAGCAACGGTTCGTCGCCCAGTGCTGCGTGCACCTGCTGCAGGTCGGCATCCAGGTCGAACACCCGACGCACGCGGCGCACGATGTCCGGAATCAGGCGCGGGTCGACCGCGCCCAGCTGCAGGCGCAGCTCGGGCCGCTTCGGATCGGCGGTGACGCGCAGCAGGGTGGGGCGCTCGGCTGTGCCCAGTACGCGCTGGTAACTGTCTTCACCGATCAGCTCGATGCCGGGCAGGCTGCGCTTGCGCAGGAATGCCAGCATCCGCGGGAAATCCAGCGGCGGTCGATAGCCCAGGCGAAGCACCAGACCGCCATCGTCGGCGGCCAGTGGATGGTGCTGGCGGCGCAATACGGTAGGTGCCATGCCGCAGCCCTGCAGGAAGGCCGTGTTGAAGCGGCGTAGGCTGTTGTAACCAGCGGCCAGCGCCACGTCGGTCACCGGCAGCGTGGTTTCGGTCAGCAGCTGCTTGGCCAGCAGCAGGCGATGGGTCGCGTGGATCTGCCCTGGCGTTGCCCCCAGACGTTCGACGAACAGGCGTTGCAGCTGGCGTGCGCTGAGGCCGATCTTCCCGGCCAGGTCGGCCACCGGCTGGTCCTGCAGGAAGCCCGCGTGGATCAGCGCCAACGCACGCTGCACGGCCTGTCCGGCCAGTGCCTGTTGTGCCAACGGGGCCAGTTCGGGCCGGCAGCGCAGGCAGGGACGATAGCCAGCCGAAGCGGCGGCAGCAGCCGTGGGGTAATAGGTGATGTTGCGCGGCTTCGGCGGCGGCGCCGGGCACACCGGCCGGCAGTAGATGCCGGTGCTGCGCACGGCGGTGAAGAACACGCCGTCGAAGCGCGCATCACGGGCCAGGCGGGCGCGGTCGCAGGCGGCGGTGTCGAGGGCGAGTGCGGTATCCATGGCGCCAGTCTAGGCGCGTCCGGGGGACAGTACTCGCCATATTCGGACATGGATGCCGGGGGCGGTCGGCCGGGCTGCGCCCGGCACCCGCGGGGGCAACGGCAACGGCAACCTCAACAGCAACAGCGGGCGATCCATGGGATGGCGGGGTGGGTCCGGTTGCAGGGGACGCTGCAAGTACGTCCATGTAAGCTTGGCCGCGGCATCCATGCTGCGGACACCCCTGCAACCGGACCCACCCCGCCTTCGACAGATTTCCGCGAACTGTCGAAATGGCATGGTCTGCTCTTGGTGGGTGTCGACCTTGGTCGACACATGGATCCGCGCCATGCGTGGGTGGGATTTGGGACGACGCCGGAATGGGGAATGACAAGGGTTAAGGGTCAGAAGCGGTTCAGTGGCGCGCGCTGAATGCGCGGCAGGGGCAGGTAGACTGTGGTTCTTACCTGTCCGAAATCCGGTTGCCCGATGTCCGCCAAACTCCGCTGGTTGCCCCTGTTGTGCCTGGCCCTGGCGGGCTGCAGTCAGTTGGAGAACCCCGGCAACGTCACTGCCGCCGACAAGGCCACGCGTGCCCCGGCCAGCGATGGCGAGAACATGGTGTCGATCAATGCCGCCGATGCGCCGCCGCCGCCGGCACAGGCACGCAGCAGTGCCGATCGGCCCTGGCCGCAGACCCAGCTGGACAATGGCAAGGCGTGGATCAGCTGCGGCACCGACTACGCCGGCGAAGGCGGCGATGGCCTCGAACTGGAAGGGCTGCAGCGCGAACAGCTGAAGCAGGCCCTGGCGCCGTGTGCCGAGCGTGGCCTGCTGCGCGTGCGCTACAACGGCAAGATCAACCCCGGGTTTGCCGAGATGATGTGGCGGCTGGCCGTGGTGGCCGACGAGCTGCAGATCCACAAGCGCATCCTCGATCTGGATTCCAGTGGTGGCCAGGTGGAATCGGCCATCGTCGCCGGTGACAGCATCGGTGAATCCGGCTGGACCATCTGGGTGCGCGAAGGTTCGATCTGCCACAGCGCCTGCGTGTTCGTGCTGGCTGCCGGTGACAACCGCCTGTTGACCGGCAAGGTCGGCATCCATCGCATGATGCGCATCAGCTCCAAGGCCACCTCGCGCGCGGAACTCAACCGCGAGCTGCACGAGGTCTATGACAACGTGAAGGACTATCTGCAGCGCAATGGCGTGGCGGTGGGCGTGGCCGACCTGATGATGACCGTGCCCAACCGCAGCCTGCGCCTGCTGACGGCCGAAGAGCTTCGCCAGTACGGCCTGGACGGCACCAACGCGGTGCAGGACGACCTTGAGCGGATCAAGCAGATGCGTGCCTGTGGCGACGACTTCGTGCAGCGCAAGGATGCCTTCCTGGTGGCCTTCGACCAACAGTGCAAGCGCGATGGCGCCGACATGGAATCGATCAACAGCTGTGGCCAGTCGCTGAAACAGCGCTTCGGCTTCCCCGATCCGGTATGCCCGGAGGAAAGCCCGCTGTCGGAGATCGACGTGGCCACGCTGCCGCCGGCGCCGCCGGAGCAGCCGCCGGTGGCCGAGCAGCTGCCGGCGACGTCCGCTGCACCGGCGGCGCAGGCCGACGCTGGCGCGGTGGAGGGCAGCGTCCAGGCGCGCTGACGGGCCACTCACCGCGCTGGCGTAGACTGCGGTTCTTTCCATCGAACCGGCGGTGTCCATGAAGCGCGTGCTCCTGCTGCTGTCCCTGTTGCCCCTGGCTGCACTGGCGCAAACGCCTGCACCGGCCACGCCCGCGCCGGCCCCGGCGCGCCCCGCGGCGAGCGCCCCGACCGCCGCGAAACCGGCGACGGCTGCTACGCCGGTGCTGAGTGCTGCCCAGCAGGCGCAGGTGCAGAAACAGGACGCGGAAATGGGCAGCGCCGCATTGAAGGCCGCGCAACTGGTCGACGCCAATCGGGCGGGTGAGTTGTGGGACGGCGCCTCGGCTGTTGCCCGCCGCGCGGTGCCCAAGGCCGCCTTCGTCAGCCAGCTTGCGGCAGACCGCACGCGACTGGGCGCGATGGCCGGGCGTGGCCAGCCGACTATCACCCGCGTGAAATACGCTGCAGGTGCGGCCGTGCCCGAGGGCCTGTACATCAACGTCAGCTTCCCGACCCGTTTCGCCAACAGCGCGCAGCCGGTACGCGAGCTGGTGTCGTTCCGCTTCGATGAAGACCAGACCTGGCGCCTGGCCGGTTACAGCCTGCGTGCATCCAGCCCCTGACGGAGAACGACGATGACCACCGAACTGACGATGCTGGCGTGGGCGATGCTGCTGGGTTTCGTCTACATCTTCGCCGCCTCCACCGTGGTCACCCGCGAGCGCGGGATGAAATGGAACGCCTCGGCACGCGACGACTCGTCCAAGCCGCTGAGCCCGCTGGCGGGGCGGCTGCAGCGGGCGCAATCCAACTTCTTCGAGACCTTCCCGTTCTTCGCCGCCGCTGCGATCGCGGTGGTGGTGGCCGGGCGTGGCAGCGATGCCACCGCCTTGGCCGCGCAGGTCTACTTCTGGGCGCGTGTGGTGTACCTGCCGTTGTATGCGGCCGGCATTCCCTATGTGCGCAGCCTGGTCTGGCTGGTGTCGATCCTGGCGATCCTGGCGCTGGTGTTCGCGCTGCTGTGAAGTACAGCTGATCCAGATCAAGGCCGGTCAGGCACGCGGCGCTATGCTGGCCGCGACTGGATCAACGGCAGGAGGCGCGCATGCGCAGGATGGACGTGGTGGTGGTCGGCGCCGGACCGGCCGGGTTGTGCTTTGCGCGCGCGCTGGCCGGCACTGGCCTGCAGGTGGGGCTGGTCGAGGCGCAGCCGCGCCAGGCCTTGGCCGAGGCCGCCTTCGATGGCCGTGAAATCGCCCTGACCCATGCGTCGCGGCAGAGCCTGGAACAACTGGGCCTGTGGCAACGCCTGCCCGAAGCCGAGATTGCCGAGCTGCGCGATGCGCGGGTGATGAACGGCGGGTCGCCATTCGCGCTGACCTTTGCCAGCAGCCAGATCGATGGCCAGCCGCTGGGCTGGCTGGTGCCCAATCATCTGATCCGCCGCGCGGCGTGGCAGGCGGTGCAGGGCCAGGACGGGCTGGAGCTGTTCGATGGTCGCAAGGTGCAGGCGGTGCGCGCCGACAGCCAGGGCCACGTGGTGCGCCTGGATGATGGCAGCGAACTGCACGCGCGCCTGCTGGTGTGCGCCGACAGCCGCTTCTCCGGCACCCGCCGCATGCTCGGCATCGGTGCGCAGATGCGTGACTTCGGCAAGTCGATGCTGGTGTGCCGCATGCAGGTCGAGCGCGATCATCACCACACGGCGTGGGAGTGGTTCGGCTATGGCCGCACCATGGCACTGCTGCCGCTCAACGAAGGCCAGGCATCGGCGGTGATCACCCTGCCGCCGCGGCAGATCGAAGAACTGCTGGCGATGGATGAGATCGCGTTCGGGGACGCCATCAGCGGTTTCTTCGAACACCGTCTGGGACGGATGCAGCCGGTGGCGACGCCGCAGGCTTATCCCCTGGTCGGGGTATATGCGCAGCGCTTCGTCGGCGAGCGTTCGGCATTGATCGGTGATGCCGCGGTGGGCATGCACCCGGTCACCGCACATGGTTTCAACCTGGGCCTGGCCAGTGCGCAGCGGTTGGCGCAGGGCATCGCCGAGCAGCAGCGGCGCGGGGCGGACATCGCCGCCGCCGGCATGCTGGGCAGCTACCAGCGCGGACATCGGCTGTCAGCGCGGCCGCTGTATGAGGCGACCAATGCGGTCGCCAGCCTGTATACCGATGACCGCCGGCCGGCGCGCCTGTTGCGCGCGGCCGGGTTGCGGGTGGCGCAGGGGGTGGCGCCGTTCCGGCAGCTGATTGCCGCCCACCTGACCCAGCGCGTGGCCTGACGGCAGCGCGGTGACTCAAACGGCGGCCAGTACCCGGATCTGGCTGTCGTTGAACTCGACCACCTGGCCTGCGCGGATCTTGCAGGCCTTGCGCAGCTCGACCTCGCCATCGACCAGCACCAGGCCTTCGCTGATGACCATCTTGGCTTCGCCACCGCTGGTGACCAGGTCGGCCAGCTTGAGCAACTGCTTGAGTTCGACGTAGTCGCCGTCGAGGTCGAATTCGAGGATCTGCATGGAACGGGGTTTCCTGGGGCAGGCGCTGCAGGACAGAGCCCGCAGCGGTAAAATGGGCGCCTATTGTGCGCCACGGCGGGCCGTAACGGCATGCCGATGGCTTCCTGTACACCATGTTCAGGAACAGTGCGGTATCATTCCGCTCTGAGCGAGTGAAACCTCAGCTTCAACCGAGCAGCGCCAGGGCACGCGATAAGAAGGGCGCCCAAAGCGCGGAATCCCCCTTTTTTTCGCCTGCCATGCTCGTGGCAGTGCCTTCGGAGTTCCCCATGTCCCAAGAAACCCAAGCGCAGCTGCAGTTCGCGCAGCTCGGCCTGTCCGATTCTGTCATGCAGGCTGTCACTGCCATCGGCTACGAAACGCCGTCGCCGATCCAGGCTGCCACCATCCCGGCGATGCTGGAAGGCCGCGACGTGCTGGGCCAGGCCCAGACCGGTACCGGCAAGACCGCAGCCTTCGCGCTGCCGGTGCTGTCCAACATCGACCTGCAGCAGATCAAGCCGCAGGCCCTGGTGCTGGCCCCGACCCGCGAGCTGGCCATCCAGGTTGCCGAGGCGTTCCAGTCCTATTCCTCGAAGATCCCCGGCTTCCGCGTGCTGCCTGTGTACGGCGGCCAGCCTTACGGCCAGCAGCTGACGGCCCTGCGCCGCGGCGTGCACATCGTGGTCGGTACCCCCGGCCGCGTCATCGACCATCTGAACCGCAGCACGCTGGACCTGTCCGAGCTGAAGACGCTGGTGCTGGACGAAGCCGATGAAATGCTGCGCATGGGCTTCATCGACGACGTCGAAGCGGTGCTGAAGAAGCTGCCGGAGAAGCGCCAGGTGGCGCTGTTCTCGGCCACCATGCCGCCGGCCATCCGTCGCATCGCGCAGACCTACCTGAAGGACCCGGTCGAAGTCACCATCGCGACCAAGACCACCACCTCGGCCAACATCCGCCAGCGCTACTGGTGGGTGAGCGGCATGCACAAGCTGGACGCGCTGACCCGCATCCTGGAAGTCGAGCCGTTCGACGCGATGATCGTCTTCGCGCGCACCAAGGCCGGCACCGAGGAACTGGCCAGCAAGCTGCAGGCCCGTGGCCTGGCCGCTGCCGCCATCAACGGTGACATGCAGCAGGCCCAGCGTGAGCGCACCATCGCCATGCTGAAGGAAGGCAAGCTGGACATCCTGGTCGCCACCGACGTGGCCGCCCGTGGCCTGGACGTGGAGCGCATCAGCCACGTGCTGAACTACGATATTCCGTACGACACCGAAAGCTACGTGCACCGTATCGGCCGTACCGGCCGTGCTGGCCGCAGCGGTGAGGCGATCCTGTTCGCCACCCCGCGCGAAAAGGGCATGCTGCGCCAGATCGAGCGTGCGACCCGCCAGCCGATCGAAGAAATGCAGCTGCCGAGCGTGGAAGCGGTCAACGACAACCGCATCAACAAGTTCACCTCGCGCATCACCGAGACCCTGGGCCAGGGCGGCCTGGACTTCTACCGCCAGTTGCTGGAGCGTTTCGAATCCGAGCAGAACGTGCCGGCCATCGAAGTGGCCGCCGCACTGGCCAAGATGATGCAGGGCGATACCCCGTTCCTGCTGCAGCCGCCGGTGCGTGCACCGCGCGAAGAGCGCGCGCCGCGTGAGCGTTTCGAGCGCACTGAGCGCCCGGAACGTGGCGACCGCAACGAGCGCGGCCCGCGCTTCGAGCGTGGTCCGCGTCGTGACGATGCCGAGGGTGGCTTCGAGCAGCGTCCGCGCCGTGACGTGCCGCCGCGCGGCGCACCGGAGCAGGGCATGGAGACCTACCGCATCTCGGTCGGCCACCAGCACGGCGTGAAGCCGGCCAACATCGTCGGTGCCATCGCCAACGAAGCCGGCCTGGAAAGCCGCTTCATCGGTCGCATCGACATCCACGACGACTTCTCGCTGCTGGATCTGCCGGCACAGATGCCGTCGGACGTGCTGACCCACCTGCAGAAGGTATGGGTGTCCGGCCAGCAGCTGCAGATGCGTCCGTTGGCGGCCGGTGAAGAGGTCAATCCGGCGCCGCGTCCGTTCAAGCCGCGCTTCGACAAGCGTGGTCCGGGCGGTCCGGGTGGCCCGGGTGCTCCGCGTCGCAGTGGTCCGGGTGGCCCCGGCGGCGACCGCGACAGCCGTCCGCCGCGTCGTGATGGCTTCAACAAGCCGCGCGGCCCGCGCAGCTTCTAAGCCGCGCAGAAGTAGATGAACAACGCCAGCCTCCGGGCTGGCGTTGTCGTTTTCAAGAGGTCAGGCCGGCCCGGCCGCCGCTGCCGATCACCCGCCGGGTCCGGTTTCGCATGGCCCACACATCCCCGGTCCTAGGCTGGCCCGGTTCCGTAGGAGATTGTCACCGCAGCACATTCGGGGGATCCAGGATGGGTAGAAGTGGCATGGACCAACAGCGCCGACGGGTACCGATGACCCGCGGGCTGGGACTGCGATTTGCGCTGTTGACGGGCATGGCGATCGGACTGGTCGCGCTGTCGGCCGTGATCCAGGAGCTGCAGGCGGCATCGACCGCGTGGATCGCAGGGCAGGGCTACTGGTCGCGGGGGCAGCAGGACGCCACCGCAGCGCTCAGCCGTTACCTGGCGCGCGGCCATCTGCAGGATCTGCAGGATGCCCAGCGGGCACTTCAGGTTCCGCTGGGTGACCTGCAGGCTCGCAAGGCGCTGGAGCAACCCGAACCGGACGAGGCGACAGCCCGCGCCGGTTTCCTGCGTGGGGGCAATGCCCGCGCCGACATTCCACGGCTGATCTTCTCGTTCCGCCATGCGCGCAATGTCGGTGCCTTCCGCGAGGCCACCTGGTTGTGGCGGCAGACCGACGCGGACCTGCTGGCCCTGCAGGCGTTGTCGGAGGAGCTGCAGCGCCGCCATGGCGCGGGGCCGCTGGACGAGGCGACCGTGGATGACTACCTGCACCGGCTGCGTGGCATCGACCACCAGCTGCGCGAGCAGGCGCAGGCGTTCTCGCAGGCGCTGCTGCGCATGGCCCGCGCGGTGCGCATCGCGACCCTGGCCGTAGGCGGCCTGTCGGTCCTGCTGATCAGCCTGATGGCGGTTGCCCTGGCCCGCCGGGTCGGCAAGGACCTGACCGAGCACGAGAGCCGCTTCCGGGCGGCCTTCTACCAGGCCAACGTCGGCATGCTCAAGCTGGATGCCAGCGGCCGGGTGGTGGAGGCCAACCAGGCGATGGCCGACATCCTCGACCATCGCCGGGACGTGCTGCTGCAGATGTCGCTGGCCGAGCTGCTGATGGAGGGCGAGCTGGTCATCGATGAGGCTGGCCGTATCGACTGGGATCGCCAGTTGCGGCCGGGCGAGCTGCGCTTCCGACGCCGCGATGGCAGCCTGGTGTGGGGGCGTTGGAGTGGTACCGGCGTGCGCACCGCCGACGGCCGCCTGTCGGTGTTCGCCATCGTCGAGGATGTCAGCCAGAACCATGCCCTGGCGCGCGAGATCGAACACCATGCCAGCCACGATCCCCTGACGGGGCTGATCAATCGTCGCGAGATCGAGCGCCTGCTGGAGAAGTCGCTGCTGCAGGTCCGCTCCGACGGTGGAACCCACGCACTGGGCTACATCAACCTGGACCACTTCAAGCTGGTCAACGACAGCTTCGGCCACGCGGCCGGCGACCAGATGCTGCGCAGCTTCGCCGAGTACCTGGTCGGCGCGGTGCGTGATGGCGACTGGGTGGGGCGCCTGGGTGCGGACGAGTTCGCGGTGTTCCTCGCCCGCGCCAACCAGGATGAAGCCAAGCGCGTACTGCAGCGGTTGATCCGCAATCTGGGCCAGGCCACGTTCCCGATCAGCGAAGGCAGTCCGCAGCTGAGCTGCAGCGTGGGCGTGGTCGAAGTGACGGCTGAGGCGCCGGACGCGAACTGGCTGATGAGCGCCGCCGACAGTGCCTGCTATGCAGCCAAGCAGGCCGGTCGCAACCGCGTGCATTGCTTCAACGAAAACCGGTTGGCCCTGGAAGAACGGCGGCTGGAGGCCGAGCGCCTGCAGCGGGTCAGCCGTGCCATGGCCGAGAACCGGATGCTGTTGTATGCGCAGCGCATCGCCAAGGTGGGCGATCCGTCCTACCTGCACTACGAAGTGCTGGTGCGCATGCGCGACAGCGATGGCGTGCTGCACCTGCCGGGCCAGTTCATGCCGGCGGTGGAGCGTTACGGCATGGCGGTGGTGCTGGACCGGCACGTGCTCGGCCTGCTGTTCCGCCACCTGCAGGTGTGCCCGGCGCACGTACGCCAGCTGGGCCTGTGCAACGTCAACGTGTCGGCGCAGTCGATCGCCGAGCCGGGATTCCTGGCGTTCGTCTGCGACCTGCTGGAGCGCAACCGTGCGCTGGCGTCCAAGCTCTGCTTCGAGATCACCGAAACCGCGGCAATCGGCAACCTGAGCCAGGCACGTGCCTTCATCGACGCGGTGAAGGCGCGCGGATGCCGGGTGGCGCTGGACGATTTCGGCTCCGGCCTGTCCTCGTTCGGCTATCTGCGGCAGCTGCCGGCGGACATGCTGAAGATCGATGGTGCCTTTGTGCGTGACATGGATACCGATCCGGTCAGTCGTGCCAGCGTGCGTGCGATCAGCGAGCTGGGCCGCGAACTGCAGATGGAGGTGGTGGCCGAGTGGGTGGAGACCATTGAAGTGGCCGAGGCGCTGGCCGGGATGGGGGTGCAGGGCCTGCAGGGCTATGCCATCGAACGGCCGCAGCCACTGGAACGGTTGACCCTGGCCGACCTGCGGCCGATGCGGTTGGCCGGCACGCAGGGGCCATCGGCTGCCGGCTGATGGTGCTGCGGCCGGGCTGCGCCCGGCACCCGCGGCAGTGCCGGCCGCTGGCCGGCAACCTCAACAGCAACAGCAACAGCGGGGTTCCGTGGGATGGCGGGGTGGGTCCGGTTGCGGGGGACGCTGCAAGTACGTCCATGTAAGCTCGGTCGCGCCATCCATGGCGCTCACGCCCCCGCAACCGGACCCACCCCGCCTTCGACAGATCTCCGCAATCTGTCTGGATGGCATGGCCTGCTCCTGGTGGGTCGACGCGTAGATCCACGCCATGCGTGGATGACATCCAATCCATTCAATGATTTCGAGATCGGTATGAACATCCATCCACGCACGGCGTGGATCTACCAGATGGCGGGACACTGTCAGGGGTGGGGCGGTATGGGCAGGCAGGACCGTTGGCGCCATGGATGGCGCCATCGAGCCCCCATGGATGGGTTTACGGCGTGTCCTGCCTGCCCATACCGCCCTGCCCACCTCGGTAGCCCGCTTCCGCTGTTGCTTCGGCTCCGGCCTCTGCGGGGGCCGGGCGGCAGCCCGGCCAACACCCCCGCCACTTTGGTCTACACATCGGCGGTGCCTTCGACTGCGATAATGCCGCCAGGGGCGACGCGCAGTGGGCGCGGACGTAAGCAGTAACAGGACGTGGCGTGGGCGGCAGGCAGGTGCGTTTCGAAACAGGGGCGGTGCTTGTCCTGCTGCTGGTGTGGTTGGCGTTGCCGTGGCTGGGCCATGCGCGCAGCGTCGACGCCGGCCGCGATTATCTTCTGGTCGGCACCGCGACGGCCGAACCTACGCCTCATCGCGCGTGCACGCCGGAGATGCTGGCCGGGCCGCGCCAGCAGACACAGGTGAATGCACCGCCAGAAGGCTGGTCCGGCGAGCCGCAGGCGCTGGATGTCTTCAATGTCTTTGCCGGCGAAGTGCGGCTGCAGCACGGTGACCGCGAGATCTGCGGCAACATGCAGGACGCGCGCACCCGCGATTCGCGCTTCCGGGCGGGCATCGGCATGGTGGCGGTACCCGCTGCCGGCAGCCACGAACCCTTCCTGGTCTCCTGGCAGACACCGCTGAAGGCGCGCTGGGTGCCGACATTGCAGCTGGGTGCGCCCAGCCCGGTACAGCAGAACGACACGGCCCGGCTGCTGGTGCGCGCCGCCTGCATCGCCGTGGCAATCGCGCTGGCGCTGTCGGCGCTGATGGCCTATCTGACCACCCGTGACCGCAGTTTCCTGATGTACATCGGCGCCACCCTGGTGCTGGTGCTGTGGCAGTCGATCCTCGGTGGCCTCAGCGGCTATCCCGAACCCTGGCTGCGGGTTGGCGCGCGCGGGGACGGGTGGCTGCTGGCACTGACTGCAGCCACCCAGGCACTGGTGTTGCCGGCGTTGTGGCGCCTGAACGGCGGTGACCGCGTACTGCCACGTTCGCGCGTGGCCCAGCAACTGGTGTTGTGGTCCCTGCTGATGCTGGCGGCGGTGGTGCCGTGGTTGCAGCGCGATGGACTGGGCGTGGTCGCGCAGATCCTGCAGGGGACCTTCGTCGTCGGCTGCGCACTGTCGTTGGCGATGGGCATCTGGGCCCGGCTGCGCGGCGATGTCTGGTCGCTGGCAGGACTGGCCGCACTGGCGCCGATGCTGGTGCTGATCGTGGCCGACGCCGCCAGCGCGCACTGGCTGATGGAGTACCGGGTGGAGGCCCTGCAGCTGGCGGTCACCTGGCTGCTGATGATGGCGGCCTACGCGCTCAACCTGCGCCTGGGCCGGCTGCGCCAGCAGCGTGATGAAATGCGCCAGCTCGCCGAGACCGACATGCTGACCGGCCTGCCCAACCGCCGCGCCGGCCTGCACCAGCTGGCCCAGCATCTGCAGGGCGGCGAGCGTGAGAGGGGCCCGCTGGTGATCGGCTTCCTTGATATCGATCTGTTCAAGGACATCAATGATCGCCACGGCCATGAGGTCGGCGACCAGGTGCTGGTGGCCGTGGCGCGCGCGCTTCGTGCCGCTGTCCGCAGCGAGGACCAGGTGGTGCGGATGGGGGGCGAGGAGTTCCTGCTGCTGTTGCCGGGCATGCCGCGGGAGATCGCTGCCGCCCGCCTGGAACGCCTGCGCCAGCGCATCACCGAGACCTGCCGGGACCTGCAGGTGCCCGGCCTGGAGGTGACCGCGAGCATCGGCTTGGCACAGTGGCGGCCGGCCGAAGATGACCTGGCCGCGCTGCTGCGGCGCGCCGACCATGCCATGTATGTGGCCAAGCGCAGTGGCCGTAACCGGGTGTTCGATGGCGAGACCGAAGATCCATTGACCACGGCATGAGGCGGGAAGGGCGGCGATGCCGGATAATGGGGCGATGACCAGCCGACTCAACAAATACATCGCCGACACCGGCTTCTGCTCCCGTCGCGAGGCCGATCGCCTGATCGCCGCCCGCCGCGTCACCGTCAATGGCCATGCCGCCGGCACCGGCGCGGTGGTCGGCGAGGAGGACAAGGTGCTGGTCGACGGCCAGCCGTTGCGCGTTCGCACTGCCCGCAAGCCAGGCGCCCGCCGCCACGTGTACATCGTGCTGAACAAGCCGGTGGGCGTGACCTGCACCACCGAAAGCACGGTGAAGGGCAACATCGTCGACTTCGTCGGCCATGAACAGCGCATCTTCCCGATCGGCCGCCTGGACAAGGAATCGGAAGGACTGATCCTGATGACCAGCAACGGCGACATCGTCAACCAGATCCTGCGCGCCGAAAACGGCCACCAGAAGGAATACCTGGTGGCGGTGAACAAGCCGGTCACCGACGAATTCCTGCGCGCGATGGCCCGCGGCGTGCGCATTCATGACCAGATGACGCTGCCGTGCAAGACCTCGCGGATCGCCAAGTTCGGTTTCCGCATCACCCTGCAGCAGGGCCTGAACCGGCAGATCCGGCTGATGTCGGCCGAGTTCGGCTATCGCGTGACGCAGCTGCGCCGCGTGCGCATCGACAACATCAAGATCGGTGCGCTGAAGCCCGGCCAGTGGCGCAACCTGACCGAGCAGGAGCTGCACGGCCTGTTGCCGCAGCAGCAGGACTGGTAAACGACGTGTGTAGAGCCGGGCCTATGCTCCGCTGCCTTTGCCCGGGTGCAGCCGAGCATGGGTGCGGCTCTACATCCGCTAGACTTTGCGGCGACCTGCCGGAACGTGACGCTGCATGATCAAGCCCGACAAGCCCGCCAACGAAGCGCTGCGCCTGGAGGCGCTGTACCGCTACCGGATCCTCGATTCCGAACGGGAACGCTCGTTCGATGATCTGGTCGCCATTGCCAAGGCGGTATGCGGCACGACGATGGCGGCCGTGACCCTGATCGACGTCGAGCGGCAGTGGTTCAAGTCGATACAGGGCATCGATGCGGCCGAGACCCTGCGCAGTGATTCGATGTGCGGCCATGCCATCCTGCAGCCGCAGGAGATCATGGTGGTCGAGGACGCGTTGCAGGACGTGCGCTTCCACGACAACCCGGTGGTGACCGGCGACCCGCACGTACGTTTCTATGCCGGTGCACCGCTGATCAGCAGTGACGGCCTGCCGTTGGGCACGCTGTGCGTGTTCGACGCGCGCCCGCAGCACTTGGCAAGCGACAAGGCCGAAGCGCTGGCCGCGCTGTCGCGGCAGGTGATGCTGGTGATGGAGCTGCGCCGCTTCGCGCTGGACATCCAGAAGCACATGCTCGAGCGCGACGACTACGAGCGGCTGCTGTCGGACTACCACGATCTGCTGCTGGCACAGAATGCCGACCTGGCCGAACAGAGCCGGACCGATGCGCTGACCGGCCTGCCCAACCGCCGCGCGCTGGCAGCAGCGCTGGGAGAAGCCGTGGTCGCCGCCGATGGCCAGGCGCGGCAGGCCTGCGTGGCGCTGGTGGACATCGACCATTTCAAGCACATCAATGATTTCCAGGGCCATGCGACCGGCGACCGGGTGCTGGCCGAACTGGGGGCGCTGCTGCGCTCGCACTTCGCCGGGCGCGGCATGGCCGCACGCTACGGCGGTGAGGAATTCGTCGCACTGATGCCGGACGTGGACCTGCGCACCGCCGAGCTGCAATGCGAGTTCCTGCGCGTGGCGGTGTCCAACCTGCCGCTGGGCTTCCCGGTGACGATCAGCATCGGCGTGGCCCAGCACCAGCCCGGTGAAACCTCCGAGCAGACCCTGGCCCGTGCCGATGCCGCGCTGTACCGGGCCAAGGGCGCCGGCCGCAACCGGGTGGAAGTGGCGCCCTGACCGCCCGCGCGGCTGCGGTGGATCCACGCCACGGGTGGAACCACCAGTAGATCCACGCCACGCGCGGATGCACCAGTAGATCCACGCCACGCGCGGATGCACCAGTAGATCCACGCCATGCGTGGATGCACCAGTAGATCCACGCCATGCGTGGATGCACCAGTAGATCCACGCCATGCGTGGATGGCCCGGGCGTTCGCGGGCAGTCGCAGCCATTGCGATCCTCGTACGGCACCCTCAGCGTCTCACTGCAAGGACGTCGACCATGCTGCAGACCCTGGCCATCGCCAATTACCGATCACTGCACGAGCTGGTGCTGCCGATGCAGCGGCTCAACGTCGTCACCGGCGACAACGGCAGTGGCAAATCCAGCCTGTACCGCGCGCTGCGCCTGCTGGCGGAAACCGCGCAGGGCGGCGTTGCAGCGGTGCTGGCGCGGGAGGGCGGATTGGGTTCGGCGCTGTGGGCCGGTCCGGAAAAGATTGATCGCCGCGTGCTGGCCGGTGAGATTCCGCTGCAGGGCGGACCGCGGCAGGAATCGGTTGGGCTCAAGCTCGGCTTTGCCACCGATGAATTCGGCTACGCCATCGACCTCGGCTATCCGCCGCCGAGTCGATCGGCCTTCGCACTGGATCCGCAGATCAAGGCCGAAGCGATCTGGGCGGGGCCCTTCCTGCGCAGCGCCAACCTGCTGGTCGACCGCCGCGGGGCGCTGGTGCGGCAGCGGCACGCACGCGGCTGGGACCTGGTGGACGACCGTCTTTCGCTGTTCGACAGCCTGTTCACCCAGGTGGGCGATCCGCAGCGTATGCCGGAAGCCATCACCTTGCGCGAGTACATCCGCCGTTGGCGCTTCTACGACCACTTCCGCAGTGATGCCGATGCGCCGGCGCGACAACCGTCGATGGCGACCCGCACCCCGGTGCTGCACCACGACGGCCGCGACCTCGCCGCCGCCTGGGTGACGATCCTGGAAATCGGCGATCCGCAGGCGCTGGCGCAGAGTGTCGAGGATGCATTTCCGGGGGCGACGGTGAGCTTCGAGGAACTGGATGGCCGGCTCGCGCTGCGCTTCCACCAGCCCGGTCTGCTGCGGCCACTGTCGATGGCCGAACTGTCCGACGGCACGTTGCGTTTCCTGTTGCTGGCAGCGGCGCTGCACACGCCACGGCCGCCGCCGCTGCTGGTACTCAACGAGCCGGAGACCAGCCTGCATCCGGACCTGCTGCCGGCGCTGGCACGCTTGATCATCGCCGCCAGTGCGCGCAGCCAGGTCTGGGTGGTATCGCATGCCACACGCTTGATCGCCGCGCTGGAGCAGGCGCCGCACTGCCACTCGATGCACCTGCTCAAGGAGCACGGGCGGACGCTGCTGAGCGGGCAGGGCCTGCTGGATGCACCGGCCTGGCACTGGCCGCAGCGCTGAGACCGGTACCGGGAAGATCCGCGCAATGCGCGGACGCGCTCAATCGGCGATGTTGCGCGCTTCGGATGTGCCGAGGATCTCCGGATGCTGCACGCGCTTGCGGCGGTTCAGCAGCGGATGCAGGAACACGGCACCGACGATGATCGCCACGCCCAGGTAGAACCACGGGGTGACTTCGTGCTGCTCGCGCAGCAGCACCACGGCCAGCAACACGGCGTAGACCGGCTCCAGGTTGGTGACCAGCTGCACGGTGTAGGCGCTGAGGTGGCGCAGCGCGACCAGGGCCAGGGCAAACGGCAGCAGCGTGCAGACACCGGCCAGCACCAGCAGCAGGATGCCGTCGTGCAGGTCGGGAACGATCCACAACGGACTGGCCAGCGCCGGCAGCAGGTACGGCATCAGTGGGGCCAGCAGGGTCAGGGTGATGGTGCCGGCGCCCAGTTCCAGCGCGGTGACCGTCAGCGGATCGGCATGGCTGACCATGCGCTTGTTGAGCGAGCCGAACACCGCCACCAGCAGGGCCGACAGCGCGCCGATCAGCACGCCCATGCGCATGCCGTTGGGCACGCCGCCCACCACCAGCGCCACACCGGGCAGCACGGCCAGGCCGAAGGCCAGCTCGCGCATCTGGAACGGGCGTTTGGCCACCCACGGTTCGATGATCGAAGTGAACACCGGTGCCAGGGCGATGCAGGTCGCAGCAACCGAGGCATTGGCCAGCTTCACCGCGCCATAGAACGTCAGCCAATGCAGCGCGACCAGCGCGCCGATGCCGGCATAGCCGGCGACCAGCCGCAGCGGCAACGTGCGCAGCCCGCGCCAGACCCGCGGCAGCAGTGCCAGCATCGCCACCACCAGCAGCATCCGCCACCACACCAGCGGCAGCGCGGGCAGGGTGATCAACTTGCCGAGGATGGCGGTGACGCCCCACAGCAGGACACAGAAGTGGATCTGCCAAAGCGCTTTGCGGGTGTCGGGTGTGCTCATCAGCGTATTGTGAGGCAAGGCGCATCGGCGGGCGATGCCTGTGGCATGCTCGCGGCGTTGCCACGAGGGAGCCGTGCATGCCTGCTGCCCGTTTTCTTCTGCTGCGCGGCTGGGCGCTGTTGACCGCGCTGGTCGCGGCAGCATCGCTGCTGCTGCAGTTCGCCCTGCTGATGCGCGGCATCGGCGCCAGCCTGGGACCCGGCGTGGCGAGCCTGCGCTTCCTCAACTACTTCACCATCCTCAGCAATCTGGCCGTGTGCCTGGGCTGCGTCTGGCTCTGCAGCGGCCGCACCCTGCGCCCGACGGTGGCCGCCACCCTGGCCCTGTGCATCGGCGTCACCGGCCTGATCTATCTGCTGGCGCTGCAGGGGCTGTGGCAGCCAACTGGCCTGCAGTGGTGGGCCGATGTCGGTCTGCACTACGTGGTGCCGCTGCTGTATCTGGCCGGTTGGGCGGGGCTGCTGCCTCATGGTGGCCTGCGCTGGCGTGCGTTGGGCGTGGTCCTGCTGGTACCGCTGGCCTACCTGGGCTGGGCGATGCTCACGGCCTCGTGGCTTGGCAGCGCCCCGTATCCGTTCCTGGACGTGCAGCGGATCGGTTCGCGTGCATTCGGCCTCAGCGTACTGCGCGTCGGCGCGGTGTTCGTGCTGGGCTGGACACTGCTGTGGGCCGTGGATCGCTGGCGCCGTCGATGAGCCGTTGCAGCGCCATCGCCGCCGCCGGGTTGCGCGCCTTGCCGGCGCCGATGCACAGCAGGTAGACCTCGCGCGGTGCGGCAGGGGCCGGTGGGGCCAGGCAGGGCAGGTCATCGACCGCCTCGCCTCGCGCCCAGCACCGCGCGCGACCGGCCCAGCGCTGCTGCATCGGCAGGGGAAGACCTTCGGTCAGCCGGGCCTGGCTGCGTTTGATCCGTGCATAGACGAAGCCGGCGGTGATGTCACCGTGCAACGGTGACTCGTCGCTGTCTTCGATCACCAGGGCCACGCCATGCCGGCGCGCCGCTTCAACCAGTTCCGGCCCATGGACGCTGGCGTTGCGCACCTCCAGCGCATGCTGCAGCACCGTTCCCTCCCGCTGCTTTGGCAGCTGTGCCATGAAGGCATCCAGCGCCTCTGCATCGGCCGGGTGCTGCGGGTCGAACTGCCAGAGCAACGGGCCGAGCCGGTCGCCGAGGGCGATGGCTGCCTGCAGGAACGCGCCAGCCGCCTCGATCGTGGACGACAGGTCGCGGCGCTGCACCAGATGGCGCGGCGCTTTCATCGAAAAGCGGAAGCCGTCCGGCGTCTGCGCGGCCCATTGCGCACACTGGGTCGCTGTCGGGGTGCGGTAGAAGGTGCCGTTGATTTCGATGCAGCGCAACGCGCGACTGGCGTAGGCCAGCTCTTCGCGCTGGATCAACCCTTGTGGATAGAAGGCGCCACCACGCCATTGCGGGAACACCCAGCCGCCGATACCGCAGCGGACCGGCGACGCAGACGCTGATCGTGCCGTCATTGCGTGTGTTCCGCCCGCCACGGATCGTAACTACCGAACCACCACAGGTAGCCTTCCGGATCGGCGCAGGCATAGCCACGTCCACCATAGGCCTGGTCGGCAATGTCGATGACGATGCGTGCACCGGCAGCCTTGGCCCGCGCGTAGTGGGCGTCGACATCAGTGACGATCACGCAGGCGCTCTGCGTCTGCCGGCCACCGACGTCATCGGGCATCACCGCCAGCTTGGCCCATTCGCCGCTGTTGCTGGCAGATCCAAGCATGATCATGCCCTGGCCGAACACCAGCTGTGCGTGGTGCACCGTATCGCCGTCGGCGTACACGGCCTGCGCGTGGAAACCGAACGCGCGCTGCAGCCAGTCGATGGCGGCCAGCGCGTCGCGGTAGCGCAGGCACGGAATGATGGTGGAGCCGTTGCTGCTCTGGCCGTTCGCACCCATGACACCCCTCCTATGGCACAGGGCAGGCTGCACCCGGGACCGTTACCATCGCGCGAAACCCCGGTGACGGCCTGCACATGGCCGCTACCCCTGTTCGGAGATGGTGCTGGATGAACAACTGGATCGGAGGAGCCGTGCTGCTTGCGTGCACGACCATGGCCAATGCGGCGACGCCGCAGCAGCTGCAGGACCTGGATGCCACCGTCGAGCGCGTGCGCGCGCAGTTCGACGTGCCCGGTATCGCCGTGGCCGTGGTCAAGGATGGGCAGGTGGTACTGGAGCGCGGCTGGGGCGTGCGTGAACTGGGCAAGCCGGCGCCGGTCGAGGCCGATACCCTGTTCGCCATCGCCTCCAACACCAAGGCCTTCACTGCCACCTCGCTGAATCTGCTGGCCGAGGACGGCAAGCTGAAGATGGACGACAAGGTGATCGATCACCTGCCATCGTTCCGCATGTCCGATCCGTTCGTGACCGGGCAGATGACGATCCGCGACCTGCTGTCGCATCGCAGCGGCCTGAGCCTGGGCGCGGGCGACCTGCTGTTCTGGCCGACCACGTCCTACAGCAATGCCGAAGTCGTGCAGCGCCTTGGCCAGGTGCCGCTGAAAGGTGGTTTCCGCGAGCGCTATGCCTACGACAACATCCTGTATGCGGTCGCCCAGCAGGTGATCGAGCACGTGTCGGGCATGAGCTACCAGCAGTTCCTGCAGACGCGCATCTTCGACAAGGTCGGCATGGCCGGCACGCGTTACAACGCCGATCACCTCAGGGCCGGCGACAACGCTGCGACCGGTCACGCCAAGTACGATTTCAAGGACCTGCGTACCGTTGCGCCGTTGACCTGGTCGAACAACGCCGGTGCCGGTGGCATCTATTCCAGTGCCCATGACATGGCACGCTGGATGCAGGTGCAGCTGGCCGAAGGCAAGCTGGCCGATGGCACGCCGCTGTTCACTGCCAAGAGCCAGCAGCAGATGTGGCAGATGATCACGCCGCAGACGATTCCGGCGCCAAGCGTGCCAGAGCTGGCGCCGGCGCGGGCCAACTTCGCCGGCTATGGCGAGGGCTGGAGCCTGAGCGACTATCGCGGGCAGAAGCTGGTCTGGCACACCGGTGGCTGGCCGGGCATGGTGTCGCGGCTGACGCTGGTGCCGGGCGAGAAGCTGGGCGTGGTGGTGCTGACCAACCAGGAAGTGGGTGCGGCGTTCAATGCGATCACGCTGAGCGTGCTCGATGCCTACCTGGGCGGTGAAAAGCACGACTGGGTGGATGCCTATGCCAAGGGCGTGGCCAAGGGCCAGGACAAGGCCGACGAAGCGTGGGCCAAGCACCAGGCGGAGCGTGACAAGGGCAGCAGGCCGTCGTTGCCGCTGGCCGGGTATGCGGCGACCTACCGCGACCGCTGGTATGGCGACATGGTCATCCGCGCGGAAGGCAAGGACCTGCGGCTGCGCTTCGCAAAGACGGCACAGCTGAGCGGCCGCCTGGAACACTGGCAGCACGACACCTTCATCGTGCGCTGGGATGATCGCTCGCTCAATGCCGATGCGTTCGTGAATTTCAGCCTGGACCCGGATGGAAACGTGCGCGAGGTGCGCATGCAGCCGATCTCCGACCTGACCGATTTCAGCTTCGACTTCCAGGATCTGCTGTTCACCCCGGTGAAATAACACCGCCGGGCATGGCGCGGCGCTACCGTTTGGCGGAGCGGATTGGTAGCGCCGGACCACGTCCGGCGAGCGCGTAGCGCGGTTGCAGGGGAGCCGCCGGGCATGGCCCGGCACTACCCGGAACCGGTGGTGTTCGTCGGCCGGCGTACACACGCCGCGTGGGATACTCCGCCGGCTATCGATGGCGAGGGAATGCGATGTTCCGTTGGTTTGAATCCCTGATTCCGGTGTTTCCGCCCATTGACGGGCGCATGCCGCCGCGCACCGTGGTGCCGTTCTACCTGCACTACCTGCGGCCGGTGTGGCCGGTGCTGCTGGCCACCCTGATCGCCGGCCTGCTGCTGGCGCTGGTGGAAGTGGCGATGTTCGATTTCCTCGGCCGCATCGTCGACATGGTTGCCGAGCAGCCGGGCGCGGGTTTCTTCCAGCGCCACGCCGATACCTTGGGCTGGATGCTGTTCATCACGGTCATCGCGCGCCCGATCCTGGTCGGCCTGCACAACCTGCTGGTCAACCAGGCCATCGTGCCGGGCCTGAGCAATCGCTCGCGCTGGCTGATGCACAACTACGTGGTGCGGCAGAGCCTGAGTTTCTTCCAGAACGACTTCGCCGGCAGCATGGCCAACCGGGTGATGCAGACCGGTACCTCGCTGCGCGAGTCGGCGGTGCAGATGGTCGATTCGCTGTGGTACATCGTGGTCTACACCGGCACCGCGCTGTACCTGTTCGCACAGGCCGACTGGCGGCTGATGGTGCCGCTGATCCTGTGGCTGCTGGCCTACGTGGTGATCATGATCTACTTCGTGCCGCGCGCGAAGGAACGCGCCTGGATCGCATCGGAGGCGCGCTCCAAGGCGATGGGACGCATCGTCGACGGCTACACCAACATTCCCACGCTGAAGCTGTTCGCCCATGGCGGCCGCGAGCAGGCCTATGTCGCCGATTCGATCCAGGAACTGGCGGTCAAGCACCGCGCGCAGACCCGGATCACCACCGGCATGGACCTGACCATCGCCATCGTCAACGGGTTCCTCATCGCCGGAACCTGCGGCCTGGCGTTGTGGTTGTGGAACGGCGGACACATCACCGTCGGCGCGATCACCCTGGCGACCGGCCTGGTGATCCGCATCCACAACATGTCCGGCTGGATCATGTGGACCATCAACGGCATCTTCGAAGACATTGGCACCGTGCAGGATGGCATCACCACCATCGCCCAGCCGCTGACCGTGCAGGACCGCGAGGATGCGGTACCGCTGCGGGTGACCCGTGGCGGCGTGCACTTCCAGGATGTCCATTTCCACTACGGCAAGAAGGGTGGCGTGATCGCTGGCCTGGAGCTGGTGGTGAAGCCGGGCGAGAAGATCGGCCTGGTCGGCCCGTCCGGTGCCGGCAAGTCGACGCTGGTGAACGTACTGCTGCGGCTGTACGACCTGGAAAGCGGTCGCATCCTGATCGACGACCAGGACATCGCCTACGTCACCCAGGAAAGCCTTCGCCAGCAGATCGGCGTGGTGACCCAGGACACCTCGCTGCTGCACCGCTCGATCCGCGACAACCTGCTGTACGGGCGCCCGGATGCCAGCGACGAGCAGCTGCGCGCGGCGGTGGCCAAGGCGCGCGCAGAGGCCTTCATCGATACGCTGGTCGACGGCGAAGGGCGTCGTGGCTACGACGCGCACGTCGGCGAGCGCGGCGTGAAGCTGTCCGGTGGCCAACGCCAGCGCATCGCCATTGCCCGTGTGCTGCTGAAGGACGCGCCGATCCTGGTGCTGGACGAGGCCACCTCGGCGCTGGACTCGGAAGTGGAAGCGGCGATCCAGGACAACCTGGACGAACTGATGGGTGGCAAGACGGTGATCGCGATCGCCCACCGCCTGTCGACCATCGCGCGGATGGACCGGCTGGTGGTGATGGACCAGGGCCGCATCGTCGAGACCGGTACCCATGCCGAGCTGATCGAGGCCGGTGGCCTGTACGCGCGCTTGTGGGCGCGGCAGACCGGTGGTTTCGTGGCGGCCGGGGAGTAGATCCACGCCATGCGTGGATGCACGGCTCGGAAGGCAATGCTCCACAGGGTTGGTTGAAAGGAACTGAGCTGATTTCTTGCTGCCAAGACCACAAACAGGTGCACCTTGAACATTACCGGCTTTCTGCTGATGGACTATGAGGGTGATGAAATCGAAGCGGATGCGCATGGCAGCAACATCGCCTTCCTCTGCTTCGACTGCGGGCATCCAGTCCTGGCCAGCGCATTGGATGAGCAGCGGGGCAGCGACGAGGAGCATCCGTCCAAATGCCGTGGCTGCGGTGCAGAGTATTTTCTCGATGTCCGGCCACACGCGGAAAAGCTCTACATCCATATGCTTTGAGCCGACGAGCATCCACGCATGGCGTGGATCTACTGCAGGATCCGGGTGGATCGGATGCGTCCGCGCACATGGAAACAAGAACGGCCCGGGTCTCCCCGGGCCGTTTTTATTCAACTCACACCCGATCGATCACTCGATCGGCTGGTCCAGCATCAGCTGGCGTGCGAAGCGCACCGGCGGTGCGCCGTAGGACAGCATCTGGTCGTGGTAGGCCTTCAGGTTGAACTTGTCACCCAGCTTGTCCTGCATCGCCTTGCGGGTGTCGAAGTGTTCCTGCGCACCGACGAAGTAGGTCGGCAGCTGTGCCGAGGTCAGCTGCGCGCGCACCCACTTGCCCGAGGCTTCGCTTTCCTGCTGGAAGGCGTCGTGGGTCATCAGGTGCATCGCCTTCTCGCGATCCCAGTTGTCCACGTGCACGCCTTGGTCGAGGATCGCGTTGGAGATCGTGCGCAGGTAGAACTTCAGCTGCACCAGGTGGAACAGCGGATCGTTGTTGAGATAACCCTGCTCCTGCATCATGCGCTCGGTGTAGACCGCCCAGCCTTCGGCGAACAGGCCCGAACGCAGCACGGCACGCAGGGTGGAGGGGAACTTGGCCGAGTGCCAGCCTTCCAGGTAGTGGCCCGGGGTGCCTTCGTGGATGCTCAGCAGGTGGATCATGCGCGAGTTGTACTCACGCAGGAACGAATCGACCTGCTTGTCGTTCCAGTCGTCCGGAATCGGCGAGACGGCGTAGAAGGTCTTCAGGTTCTTGTCCAGCGGGCCTGGCGAATCGCAGTAGGCCACGGCCACGCCACGCTGGAATTCCGGCATCAGGATGATGTCCACCGGCGCGTCGGGCAGGGTCATCAGGTCGTGCTCGCGGACGAACGCGGTGGACTGCTCCAGTGCGGCCTTGGCATCGTCGACCACCTTGTCGCGCGCCGGCTTGTCAGCGTAGGCCAGCTCCAGCGCGGCCTCGATCGCCTTCTGCTGCTGTTCGTCGCTCGGCTGCGCCGGCATGTCCGGTGCGCCGGGCTTGTCCTTCAGCACGGTCTGCGCGATGCCGTACATGTCCTCGCGCACGCGCTTCAGTTCGGCGCGCGCACGCTCACCGATCTCCTGCCGCGACAGCGAGGAATTCAGCGCGAACTTCAGCTTCTGGTCGTACTTTTCCGCACCGATGCGGAAGTCGCCCTTGGCGTTCGGCACCAGGGTCTTGTCCAGCCAGGTCTGCTGCTCGTCCACGGCCTTCTTCAGACCGTCGATGGCGGCCTGCAGGCGCTGCTGGTCGGCCTGCGGCAACTCGCCGATGTGCGGGGTGATGAAGGTATCGACGATGCTGAGGATGCCCTTGTTCTGCTTGGCCACGGTCTCGGCATGGATCTTCGGCACGCGTGCCGGATCCAGGTTTTCGCGGGCCTGGGCGAAGATCGCCGGCAGCTTTTCCATGCGCGCGGTGGCCGACTTCAGGCGCTCCGGCAGCGGCGCGAACTCGCGCGCCATCAGGCCGTAGATCGCGCTGCCGGCAATGCCGTTGTACAACTGCGGGTCCCACTTGCCGGACTGCATCACCTCGGCATTCCAGATTTCCGACTGCAGCTGGTTGCGCAGGATCGCGGCATCCACCTGGTTCTCGCGGCCGAGCTTGGCCACCTCGATCTTGTCCAGTTCGCCCAGCAGGCCCTTGTAGGCGTCCACGGTCTTCTGCTGGCCGGCCGCGCTCAGGTCGTCGATCTCGCTGTCATAGCGGTGGTCGCCGATCTGGGTGGCGCTGACCGGGGACAGCTGCATCCAGGTGTCCAGGGCACGCTTGGACAGGTCGGCGAAGGCGGCATCGACCGCCGCATCACCGGCCTGCTGGCTGGCGGCCGGGGTGGAACCGTTGGTCGGGGCATCGGCCGGCTGGCAACCGGCGAGGGCGGCGACGAGGGCGAGGGCAAGAAGATGCGGGCGCATCGGCATTCCTGTACGGGGTCAATCCCTGAGCATAGGCCCCCGGGGCTGCTTTGTCCCCGTGCCATAGGATTACCATGGACATACACAAGGACCCTCCAGCGGAGCGCAGGACATGGAATACCAGGGAAGCTGCCATTGCGGCAGGATCGCATTCACCGTGCAGGCTGATGCACCCATCAGGGACGTCATCGACTGCAACTGCTCGATGTGCCGCCGCCGCGGCAGCCTGCTCTGGTTCGCCCCGCGCGAGGCGTTCCAGCTGGGCACCGATGTCGCCGACGTGGCGACCTACCAGTTCAACACCCACAACATCGATCACCATCACTGCCGCGCGTGCGGCACCGCGCCGTACAGCGAGGCGGTGGATCCGCGCAGTGGTCTGCCGATGGTGGCGATCAACGTGCGCTGCCTGCCGCAGGTCGAGCTGGGTGGATTATCGATCACCTCGTTCGACGGAGCCTCGCGATGACGGCGCCTCGCATGTGGACGCGCGTGGTTATCGTGCCGGCATTGCTGCTGACGCTGGCGGCCTGTGCCAAGAACGGTGAGCGAGCGCAGGAGGCCGGTGCTGTCGCTGCCGATGCCGCTGTCGCTTCGCCGGAAGGCGCCTTCCTGGCCTATGAGCACGATGTGCAGGTGCAGCTGGAAGCGGCGCAGATCGCGCCGCGCATCCAGCAGGTCGCGCAGGCCTGCCAGAACGCGCAGTTCGGTGAGTGCGCGGTGCTGCAGGTGGATCAGCGCAGTGGCGAACAGCCCAGTGGCGAGGTCAAGGTACGCATCGCGCCGAAAGGCGTGGAATCGCTGATCGGCCTGGCCGGCGAAGGCGGCACGCTGCAGGCGCGCAACACGCGTGCCGAGGACCTGGCGCAGCAGGTGGCCGACACCGCGCTGACCAAGGCACGCCTGGAGAAGGAGCACGCGCGCCTGCTGTCCTACCAGGACCGTGGCGACCTGAAGATCGAAGATCTGATGGCGATCACCACCCGCCTGTCGGAGATCGAGGCGGGTGTGGAGCAGGCCAGCAAGGACGCCGCCCAGCAGCGCAGGCGCATCGATACCCAGCTGGTGACGATGCATTTCGACACCACCTCGGGCCAGCGCAGCCGCAGCGAGATCGGCGAAGCACTGAGCGAATCGGGCAGCATTCTCAGCACCAGCGTGGCATTCCTGATCCGTGCTGCGGCCGCTTTGCTGCCGGTGGGTCTGGTGGCGCTGGTGATGGCCTGGATCGTCCGTGCGCTGATCCGTCGTCGCCGCCGCAAAGCCTGATCGAAACCGCGCGATGCGCTCGCCGGTCGTGGACCGGCGCTACCGAGGTGCCTCGAGCATCGGGTAGCGCCGGGCCATGCCCGGCGGACGCTCAGCCTTCGTCGGTCTCGTATTCGACGAACACATCCAGTTCCAGCGCCAGTTCCTGCACCGCATCGCGCACTTTCTGCGCGGTGCTTTCGTTGCCCACTTCCACTTCCAGTTCGTGGGTACCCGGGCCGATGTCGTCGGACAGCCCGGCCGAGCTGGAATCATCGTCGTCCATGTGCGGCATCAGGTCGTCGGTCTCTTCGACGTGTTCGATGCCTTCCAGGCCGAGCAGCAGGTCGCTGATCGCACGGGCATCGTCTTCGGTTCCGGTAATTCGCAGTCGCAGCAGGGCCATGGCAGAAGCACGTTGTGGGGTTCGCCTGCAGCCTAGCCAGCGCCGGGCAAAGATCGGGTGAGGGCGCAGTCAGCCGGGTGTGCTCGGGCGCCCCAGCAGGCTGTCGGGCAACGCGGGAACCGGCGTGCGTTCGTCCTGCGCCTGGCCCAGCAACCAGTCGATGAACAGTCGCGCGGCAGGGCTGGGCGGCCGTCCTTCGGCATGCACCACGTAGTACGCGTAGCGTGCCTTCAGTGCAGGCCCTGGCAGGCGCACCAGCTCATAGCGCTGCAGATAGGGCTGGGCGACGTGGGTGCGCGCCAGCACCGCGCCCATGCCATACACCGCCGCGCGCATCGCGTCGGTACTGTCGGCGAAGGTGTGCATCGCCGGCAACGGCGACGGCGGGCGCACGCCGGCGTGGCGGAACCAGTCACGCCAGCCCTGTGGTGACAGATCACTGAGCAGCGGCAACTCAGCGATGCGTGCCGGATCTTCCAGGGCTTCGACACCGGGCAGCGCCGGGGACGCCACGGGAAAGAGGTTGTCATCCATCAGGTGCTGCGCGTGCAGTCCGGGCCACTGGCCCAGTCCATAACGGATGCCCACCTCCGGGCCGTTTTCGTCGTAGCGGTCCAGGCCACTGCCGGTGTGCAGCTCGATGCGGATGTGTGGATGGGCCTGGGTGAAACGCGGCAGCCGTGGCAACAGCCAGCAATACGACAATGAGCGCAGCGTAGAGATCCGCAGCGGCACGCTGTCCGCGTCCGGCTGCAGATGGTGGGCGACGGCGGCGACATCGGTGAACGCGGCGCTGGCGGCGTCGGCCAACTGCCGGCCCTCGGCCGTCAGGCGTACCCCACGCGCATGGCGCAGGAACAGGCGCGTGGCCAGCACCTCTTCCAGACGACGCACATGGTGGCTGACCGCGCTGGCGGTCAGATGCAGTTCCTGCGCCGCCTGGGCGAAGTTCTGATGGCGCGCGGCGACCGCGAACACGGCCAGTGCGGGGAGCAGAGAAGGGCGTAGCAGCATGTCCAGCCTCAAGCCATATTTGTGGCTGGCAGCGATACTACGCGCTTGTGCACCGGGCGTCTGCGGCCGATCCTGTGTGGCCAGACCAGCGCCACGTTGACGAACGGACACAGAAGATGAATGCGATATCCCAGGCGACCGAGCGTGATTGGCGCACACCGCTGGAATTGACCCTGCTCGGCGCGATCTGGGGCTGCTCGTTCCTGTTCATGCGCGTGGCGGTGCCCTCGTTCGGTCCGTTCGCCCTGGTCGAGGTGCGGCTGGTGCTGGGCGCACTGGTGCTGCTGCCGTTCCTGTGGCGCGCCCGCGCGCAGTTCCCGCCGCGCCGCTGGTTGTGGTTGGCGCCGATTGGTCTGGTCAATTCGGCATTGCCGTTCGTACTGTTCGCGTACGCCGCAGAGCGTGCGCCGGCGGCTATTGGGGCGATCTGCAATGCGATGACCGTGCTGTTCGCCGCGTTGATTGCGTTCCTGTTCTTCGGCGAGAAGATCGGTGTGCGCCGTGCGGGTGCGCTGCTGGTTGGCTTTGCCGGCGTGGTGGTGCTGGCCACGGCCAAGATCTCGGGCCTGAGCATTGGTACCGCGGTGCTGGCCGGTGCGGCGGCGTCCCTGCTGTACGGCCTGGGCGTGAACCTGGTGAAGCGGCACATGACCGGTCTGCCTTCGGCTGCGGCCGCCGCTGCCACGTTGTCGTGCGCCTCATTGTGGTTGTTGCCGATGGCGCTCACGCATCTGCCGCAGGGCCCGATTCCGGGCAAGGCATGGGGTGCGGCGATCGCACTGGGCGTGGTCTGCACCGGATTCGCCTTCCTGATGTTCTATCGCCTGATCGGCCGCATCGGCCCGTCGCGTGCGTCAACGGTGACCTACCTGGTGCCGTTGTTCGGTGCTGCGTTCGCCTGGTTGTTCCTGGGCGAAGCAGTGACGGTGCAGATGCTGATTGCCGGTGCGTTGATTCTGGGCAGCGTGGCGGTCAGCCAGAAGGGCTGAGGCTCATTGGCGCCCACGCATCGGTAGCGCCGGGCCATGCCCGGCGAGCCCTTTTCCGCGGCTGCGGGGAGGTGTCACTTTCTTTGCTCGTGCAAAGAAAGTAACCAAAGAAACACGCCGCCACACCGCGAGCCGCCGTGCTTTGCACGTCGGTGCCCTGCGCTTCTCGGCGAATCAGGGGACGGTGCCGAACTCGCTGCGCTCAGACATCGGCACCTCTTCGCCCCTGATTCCCCTGCGATGCTCGGCTCGCTCAAGGCGGACCCAGATCAAAGGCCACAGCTGCATCCAGTAGATCCACGCCATGCGTGGATGCATTTTCTGTTGATCTTGACCTTTCAGTCCGCCTTGAGCGAGCCGAGCATCGCAGGGGACCGACGTGCGAAGCACGGCGGCTCGCGGCCGGCGGAACGTTTCTTTTGGTTACTTTTCTTTGCGTACAAAGAAAAGTAACGCCCATGAACAGTGAAGCACCTTCAGCACGCGCCACGCGCAGAACCCGCGACGGCCTTACTTCACCGGCACCGGGATATTGCACAGGTCGATATGTCCCGCCGGGCGCTTGTAGAAGTCATCCACGCGGTTGCGACGCGCCTCCACCGTGTCGGCGAAGGTCTTCGAATCGGTGCGCAGCACCTGGATGGGGGTGCGCTCGGCCGCGGGCACGTCGCTGACGCGACGGATCGACACGATCGGCGTGCGCAGCTTCGGGTCAGCATAGAAGCCCATCGGTGCCGGTCCACGCGGGATCGCGCTGAGCAGTTCCATGCCCTTCAGCACGCGGCCGACCAGGGTGATGTTGCGGTCCAGCTGGCGCGGCGATTGGCCGGTCACCACGTAGAGTTCTGCACCGATGCTGCTGTCCTCTTCGTTGCTGCGGCCCGCACCCAGCATGCCGTAGCAGTGCGCCAGCCAGGCCTTGCCGGCCTGCGGGTCCTGACCGACCGGGAAGCCGTCGACGAAGCCGGTCTGCGCTGCCCAGCCATCGCGATCCGGCAGCACGCTCACCTTCAAGCCGGTATTGGCACGCTCGAACTCGGCTGGCAGCTTGCGCGCGGCGCTGCCGAACGGCTTGGCCTTGGCTGCATCGTCGGCGTCGGCATCGCCGAACTGCACCACGAAGTTGTCCTGCGAGCGGTAGATGCTGGTGCCGTCCCAGAAGTGCTCGTGGGCGAAGGTCTGGATGTTGGCGACATGGCGCGGGGCGAACTGCGGCGCCAGCTCGATGATCACCCGCCCGGCCGGCAGGTCCATGTAGAGCAGGTTGGCCGGGTCCGGCGTGCGCCAGTCGCTGGCCGCCGATGTGTCGAGGATCTGCTGCGGGCTGCGGTAGGGCGTGGCCGCGCTGGCCATGGCGGGCAGCAGGCAGGCCAGGGCGAGGGTGGTCAGGGCAGGACGGCGACGGTGCGGCATGGGAACCCCGGAACATGAACGAGGCCTCGATTCTGCGCGAGAGTGCGCGCCTGCGCTACGCTGACGTGCTGGCCCCATCCATGCGCGTGCGGCACGATGGTCTTTCTCTCGATGGAGGCACGGGATAGTGATGCCGCACTTTGAAGCGCCCGAAGCCGCACTGCGCGCGATGATCGACCGGATCCTTGTGGGGATCGTCGATGAAGATGTGGACCGTCTGCGCTGGTTGCAGACGTTGTCGCCGCGAGGGCTGTTCAATCTGGATGAGCGGCGACGCAGTTGGTGGGCCCCCAACGATGATGGCCTGCTCGCCCGCCTGCAGGCCTGTCCGGATGCGCCGGTTGAAGTGCAGACGGTGGCGCTGTTCCTGGCAGGCTCGGATGGCAATGGTCACACGCGCGAAGCCGCGTTGCGGATGATGCGCTCGGTGCCCAGCCATCTCACCTTGTCCTGTGCCTTGCTCCGCTGCAATGACTGGGTAGCCGAAGTGCGTGTGGTAGCGCAGGAGGTGGTGATGTCCCTGCTCGCGCAATGCCCGGTGCATGACGTGCTGACTGCCTGGCCGATTGCCGTCCGCTTGCGGGACACACAGCGCGTGCAACGCGATTGGCTCGAGGGCAGCCTGTATGCTTGGCTGTCATTGCCCTCCGCTCAGGCCGTGCTGGAAGGGCTGCTGGGTCATCCAGATGCACGAACCCGGCTGGCAGCCTACGCCGTGGCCCTTCAGATCCATCCGGACCTGGCGGAACTGCGCGCACACGCGCTGTTGGACGGTGATCCACATGTCTCGCACCTGGCGCTTGACCATCTTCTGGAACACGGCGAGCCGGCACAGGTCGAAGCGCAGTGCGCGCTAGCATTGTCCGCTCCCTCGAGCAGGGTACGTGGCGCGGCACTGCGTGCGCTGGTCGAACGCGAAGTACCTGGACTCGATGCGTACATCGAAGCCGCCGCGTTCGACCGTTCGCGCAGCGTGCGCAGGTTGGCGGCGTGGCTGCTTCAACAGCGTCAGGCTACCCCTGCAATCACATTGTGGCGCGATGAGCTCAGGCACCGTACGCGCGGGCGTTGGCGCCAGGCGTTGGAGGCACTGGGCGATTACGCCGAGGCCGGGGATGCGCCTGCATTGCGCAGCCTGTTGCCCCAGGTATCGGCGCGCCATCGACGCAACTGCCTGCGCGGCTGGCTGCGGGCCGAGGACGGTGCCAGCCTGGACTGGCTGCGAGCCGCACTGGAGGAGCAAGGGCGGACCGTGAGCACGCTGCGGGCCCGCGCGACAGCACTGTGGGCCGCGGAGCTGGATCCGGTCCGGCTGATGGCGTTCTGCCACGATGGTCCTTCTACCGTGGCACAGGCAGGCCTGCTGAATCAGTTGATCAGGTTGCCCCTTTGGCAGCACCTCGATCTACTGCTGGACGCGGTGCCGCAGCGCACCGATGAGCAAGCCTGGCACCTGCGGTTGGTGGAGAACTGGCTTCGGGTGAGCCAGCACTACTCACCGTTGGGGGCTCCCCGCCGGCAGGCATTGACCAGCCGGCTTGAAGAGGGCAGGCACACCCTGCCGGAATCAGTCGCCGCGCAGGTGCTCGCGTCGGTACGTCGGGCCTGAATGCGCCTCGCCAACCGGCAGAGTGACTAACGACACATTCGCTATACCGAACTTCGCACTACTGTGGACTTCAACGTAGTGGAGGGCCGGTCATGTCCGAAGACGATGTCCACCTGAAGAAGTTCCAGAAGGAGCTCAGCGCCGGCACGGTCTCGTTGGCCCTGCTGGCGGTGCTGGCCCGCGCCGGGGAGCCGCTGTACGGCTACCTGATCGCCAAGGAGCTGGAGCGCGTGGGCGAGGGCGTGCTCAGCGGCAAGCAGAGCGCGCTGTACCCGGTGCTGCGCAACCTGGAGGGCGCTGGTCTGCTGGAGAGCCATGTGGAGCCGTCCAGCAGCGGGCCGCCGCGCCGCTACTACCGCATCAACGCGCGTGGCCGGGAGGTGCTGGAACAATGGCGCCAGGCGTGGCGCGACACCCGTGATTCCGTCGATTCCGTGTTGGAGGGGGTACCGCAATGAACGACCTGAACCTGGCAGGCAACAGTCTGCCCAGCACCATTCCGCAGTACCTGGCGCAGTTGCGTGCGGCGCTGGACGGTGCCGATCCGGCGATGGTGCAGGACGCCCTGTACGACGCCGAGGAATACCTGCGCTCTGAACTGGCGGCGCAACCCGGCCGCAGCGAAGCCGAGGTCATCGCCGATGTCGCCGGCAGCTACGGTGCACCGGACGAGGTGGCGGAGATCTATCGCGAAACCGAGCTCACGGTGAACCGCGCGCTGCGTACGCCGCGGGCCGACACGGGCCCGGTGCTGCGTGCAGCGGCCGAGGCCAGCGGTGCTGCACCGGCGGCGCAGCCGGCCGCCCCCGTGCAACGCTCGCTGCTGGCGCGCTTCTTCGGCGTGGTGACCGACCCGCACACCTACGGCGCGCTGTTCTACATGCTGTTGTCGCTGGCCACCGGCATCTTCTTCTTCACCTGGGTGGTCACCGGCCTGTCGCTGTCGCTGGGCCTGCTGATCCTGATCATCGGCGTTCCGTTGACCGTGCTGTTCTTCGGCTCGGTGCGTGGACTGGCGTTGCTGGAGGGGCGGCTGGTGGAAGCGCTGCTGGGTGAGCGCATGCCGCGCCGGCCGCAGTACACCGACCGCAGCCGCAGCTGGCTGCAGCGTATCGGCGACATGTTCACCGATGGCCGCACCTGGCTGACCCTGCTGTACTTCGTGCTGATGCTGCCGTTGGGCATCATCTACTTCACCATCGCGGTGACCCTGCTGTCGCTGTCGCTGGGTTTGATCTGGGCGCCGGTGGCGGCGATCTTCAGTGGCGACATCCCCGGCATCTACATCAACGACGTGAACGTGCTGCCGATGGCGGCCTCGCCGCTGGTGGCCATCGTGGTTGCAGCGGTGGGCGTGTTGCTGCTGCTGCTGACGATGCACCTGGCACGCGGCATCGGCAAGCTGCACGGCATGCTGGCCAAGAACCTGCTGGTGCGGTTGTAAGCGGGAGCCCACGCTCTGGTAGGTGCCAACCTTGGTTGGCACGATGCCGCCGGCATCGGGATTCACGGCAGAGCGCCAACCAAGGTTGGCATCTACCAAGAGCATGCCGGCCAGCGGCCGGCACTACCGGAAGCAGGGCGGGTTAACCCGCCTTGCGGCGCAGCGGGGTGACGTTGCTCTTCTTCTTCGTGGCCTTCGCTGCCGGTGCTTCGGCATGCGCGGCGAAGAAGTCACGCACCTTCGGGTAGACCACTTCGCGCCAGCGGCGGCCGCTGAAGATGCCGTAGTGGCCGGCACCATCGACGATGAAGTGTTCACGGCGTTCTGCCGGAATGCCGCTGCACAGGGCCTGCGCCGCTTCGGTCTGGCCGAGCCCGGCGATATCGTCCAGTTCGCCTTCAATGCTCAGCAGCGCGGTATCGCGGATCGCCGACGGATCGACCTTCTCGCCGTTGACCACCCACTCGCCACGCGGCAGCAGGAAGTCCTGGAACACCACGGAAATGGTGTCCAGGTAGTACTTGGCCGGCATGTCCAGCACGGCGTTGTACTCGTCGTAGAAATTGCGATGCGCGTCGGCATCCTCCAGGTCGCCCTTCACCAGGTCGGTGTAGAAATCCCAGTGCGAACTGAAGTGGCGGCTGGGGTTCATCGACAGGAAGCCGGCGTGCTGCAGGAAGCCGGGATACACGCGGCGACCGGCACCGGGATAGCTGGCCGGCACGGTGTGGATGACATTGTTCTCGAACCACGACAGCGGGTTCTGCGTGGCCAGGTTGTTGACCGCGGTCGGGCTGCAGCGCGCATCGATCGGGCCGCCCATCATCACCAGCGTGCGCGGCGTCGGTTCACCGCGGCTGGCCATCAATGACACCGCGGCCAGCACCGGTACGGTCGGCTGGCAGACACTGACCACGTGCAGGCGCTCGACGCCGAGATGGCGGATGAACTCCTGGATGTAGGCGATGTAATCGTCCAGCCCGAACTCGCCTTCGCTACCGGGCACCATGCGCGCGTCAACCCAGTCGGTCACGTACACACGGTGGTCGCGCAGCAGCGTGCGCACGGTATCGCGCAGCAGCGTGGCATGGTGGCCGGACAACGGCGCCACCACCAGCACAAACGGCTGGTTGAGCATGGTGTGCAGCTGGTCGGCTTCATTGCTGTGGCGCTTGAAGCGCAGCAGCTTGCAGAACGGCTTGCTGAGTTCCTCGTGCACCACGATCGGCACGCGCTCGCCCTCGACCTCGATTTCGTTGATGCCCCATTCGGGCTTCTCGTAATCCTTGCCGATGCGGTGGAACAGCTCATTGACCGCCGCCAGGCGATCAGCGCCGGGCATCTGCGACCACCAGTGTCCCTGGTTGGCGAAGAACTTGGCGTTGGCCTGGGCCTGGTGCACCCAGGGGGCGAGCAGGTTGCGGGTCAGTTCGTGCAGTTGATAGAGCATGCCGACCGAATATGTATGGTCTTATGTTGCCGCGCAGCATAGCGCATCCGGCTGTCCCGGACGTTAAGCGGCGCCATTGGCGCCATTCAGCGCGCCGCCTGCTCCAGCGCGGCCGCTTCACCGGCCAGTGCTGGTCCCAGCCAGAGATGGGACCCGACCGCCTGCAGGCCTTGGCGCGTCAGTTCGCGCCGGTACCAGCGGGCCGGACGCGACTGGAAGCCGTCATGGTCGCCCTCGAATTCATCTTCGGCGGCGAAGGTCTCCAGGAATGCCACGCCTGCGGTCAGCTCGGCGACACCGGCCAGGCCCGCGCGCAGTTCGCGGTTGGGCACGTAGTGCATCACGTCCGAACAGACCAGCAGGTCGACCGGGGCGCAGGGCCGCAGCCAGGCGAAATCGCCGAAGCTGGCCAGGTGCAGGTTGCGGGTCCGGCCGTAGCGGCGCACAGCGTACTCGCTGCTGTCGAAACCGAGGTAGTCGACCTTCGGACGCAGTTTCAGCAGCGGCGCGCGCCAGGCGCCTTCGCCGCAGCCGATGTCCAGCACGCTGCGGATCGGTCGTTCCAGGTAGTACTCGGCCGTGGCCACGGCGAGGGCGACCTTGCGCGCCAGGCGCGCGCTGCCACCGATGTCGGCGCGGCGGTACCAGCGTTGGAAATAGGCGGCGTCGTAGGTCTTGTCCATGGCGTTCGGCTGCAGTCGTGAAATCGGCGCCTATCGTACGGCGTTGCAGCACACCATGCGTCGATGTGTCGCGGCGGTTGCACGTGGGGTGGCCTTGCCACGGCATGCGAGAATGGCGGACATCCACGCCAGCCGCCGGAGCGAGCGCATGCAGAGCTACTACTGGGTCAAGACCTTCCACATCGTGTTCGTGGTGGCGTGGATGGCCACGGTGTTCTACCTGCCGCGCATCCTGGTGAACCTGTCCGAGACGGCGGGGCAGCCGGCGGTGGTCGAGCGCCTGCAGCTGATGGGCATGCGCCTGTACCGCTTCGGCCATTCGATGTTCGGCCTGGCGTTCGTGCTCGGCCTTGTGTTGTGGCTGGGCTACAAGGTGATTCCGGACTTCCCGACCATGGTCGCCCCGGGCGGCGCGGGCTGGCTGCATGCCAAGCTGGGCCTGGTGGTGGTGCTGCTGGCGTACTTCATCTGGATCGGGCGCCTGCTCAAGGGTGTGGCCAAGGGCAGGGCGCTGCCGTCCTCGCGCGCGCTGCGCTGGATCAACGAAATTCCGCTGTTGGCGTTCATTCCGATCGTATGGCTGGTACTGGCCAAGCCGTTCTGAGGGGCGTCACTTGGATCCAGTAGATCCACGCCATGCGTGGATGCTGTGCGAGGTACAAACAAGAAGAGCCGGGCGTCTGCCCGGCTCTTTGCGTATCCGACGTCAGGAAACGATCACGCCGCTTCGTAGGTACCGTAGCTGCGCAGGCGCTTGTAGCGCTGGTCCAGCAACTCCTGGGTGGACAGCGCATCCAGCGCGTCCAGCTCGTTCAGCAGCACAGCCTTCAGGCGCTTGGCCATCTGCGTCGGATTGCGGTGGGCGCCGCCGGTCGGCTCGCGCACGACCTTGTCGACCAGGCCCAGGCCCTTCAGGCGCGGCGCGGTCAGGCCCAGCTGCTCGGCGGCGTCCTTGGCCTTGCCGGCGTCCTTCCACAGGATCGAGGCGCAGCCTTCCGGGGTGATGGTCGAGTACACCGCGTATTCCAGCATCACGGTACGGTCGCCCACGCCCAGCGCCAGCGCGCCACCGGAGCCGCCTTCACCGATCACGGTGCAGATGATCGGCACCTTCAGTTCGGCCATCTCGATCAGGTTGCGTGCGATCGCTTCGGACTGGCCACGCGACTCGGCATCGATGCCCGGCCAGGCGCCGGCGGTGTCGATCAGGGTCAACACCGGCAGGCCGAAACGCTCGGCCATCTTCATCAGGCGCAGGGCCTTGCGGTAGCCCTCGGGCTTGGGCATGCCGAAGTTGCGCTTGATCTTTTCCTTGGTGTCGCGGCCCTTCTGGTGGCCGATGACCATCACCGAGCGACCATTGATGCGGGCCAGGCCGCCCATGATCGCCTTGTCGTCGGCGAAGGCACGGTCGCCGGCCAGTTCCTGGAACTCATCGCAGATGATGCGGATGTAGTCGGCGGTGTACGGGCGCGACGGGTGGCGTGCCAGCTGCAGCACCTGCCACGAGGTCAGGTTGCGGAAGATCTGTGCGGTACGCACGCGCAGCTTGTCCTGCAGCGCATGCACTTCGGCCTCGACATTGACCGCCGGCCCGGCACTGGCGTTGCGCAGTTCCTGGATCTTGGCTTCCAGGTCGGCGATGGGTTGCTCGAAGTCGAGGTAGTTCGGATTCATCGGAAGCCGTCGTGTAAAGAAGAGGGGAATTCTAGCCGAATGCGCAGGAACGGCCCGTACGCCTTCGTCTGGAAACCGACGGTAGCGCAGTGGGGGGCGGCGGCGCCAGTCGGGCCGCCGGCCGCCGGTTCAGGGCAGGACCAGCGCGCTGCGGGCCATTTCGGTGCTGCGGATCGTCACGAAGTCGTTGTAGGCCTGGTTGGCCGCCACCGGCAGCTTCGCGCCCAGCGTCATGGTGGCGCGGGTGAAGGCCATCTGCGCCTGGAAGTCTTCCTTGCGCAGGGCCTTCTGCTCGCTGGCCGTGGTGGCCTTCAGCCAGCGCGCATAGATGTCACGCACGGGACCGGCATGGGCCTCGAAGGCCGGGTCCAGCGCAGGCAGCGCGGGCGCCGGTTGCAGCGTGTAGGCGGGCGCCACGTAACCGGCGGGCTGCTCGCGCTTGTAGGCACCGGGCTCGCCCATGCCGGCCTCGACATAGGCGATGAAGTCCGGCGCGGTGAAGATCTTGGTGCTGATCCTGCCGCCGGTCGAATCGACGTGCGCAACCACCTGCTCGTCGGGGAACGGCTCGCGCACGCCGAAGTTCCAGGTCTTGTCGATGAACAGGCCGTGGTGCTTTTCGTACGGTCCCTTGAACTCGACCCCACCCAGCTCGATGCCCAGGCCGCTGACGCCGAAGTTCTTCAGCTTGTCCTCGCCGGTCACATAGATCTCGCGCGCGGTCACGTATTCGCTGAGGCTCGGGTTGATCAGGCCGCCGCGGCCGTCGGCGTAGACGATGAAGCGCACGTCGCCGAGGCGGTCGCTATGCAGCTGATGCTCACCGGCAGCCAGGCTGATCGGCCGCGATGCGTGTGGGGCCACCGGCAGGTCCTTGCCATCGATGCTGATCGCCAGTGGCGCATCGGTCGGGTTGTCGATCTCGAAATCGACCTTGGAGGAACAGCCGGCCAGCGCGAGCGCGGCCACCATCGGCAACAACAGGTTCTTCATTGCGGGCAATCGTCCTTGACGTATGCAGCGGGAAAACAACAACGGATTCGGGGCCAGCCTCAGCTGGCCCAGGGCGGGCTGTAGCGCACCTTCAGCGTGCGCACCGCCGGTTCGGCGCGCAGCGCCTCCATCAGCTTGGAATCGACACGCACCGCGCTCTGTCCGGAGACATCGAGCATGCCGGCGATGCCGCCATCGGGGCCCTTCAGCAGCAGGTCCAGGCGCAGGGGCGTGCGGCCGGGGCGATGGCGGTCGAGCAGGGCGTCGATGCGCTCCCACACTGGTCGCTGCTGGCGCAGGTCCAGCCGCAGTGACAGGCGCGTGGCGTAGTTCGCGCAGACCTCGTCGAAGTCCCAGCACTGGCGGATGCGCAACGCGAAGCCACCATTGAATTCGTCTTCGCGCAGGCCGCCCTTGACCACCAGGATGCGGTCCTTGGTCATCAGGTGGCCGAACTCGGCCATGGCATCGGAGAACGCGCTGCATTCGACGCGGCCACGGCCATCTTCCAGCTGGATGAAGATCTGGCTCTCGCCCTTGCGGCGCACGCCGACCACCTGGCCGGCAAGCACGGTCTGCACTTCCGGGCGCCAGCGCTTCTCGCCGCCACCACTGTTGCTGTTGGCGCTCCAGATCTTTTCCACCGAGCCGAGGTCGGTGCCGACCAGATCGCGCACGTCATCGCGCCAGGGATCGAATGGGTGCCCGCTGAGGTAGAAGCCCAGCGTGTCGCGCTCGCCGTTGAGGCGCTGCAGCAATGGCCACTCCTCGGCTTGCGGCAGGTCGAGCTGGATCGTCGTCGCGCCGGGATCCGGACCGCCGAACAGCGAGTTCTGGCCGGACGCGCGCTCGCGCGCCATCTGTTCGGTGGCCTTGATCACTTCCGGCAGCTGCAGCATCAGCGAGGCACGGTTGTGGCCCAGCTCATCCAGCGCGCCGCAGTTGATCATCGCTTCCAGCGTGCGCCGGTTGAGCTTGGCCGAACCGATGCGGGTGCAGAAATCGAGCAGATCGGTGTAGTCGCCGCCGCGCAGGCGTTCGTCCACCACCGCTTCACAGGCACCCTGGCCGACGCCCTTGATCGCGCCCAGGCCGTACTGGATGGTGTCCGGCGTGGCCGCTTCAAACATGAAGGCGGACTGGTTCACCTTCGGCGGCAGCACGGTCAGGCCCAGGTTGCGCACCTCGTCCAGGAAGCCGACCACCTTTTCGGTGTTGTCCATGTCCGAAGACAGCGTCGCGGCCATGAACTCGGCCGGGTAATGGCGCTTGAGCCAGGCCGTCTGGTAACTGACCAGGGCGTAGGCGGCGGCGTGCGACTTGTTGAAGCCGTAGCCGGCGAACTTCTCCATCAGGTCGAAGATCGCATCGGCCTTGGCTTCGCCGACGCCGTCCTTGGCCGCACCTTCGCGGAAGATCTCGCGGTGCTTGGCCATTTCCGCCGGCACCTTCTTGCCCATCGCACGGCGCAGCAGGTCGGCGCCGCCCAGCGAGTAGCCGCCGACGATCTGCGCCATCTGCATCACCTGCTCCTGGTACACCATGATGCCGTAGGTGTCGCGCAGGATGCGCTCGGTGCGCGGATCGGGATACTCCACGTCTTCGCGCCCGTGCTTGCGGTCGACGAAGGAGGGAATCAGGTCCATCGGGCCGGGCCGGTACAGCGACACCAGCGCGATCAGGTCCTCGAAACGGTCGGGCTTGGCGTCCTTCAGCAGGCGGCGCATGCCCGAGGATTCGAACTGGAACACCGCACCGGTATTGCCCGAGGCGAAGATGTCCTTGTAGGTGGGCGCATCGTCCAGCGGCAGCTGGGTGATGTCCACCGGCGGAATGCCGGCGCGCTCGTGGCGCTTGTTGATCGCCTTCACCGCCCAGTCGATGATCGTCAGCGTGCGCAGGCCGAGGAAGTCGAACTTCACCAGGCCGACTTCTTCAACGTCGTTCTTGTCGAACTGGGTGACCGGATTCTTGCCGCGGCCCTCTTCATCGTGTTCGGCGAACAGCGGGCAGAACTCGCTCAGCGGCTCGGGCGCGATCACCACGCCGCCGGCGTGCTTGCCGGCGTTGCGGGTGAGGTCTTCCAGCTGCCGTGCCAGGTCGATCAGGTCGCGGACATCATCCTCGCTCTGGTAGCGCTGGATCAGCTCGGGCGAGGCCATCTCGCTGTCCTTGCCCTCACCCATCGCGTCCTTCAGCGAGATGCCGAGGATGTTCGGGATCAGCTTGGCGACGCCGTCGACCAGGCCATAGGGGAAGCCGAGCACGCGGCCGGAGTCGCGCACCACCGCCTTGGCCGCCATGGTGCCGTAGGTGATGATCTGGCTGACCCGCTCGCGGCCATACTTGCGCGCGACGTAGTCGATGACTTCGTCGCGGCGGTCCATGCAGAAGTCGATGTCGAAGTCGGGCATCGACACGCGTTCGGGGTTGAGGAAGCGCTCGAACAGCAGGTTGTACGGCAGCGGGTCCAGATCGGTGATCTGCAGCGCCCACGCCACCAGCGAGCCGGCACCGGAACCACGGCCCGGGCCGATCGGGATGCCCTGCGCCTTGCCCCACTGGATGAAGTCGGCCACGATCAGGAAGTAGCCGGGGAAGCCCATCTTGATGATGGTGTCCAGCTCGAACTCGAGGCGGTCGCTGTAATCCTGCGCGGTCATGCCGGGCGCGATGGGATTCTTTTCCAGGCGCGCGGCCAGGCCCTTGCGCGATTCACTGCGGATCCAGCTGTCCAGCGTCTCGTCGTCGGGCACCGGATAGTCGGGCAGGAAGTAGGTGCCCAGGCGCATCTCGATGTTGCAGCGCTCGGCCAGCGCCAGCGTGTTGTCGATCGCATCGGGGATGTCGGCAAACAGCGCGCACATCTCCTCGGCGGACTTCAGGTACTGCTGGTCGCTGTACTCGCGTGGTCGCTTGGGGTCATCCAGCACGCGGCCGGTGGAGATGCACACGCGTGCTTCGTGCGCGCTGAAATCGGACGGCGACAGGAAGCGCACGTCGTTGCTGGCGATCACCGGCAGGCCGCGCTGGCCGGCGGCCATCAGCGCGAACTGGTTGAAGCTCTCTTCGCCATCACGGCCGGTGCGGGTCAGCTCCAGGTGCAGGCCGTCGCCGAACACGCGCTGCCAGTCGGCCAGCTGCTGTTCGGCCAGATCGTGCTTGCCATCCAGCGCCAGGCGCCCGGCCAGGCTGTCACGGCCGGCCAGGGCGAACAGGTTGGCGTTGCCGGCCTTCAGCCAGTCCGGATGCACGGCCACGCCGCCCTCGGGGCGATGGCCTTCCATCCACGCCCGGGTCAGCAGCCGCGACAGGCTCAGGTAGCCCTCGCGGTCGCGGCACAGCAGCGTCATCCGCCACGGGTCCTGGCCTTCCTCGGCGATCATCACGTCGGCGCCGGCGATGGGCTTGATGCCCACGCCTTCGGCGGCCTTGTAGAACTTGACCAGGGCGAACAGGTTGTTGAGGTCGGTTACCGCCAGCGCAGGCAGGCCCAGTTCGACCGAGCGCGACAGCAGGTTGGCCTGCTTGGCTTTTTTCGGGTCAGCCTGGTCCGGCTTGGCCGGCACGCGGATGGTCGAGTCCGCCAGCGAGAACTCGGTGTGGACGTGGAGATGTACGAAGCGGGAGTTGGACATGCCGGACCAGGTTGGAGCGCGCAGGCCCCGGGTGCAGACGCGGGAATCGTCGCCGGGGTCGGGAAGCGCTGGAGTGCCCGGTCAGGGTAGCGAGGGCAGGGGGTTGCCACAAGGCTTGACAGGGGCACGGCGTGGCGCCGGATTCAGGCGTGCGGGAGGCCGCCTTCTGTAGAGCCGAGCCCATGCTCGGCTGCTGTGGACAGCCGAGCATGGGCTCGGCTCTACAACTCCAGCAGGCTCAGGCGATGGCCGCGACAGCCGGCGCTTCCAGGCACTCGCGCACCGGGGCGAAACTGCGCCGGTGCTCCGCGCACGGGCCGTGTTCACGCAGGGCGGCCAGATGCGCCGGGGTGCCGTAGCCCTTGTGCTGGTCGAAGCCGTACTGCGGGTGGCGTGCGTGCAGGTCCAGCATGTAGCGGTCGCGCGAGACCTTGGCCAAGATCGAGGCCGCCATGATCGCCCGGTCGATGCCATCGCCGCCGACCAGCGCCTGCGCCGGCAGCACCAACCCCTTGGGCACCACGTTGCCATCAATGCGGGCGAAGCCGGCCACGTGGGCCACCGCCGCGACGACATCGCGCATGCCCTGCAGCGTGGCTTGATAGATGTTCAGGCGATCAATGGCTTCCACGTCCACCAGCACCACGTGCCAGGCCAGAGCGCGGTCGAGGATGCGGTCATGCAGCTGCTCGCGGCGGGCCGCGGTCAGCTGCTTGGAATCATCCAGGCCGTTCAGTCGTGGCCGCTGCGGATCGAACACCACCGCTGCCACCGCCACTGGGCCAGCCAGTGGTCCCCGACCGGCTTCGTCGACACCGGCGATGCGGTGGCCGGGGTCGATCACCGCAGCACCGTCAAACAGGGCCAGGCTGGCGGCCGCGGCATGGCGACGGCTCATGCTTTTTCCTGGCCGCGGACCAGTAGTTCGCCGACAGCATCGGCTGCACGCGCCGATGCGTTGCGGCGCAGGCGTTCATGCAGGCGTGTGTAGGTGCCCTGCAGGTCGGCGATCCGCTGCGGGTGGTCGAACCACTGCTGGACAGCGGCGGCCAGTTTCTCCGGCGTGCAGTCGTGCTGCATCAGTTCTGGCGCCAGGTCCTGACCGGCAAGGATGTTGGGCAGGGCGAAGCGGTCGACCTTGATCAACCCCAGCGCCTTCACCAGGCGGTAGGTCAGTTCGTTGACCCGGTAGCCGACGACCATCGGCCGCTTCACCAGCATCGCTTCCAGGGTGGCGGTGCCGGAGGCCAGCACCACCACGTCGGCGGCGATCATCGCGTTGCGCGCCTGGCCGTCCAGTACATGCGAGTAGGCCACCGGCAGTGCCGAGCGTGACAGCTGCTCTTCGATCAGGCGACGGCAGGCTGCGTTGGCCGCCGGGACCACCACGTGCAGGCCGGGAATGCGCTCGGACACCTGCCAGGCAGCCTCGAAAAAGGCTTCGCCGAGCTTGGAGATCTCGCCCAGGCGGCTGCCGGGAAGTACGGCCAGCACCTTGGCCGAGGCGGGCAGGCCAAGTTCGATCCGGGCCGCTTCACGGTCGACGTGCAGCGGGATGTCATCGGCCATCGGATGGCCGACGAAGCGCGCGTCGATGCCGTGCTTGGCGTAGATCGGCGGTTCCATCGGAAACAGGCACAGCACCAGGTCGGCGCTGCTGCCGATCTTCTCGGCGCGCTTCTCGCGCCATGCCCATACCGAAGGGCTGACGTAGTGCACGGTGCGCACGCCACGCTGTTTCAGCCAGCGTTCGATGCCCAGATTGAAATCGGGCGCGTCGATGCCGACGAACACGTCCGGTTGCCACTCCAGCGCACGCTGGCGGAACGCCGAACGCAGCTTGAGCAGGCGTGGCAGATGGCGCAGGACTTCGGTCAGGCCCATCACCGCCAGTTCGCTGGCATCGTGCCAGGTCTGGCAGCCGGCGCTGCGCATCGCATCGCCGCCGATGCCGGCGAATTCGGCATGCGGGAAGCGGGCCTTCAGTTCGCGTATCAGGCCCGCACCGAGCAGGTCGCCGGAGGCTTCACCGGCGACCAGCGCGATCCGCAACGGGCGATCACTCAGCACCCGGTGTGCAGGCACGCTGCCGGCCATCGAGGCCAGCGAAATCACCTCGGCGCCGGCCGGCGCCTGGCCGGTCGCGCTGCTCATCGCAGCAGGTGCCTCTCGGTGTGTTCGATGAAGTCCAGCATCGACTTGACGTCGTCGCTGTCCTGCGCCTGCTCGGCCAGCTGCGCCTTGGCTTCGGCCAGCGGCAGGCCCGCCACGTACAGCGTGCGGTAGGCACGCTTGATGGCGGTGATGCGCTCGGGGTCGAAACCGCGTCGCTTCAGGCCCTCGCTGTTGATGCCGCGCGGGCGGCCCAGCGAGTCGGTGCCGACCATGGTGAACGGGGGCACGTCGCCATTGGTCAGCGCGCCCATGCCGAGGAAGGCATGCGCACCGATGCGGCAGAACTGATGCGCGCCGGCAAAGCCGCTGATGATCACGTAGTCACCCACGGTCACGTGTCCGGCCAGCGTGGTGTTGTTGGAGAACACGCAGAAGTTGCCGACGTGGCAATCGTGGGCCACGTGCGTGTAGGCCAGCATCCAGTTGTCATCGCCGATGGTGGTGATGCCGCCGCCGCCACCAGTGCCACGGTTGAGGGTGACGAACTCGCGGAACACGTTGCGGTCGCCGATCACCAGTTCGGTGCGTTCACCGGCATACTTCTTGTCCTGCGGTTCGCCGCCGACCGCGACGTGGCCGATGAAGCGATTGTCGCGGCCGATCCGGGTCGGACCATGGATGCTGCAGTGCGGACCGACCTGGGTGCCGGCGCCGATCTCGACGTCCGGGCCGATGATCGTGAACGCGCCCACGCGGACATCGTCGGCCAGGCGCGCCGACGGATCGATCACGGCAGTGGGATGGATCAGGGGGGCGTTGTCGCTCATCTCGGGCCTCCAGCCAGGGTCATTCGCGGGTGCCGGCGCACAGCACCTCGGCGCAGGCGACGACTTCGCCGTCGACCTTGGCCACGCAGTCGTACACGGCCATGTTGCGGATCACGCGCTTGATCTCCACGTGCATCTCCAGCACGTCACCCGGCACCACCTGCTTGGTGAAGCGGGCCTTGTCGACCTTGACCATGTAGAACAGCTTGGACTGCGCATCGCGGCCCAGGGTGAGCTGGGTCAGCACGCCACCGGCCTGGGCCATGGCTTCGATGATCAGCACGCCGGGCATGATCGGCTGGCCCGGGAAGTGGCCCTGGAAGAACGGCTCGTTGATGCTGACGTTCTTGGTCGCGACGATCGTGCGCTTCTCGTAGTCGATCGACACCACCTTGTCCACCAGCAGGAACGGGTAGCGGTGCGGAAGCAGCGTCTGGATCTGCGCCATGTCCGGCAGGGTCTGGGGCTGGCTCATTCTTTCTCCTTGCTCACAGACAGGATGCGACGGGCCAGTGCATCAAGCTGCTTGAAGCGCGCGGCGTTTTTGCGCCACGTGCGGTTGTCGGTCAGGGGCGTGCCGGAGGAATACTCGCCCGGCTCGGTGATGGAGTTGCGGACCACCGATTTGCCGGTGATCACGACCTTGTCGCAGATTTCGAGATGACCGACGACGCCAACGGCGCCGCCGAGCAGGCAGTAACGGCCGATCTTGGCGCTGCCGGCAATGCCGGTGCAGCCCGCGATGGCCGAGTGGGCGCCGATCTGCACGTTGTGCGCGATCTGCACCAGGTTGTCCAGGCGAACGTCCTCGGCCAGCACGGTGTCTTCCAGCGCGCCACGGTCGACACAGGTGTTGGCGCCGATCTCGCAGTCGTCGCCGATGCGCACGCCGCCAAGCTGCGGCACCTTGATCCATTTGCCAGCGTCCATGGCCAGGCCGAAGCCATCGGCGCCCAGCACGGCGCCGGGATGGATGCGCACGCGCTTGCCCAGCTTGACGCGGGTGACCAGGGTGACGCGGGCGATCAGTTCGCAGCCGCTGTCGAGGGTGCAGTCTTCGCCGATGATGCTGCCGGCGCCGATGATGCAGTTGTCGCCGATGACGCTGCGTGCGCCGATGGTGACGAACGGGCCGATGTGGGCGCTGGCGGCGACCTGCGCCTGCGGATCGATCACTGCGCTGGGGTGGATGCCGGGCGGGCGGGTCGGGGCGATGTCGAACAGCGCGCCGATCTTGGCAAAGGTGGTGTAAGGGTCCTTGGCAACCAGCGCGGTGCCGGGAGCCGCGTCGGCATCCTCGGCGCGCAGCACGACGATGCCGGCCTGGCTGTCGGCCAGCTGGGCGCGGTAGCGCGGGTTGGCGAGGAAGGTCAGCTGGCCGGCACCGGCATGGGCGAGGGTGGCCACGCCATGGATGGCGGTGCTCGGGTCGCCATGGACCTGCAGGCCGAACTGATCGGCGAGTTGCTGGGCGGTGTAGGTAGGAGTATTCACGGCGGGAGTTTAACGTGTGACGCCATTGCGGTCATGCGGGGCGGTTCTGCGGCCAACGGCGGGGCCCCTCGTGGCTGGCAGAGTCAGGCCCGTGGGCTGGGTCGGACGGGTGGGGCCCGCGAGGGACGGCGCAAGTACGTCCATGTAGCCTTGGTCGCCGCATCCATGCGGCTCACACCCTCGCAGGCCCCACCCATCCGCCCTCCGACGGCGTGGCGCGAGTGCCAGCCACGGAAAAACAGGAAAGATCAAAAGCGGAGCGCTCGCTTCCGCCAGCCCTTCCAAACGAAAACGCCGGGCAATGCCCGGCGCTTCGTAACCCGTCTGGTGGAGAGCCCCCCTTCTGTTAAGGGGGGCGCGCCAGCGGCGCGGGGGATAGGTGAAATGCGCGGGCAATTCACCGGAGGTGGATCAGTTCTGAGGAACGTCGTTCCTCAGAACTGGCCACCAAACGTGAATTGCAGGCGTTCGATTTCGTCGCCGTCCTTCTTCTTCAGCGGGAACGCATAGCTGATCGAGATCGGGCCGACCGGGGCGCGCCACAGCAGGGCCACACCGGTGGACACGCGCAGCTCGTTGGCCTTGAAGTTGTCGGTACCGTTGTAGACGTTGCCGAAGTCCACGAAGGCCGACACACGGGCCGACGGGCTGTCGAACAGGCGCGGGAAGTAGGCTTCGACCGAACCGACGGTCTTCAGCGAACCACCCAGCGGCTGGCCGTTCGGGTAACCGCTGGTGACTTCACGCGGGCCGAGGGTGTTGTCCTCGAAACCACGCACCGAGTTGGTACCACCGGCGTAGAAGTTCTCGTAGAACGGCAGGCCGGAGGCGGTCACCGAGCGCAGGTTGCCGTCCTTGTCCGGCACCATCGCGGTCTTGTCATTGCCGTAGCTGTCGCCGTAGCCGACTTCCGCGCGGGTGTTGATCACCAGCGAGGGGATGATCGGCCAGTACTTGCTGATCTGGTAATTCAGCTTGTAGTACTCGACGGTCGAGCCGGGCAGGGTGGTTTCCAGGCCCACACGCTGGTAGGTACCACGGGTCGGCATGAAGTAGTCGTTGCGCGAGTCGCGCGCCCAACCCAGCTCCGTGCGCCACGCGTGGAAGGTCTTGCTGCCCAGCACATTGATGTAGTCGATGATCGACTGCGGGGTCGAGCCCGGGTACGTGGTGATCTGGTTGCTGTCGATGCCGAACATCAGCGAGACGGTGTCGGTCTCGGTGATCGGCACGCCGAACACCACCTGCGCCGAACCATTGGTGCTGTTGTACTGCGCGGTGTTGAAGTCGGAGTAGTCCAGTTCGCGCCAGGACAGGTTGTAGCCCAGCGAGACGCCGTCATCGGTGAAGTACGGGTTGGTGTAGCTGAAGCCGTAGCGCTGCAGGTAGCTGCTGCGCGAGGCTTCGACCGACACGCGGTTGCCGCCGCCGAGGAAGTTGTTCTGCGACAGCTGCACGGAGGTGGTCATGCCGTAGGACTGCGAATAGCCCAGGCCGAACACGAAGCTGCCCGAGGTGGTTTCCTTGACGTTGTAGACGACGTCGACCTGGTCGTTGCTGCCGCTGACGGGCGGGGTTTCCACTTCCACCGCTTCGAAGTAGCCCAGGCGCTGCAGGCGGATCTTGGAACGGTCGATCGCGGCCTGCGAGTACCAGCTGTTCTCGAACTGGCGCATTTCGCGACGCATCACCTCGTCGGAGGTGCGGGTATTGCCCTTGAAGATGATGCGGCGGACGGTCACGCGCGGGCCGGGCACGACCTGCATGTTGACCGCCACGGTCTGCTCGGCGCGGTTGGTGGTCGGAATCGGGTTCACCTTGGCGAAGGCGTAACCGATGTTGGACAGCGAGTTGGTGATCGAGTCGGAGCTGAATTCCAGCAGCGCACGCGAGAACGTGTCGCCGGACTTCTGCACGACCATGCGCTCGACGTCTTCCTGCGGCAGGATCGTATCGCCGCTGACCTTGATCTCGGAGATCTTGTACTGGTCACCTTCGGTCACGCCGGCGGTGATGAACATGTCGCGCTTGTCGGGGCTGATCGACACCTGCGTCGAGTCGATGCTGAAGTCGACATAGCCGCGGTCCAGGTACCAGGAATTCAGCTTCTCCAGGTCGCCGGACAGCTTTTCCTTGGAGTACTGGTCGTCACGGCGGTACCACGACGCCCAGTTGTGCTCCTTGGACTCCCAGTATTCCAGGATGTCCTTGCTGTCGTACTTCTCGGTGCCGACGATGTTGACGTGGCGGATCTTGGCCGCCTTGCCTTCCTTGATCGCGATGGCGATGTCGACACGGTTGCGGTCCAGCGGACTCACCGTCGGGGTGATGTCCACGGTGTATTTGCCACGGTCGTTGTACTGGCGGCGAAGTTCCTGGGTCACGCGGTCCAGGCTCAGGCGATCGAAGGTGCCGCCTTCGGTCAGGCCGATGTCGGACAGGCCCTTGAGCAGCTGGTCGGACTTGATGTCCTTGTTGCCGGTGACGGTCAGCTTGTTGATCGCCGGACGTTCCTTGACGGTCACCACCAGGATGCTGCCCTGGCGATCCAGCTGCACGTCTTCGAAGAAGCCGGTCTTGTACAGGGCGCGGATGGTCTCGCCGACCTTGCTGTCGGTGACGGTTTCGCCACGCTCGACCGGCAGGTAGGTGAACACCGTACCGGAGCTGATGCGCTGCAGGCCGTCGACGCGGATGTCGCTGACAGTGAAGGGCTCGGCTGCCTGGGCCAGGGCGGGAGCGCCGGTGACGGCGGCGAGGGCGAGGGCCAGCAGGCGGCGATTGGGGAGTCGCGTCATGTCACGTCCGGTAGGAAGGTCGATTTCATTGGTAAGGGATGCCGACGCTGTAGACGGCAAAAACATGGAAAAGTTCATCGCGGGACCAGGCCGAGGATGTCGTTGTAGAACGCCAATCCCATCAGCCCGGCCAGCAACGCCAGGCCGATGTATTGGCCGGCGGCGACGGCACGCTCGCTCAGCGGGCTGCCCTTGACCAACTCGATAAGGTAATACAGCAGGTGGCCGCCGTCCAAGATGGGGATCGGCAGCAGGTTGATGATGCACAGGCTAAGCGACAGCAGGGCGAGGAACTGGATGAACCAATCCACGCCACGCTTGGCCGAAATACTGGCGACCCGGGCAATGGTGACCGGGCCGGAAACGTTCTGCAGCGAGGCTTTGCCGGTGACGATCCGGCCCATCATGGCCAGTGAATCGGCGGCCATCCTGCCGGTTTCACGCACCGCCACCGTCACCGACTGCAGCGGGCCGAACTTGAGCAGGGTGTCGTAGGCGGGGCTGTAGCTCTGGGCAAAGCCCGCGCCGATCTGCCAGGTGGGCTGGCCCTTGCCGTCCTTGCCCTGGCGCGGGGTGATCTCCAGCGCCAGGCGCTCGCCACCACGCAGGACCTCGATCATCGCCGGGCCACCGCGGCGGCCGAGGCTGCCCACTTCGCTGATGGCCTGCTCGACGCTGTCGATGCGCTGGCCGTCGATCGCCACGATCAGATCGCCGGGTTGCAGGTGACCCTCCGCAGCCGAACCCTTCACGATGCTGTCCACCAGCGGCGGCTGCAGCCATGCACGCCAGTACACGCCGGCCAGGATGGGGACCCGGCGTTCATCGAAACCAGCCGGCAGCTGCGACAGCGGCAGGGTGCGCGAGCGCAGCTGGTCTGCGGGGTCGAGAACCTCCAGCGTCACGTCGCGGCGGTCCATCGCCGCCGCGGTCAGGGCCATGCTGGCCTCACCCAGGGTGATCACATCGCGGCCGTCCACGCTCAGCAGGCGATCGCCACTGCCGAGCCCGGCCGTGGCGGCCATGCCGGTAGCGCGGCCGACGGTGGCGGAATAGTCCTGCTTGCCGATCACGAACATCGCCCACAGCAGCAGGATGCACAGCAGCAGGTTGGCGATCGGGCCCGCCGCCACGATGGCGATGCGCTGCCACACGGTCTTGTGGTTGAAGGCCTGGCCGCGCTCGTGAGGATGCACCTCGACTTCGCGTTCGTCGAGGAATTTCACGTAGCCGCCCAGCGGGATGGCGGCGATGGCGAACTCGGTGCCGTGGCGGTCGCGGCGCGACCACAGCGGGCGGCCGAAGCCGACCGAGAAGCGCAGCACCTTGACCCCGCACAGGCGGCCGACCCAGTAATGCCCGAATTCGTGGAAGGTGACCAGCAGCCCAAGGCTCACGATCATCCACCAGACCGATCCGATGAAGTCAGTCATGCAGGTTCACATTGGCGGACACGGGCGGCGGCGTCATACGGGATGGGTGCGCTGTTCAGGTGGCGGCGATGGCGTTCAGGGTCAGCTGGCGGGCCCGCTGGTCGGCGGACAACAGAACCTCAAGTGTATCGGCTGGTTCGGTCGGCAGTGTTGAAAGAGCGTTAGCAACCAGCGTCGGAATGGTCAGGAAGCCTATGCGGCCCTGAAGAAACGCTGAAACAGCCTCTTCGTTGGCGGCGTTCAGCACCGCCGGGGCGGTACCACCGGCGCGCATCGCCTGCCATGCAAGGGCCAGGCAGGGGAAGGCGTCGGTGTCGGGGGCCTCGAAATCCAGCCGGCCCTGGGTCAGCAGGTCCAGCCCGGACACGCCCGATTCGATCCGTTGCGGCCAGCCCAGGCCCACCGCCAGGGTGGTGCGCATGTCTGGCAGGCCCATCTGCGCCAAGGTGGAACCGTCAACGAACTCCACCAGCGAATGCACCAGGCTCTGCGGGTGCACCAGCACCTCGATGCGCTCGCCGGGGATGCCGAACAGATGGTGGGCCTCGATCACTTCCAGGCCTTTATTCATCAACGTCGCCGAATCGACCGAGATCTTCGGTCCCATCGACCACTTCGGGTGCGCCACGGCCTGGGCCGGGGTGACCTGCTCCAGTTCGGCGCGGCTGCGCCCGCGGAACGGTCCGCCCGAGGCGGTCAGCAGGATGCGGCGCACGCCGGCACCGTCGAGGCTGGCATCACGTGAACGCAGGCACTGGAAGATCGCGCTGTGCTCGCTGTCGATCGGAATGATCTCGGCGCCGGCACGTTCGGCGGTACGGGTCAGCAGTTCGCCGGCCAGTACCAGGGATTCCTTGTTCGCCAGCAGGATGCGCTTGCCGGCCGCAGCGGCGGCCAGGGTCGAGGACAGGCCGGCGGCGCCGACGATCGCGGCAACCACGGTATCGCAGGCGTCACTGGCCGCCAGCTGGTCCAGCGCGGCATGGCCGGCGTGGGCCTGGGTGGCCAGGCCGGCATCGCGCAGGCCGTCACGCAGTTCGGCATACAGGGTTTCGTCGGCGATCACCGCATGCGCGGGCCGGTGCTGCCGGCACAGGGCCAGCAGCGCCTGTACCTGGCGGCCGGCGGCGAGCACGGTGGCCTGGTAACGCAGCGGATGGCGGGCGATCACGTCAAGCGTGGAGGCACCAATCGAACCGGTGGCGCCGAACACGGCGACCCGGCGCAGGTCTGCAGCAGCATCCATGGTCAGAACCCGAAGATTTCCTTGCCCAGTGCGAACACCGGGATGGCCGCCAGCACGCCGTCGACGCGGTCGAGCACGCCGCCGTGGCCGGGGATCAGGTGGCCTGAATCCTTGGCGCCGGCATGGCGCTTGATCAGGCTTTCAAACAGGTCGCCCAGTACCGAGGCGAACACGGCCACCACTGAAGTGACCAGCAGGCCCGGCAGGTGCGCGGCATCGATGCCGGCCAGCCAGCCCAGGCCGACGGCCACCGCAACACCGGCGATCAGTCCACCGACGAGGCCTTCCCAGGTCTTGTTCGGGCTGATCCGCGGTGCCAGCTTGTGCTTGCCGAAGTGACGGCCGGCGAAGTAGGCGCCTGAATCAGCGGCCCAGACCAGCGCCAGCGCGGCCAGCAGCCACAGGTGGCCCTGATGGCCCGGCGGGTCGCCGCCGGCATGGATCAGTACCAGCGCCGCCCACGCCGGCACGATCGCCAGGGTGCCGGCCAGCAGCTTGAGGATGCGCGCCGGACTGCCGGGTTGCGCGCCGAAGTTGAAGAAGCGCAGCCACACCAGCGCGCCCAGCCACCAGGCCACGCCCACCAGGGTCGCGATCTGGAACAGCACCAGGGTGCCGGCATCGGCCCACACCAGCAGCACCATCAGCACCAGGTTGAGGACCAGCAGCACGGTGCGGGCGAGGGTGTCTTCGACATCGGCCAGTTTCAGCCATTCCCACAGGCCGATCAGCAGCACGGCAGCGGCGGCGGCGGCCAGCCACTGCGTGGGCAGCAGCAGGATCGCAGCAATGGCGACCGGCGCCATGATCAGCGCGGCGAGGACTCGGGTCTTGGTCATGGGCTGGACGTCTCGGTGGCCAGGGCGGCGATCTGGGCGCTGGTCAGGCCGAAGCGGCGCTCGCGGCTGGCGTAGGCATCCAGCGCCAGCTGCAGCTGCGCGGCGTCGAAATCCGGCCACAGCGCTTCGGTGAACCACAGCTCGGTATACGCCAGCTGCCACAGCAGGAAATTGCTGATGCGGGTATCGCCGCCGGTGCGGATGAACAGGTCCGGTGGCGGCAGGTCGGCCAGAGCCACCTGTCGCCCCAGCAGGGATTCGTCGATCTGCTCGGGAAGCAGGCGGCCGGCGGCCACTTCAACGGCCAGTGCGCGTGCGGCACGGGCGATGTCCTGACGGCCACCATAGCTGGCGGCGATCGACAGGGTCAGGGCGCGGTTGTCGGCGGTGCGCTGTTCGGCCAGCTGCATGCGGCTGACCAGGGCAGCACCGAAGCGCTCGCGTTCGCCGATGAAGCGCACGCGCACGCCGCGCCGATGCAGCTCGTCCACTTCGCGGTCGAGCGCGCCGAGGAACAGCTTCATCAACGCATCGACTTCTTCCTGCGGCCGGCCCCAGTTCTCGCTGGAAAACGCGAACAGGGTCAGCGCCGGGATGCCCAGTTCCAGGCAGCGCTCGATGGTGCGATTGACCGCGCGCGCGCCGGCACGATGGCCGATCACGCGGGGGCGACGGCGCTGCTGTGCCCAACGCCCGTTGCCATCCATGATGATGGCGACGTGGCGCGGCAGGGCGGCCGGCAGGGGAGGCGGGACTGAAGGCATCGACTTCAGACCGACATCAGTTCCTTTTCCTTGTCGGCGACGACCTTGTCGATATCCTTGATGTTGGCATCGGTCAACTTCTGGATATCGTCCTCGCCGCGCTTCTTCTCGTCTTCGCTGATGACCTTGTCCTTCAGCAGCTTGGCGACTTCCTTGTTCGCATCCTGACGGATGTTGCGCACGGCGATCTTGGCGCCTTCGCCTTCCTTCTGTACCTGCTTGGCCAGTTCCTTGCGGCGCTCTTCGGTCGGCGGCGGCAGGTTGACGCGGATCGAGGTGCCGATGGTGTTCGGGGTCAGCTCGATGTTGTACAGGCCCTTCTCGATCTCCTTGATCATGCTCTTGTCGAAGGGCGTGACCAGCAGGGAGTGGGCGTCGGGGTTGGAAATGGACGCAACCTGATTCAGCGGCGTGCTGGCGTTGCCGTAAGCATTGACCGTGACGCGGTCCAGCAGGGCCGGCGTTGCGCGGCCGGTGCGGATCGAGGTGAGGGTGTGCTTAAGAGCGTCGATGCTCTTGGCCATGCGCGTCTGCGCGTTGTTCTTGATGTCGTTGAGCATCGCCAGGGTCCTGGATGTAACTGGAATCGGGCGATTATAGGCGAATACGGGACGCCGCCGGGCCTGAATCGGCCCGGAGGTCGCCTTGCGCTCAGCCTCAGGCCGGGTCGCGGCCCTGGACGAGGGTGCCGATGTTCTCGCCGTGCAGGATCTTCAGCAGTTCGCCCGGCTGGCCCATGTCGAACACGCGCATCGGCAGGTCGCTGTCGCGGGCCAGGGCGAAGGCGGCGGTATCCATCACTTCCAGCCCACGGCGGATCACTTCGTCGTAGCTCAGGCTGTCGAAGCGGACGGCGTCGCTGTACTTGTTCGGATCCTTGTCGTACACGCCGTCGACCTTGGTGGCCTTCAGCAGCAGGTCGGCGCCGATCTCGATCGCGCGCAGGGCAGCGCCCGAGTCAGTGGTGAAGAACGGGCTGCCGACGCCCGCGGCGAAGATCACCAGGCGGCCCTTTTCCAGATGGCGGATGGCGCGGCGGCGGATGTAGTCCTCGCACACGTCGTTGATCTTGATCGCGCTCATTACGCGGGCCTTGGCGCCCACTTTTTCCAGCGCATCCTGCATGGCCAGTGCATTGATGACCGTGGCCAGCATGCCCATCTGGTCGCCGGTGACGCGGTCCATGCCGCCAGCGGCCAGGCCTGCACCGCGGAAGATGTTGCCACCGCCGATGACCAGGGCGACTTCGGCGCCGGCCTGCTGGGCCTCGACGACTTCACGGGCCAGGCGATTGATGATCTTGGGGTCGATGCCGTAGTCCTCATCTCCCATCAGCGCCTCCCCGGAAAGTTTCAACAGGATGCGGCGATAGGCGAGCTTGGACATAGGGACCTCGGGTGCGTGGAAATCGCGGGCGATTCTACGCGCAAGCGGCGCGCGGCCAAAGCGTTTTGTGCACTGCGGCGCAAAATACCGGTGGGCCCCGTACATCCGGGGCGCACCATTCAGCCAAGCTCGGCGCCCGCAGTGGCAGACAGTTCATCATGCCCCAGTTCGCCGGGAGAGCGCGCGATGACTCGGTTGCGGCCCAGGTTCTTGGAGCGGTAGAGCACGTCATCGGCGGCGCGCAGCAGGTCCTGCACGCCGGCAAAACGCTCGTAGCCGCCCTGCGTGGCGACGCCGGCCGAGAAGGTGATGAACAGCGGGCCGCCTTCCAGTTCCGCCATCGGGGTGGCGACGATGTTGGCCAGCACCCGGCGGATCACGTCAAGGGCCACCGATTCACTGGTATTGGGCAGCAGCGCGACGAACTCCTCACCACCGAAGCGGGCCACGGTGTCGCTGTTGCGCAGCTGCCCCTGCAGCTTGCCGGCAAAGGCGCGCAGCACCTCGTCACCGGTCAGGTGGCCGTGGGCGTCGTTGATCTTCTTGAAATCGTCCAGGTCGATGAAGGCCACCGACAACGGCCAGCCATGGCGGCCGGCACGCAGGAACTCCTGCTCAAGCACGGCTTCGAGCTGGCGGCGGTTGAGGACGCCGGTCAGGGCGTCGCGATGGGCCTGGTCGGCCAGGCGCTTGGCCCGGGCCTCGAATTCATCGGCGCGGCGTCGGGCCTGGTCGGCATCCTGCAGTTCGCGCAGGTTGCGCAGGGTGGCCAGCTCCTGCGCGTGGTCGATCAGCTCGCGCACGCGGGCCGGCGAATTCAGGCCGTTCTCGAACAGGCTGGCGATGTCCGGCAGCGCTTCGCTGATCCGGGCCAGGACCTGGTCGAAGCGGGCGCTGTCCAGCTCCAGGCGGTCGTGGACCTGCTGCAGGGCGCGCTCGCGGGCGGCATCGGCGTCTTCATCCAGCCAGATGTCGGCAACGGCGCCAGACAGCTGTACGCAGGCCTGGAACGGATTCTCGGCGGTAGCTTCGTCTTCGCTGTGGCGGATGCTGTCGACCAGGTAGCGCGGCAGGCCCCACTCCTCGGCTACCCAGGCGCCGACGTCGGCGTGGCTGCAGCCGAGTTCCTGGCGCTCGCGCGCGATCAGGTCGGGGTTGTCGCGCGCTTCGCGCAGCAGCGGCAGGTAGCGTTCGGATTCGGCCTGGGCCAGGCACAGCACGCCCATGTCCTGCAGTAGTCCGGCCAGCATCAGCTCCTCCAGCCGGCGCAGGCCGCGGGCCTGGCCGAGCTGGCTGGCCGCCAGCGCGCTGAGGATGCTGCGCTTCCAGGCGCGTTGGCGAAGGTCGTGGTCGGCGCCGCCTTTGCCGGTCAGGCCCTGGGTGACAGTGAAGCCCAGGGCGAGGCTGATCGTAGCGTTCAGCCCGAGCATGGTCAGCGCCTGGCCGAGGTTCTCGATCCGGCGCCGGCTGGCGTACAGCGGCGAATTGGCGATACGCAGCATGCGGGCACTCAACGCCATGTCGATGGCGATGATGTCCGCAGCGGTTGCGATGTCCGCTTCCGGGTCCTGGGCCAGTTCGATGATGCGCAGGGCAATACCGGGCGGCGAGGGGAGGTTGCGGCAAAGCGCCAGTGCAGCTGTCAGCTCGGGAGGCATGTCGGGTCGTTCAATTCCATTAGGACAAGAATACCTAGGAATGCATCACAGTCCGCGACTTTCGTTCCTGTTATGTGACTGCAGGTTCCTTATGCCGAGTATCGGCTTGATTCGCACGCAACGCAAAGACCCTTGGTTCCGGTGTGCGCACCCACGGAATGGGCACCCACATGCAGCGCACCAACGGTGCGCATCCGCAGAAAGGGCGCCCACAGGTGGGCAGGCACAAAAAAAGAGCCGCGGTTTCCCGCGGCTCCTTCTGGTTTCATCACAGCCGTGAGGCTGGAATCAGACCTGCATCGCCTTGGCAACTTCGGCGGCGTAGTCTTCCACCACCTTCTCGATGCCTTCGCCAACGACCAGCAGCTGGAAGCCAGCCACGTCGGCGCCGGCAGCCTTGACCACCTGCTCGACGGTCTTGTCGCCGTCCAGCACGTAGCTCTGGCCGTACAGGGTCACTTCGCTGACGATCTTGTTGATCTTGCCGCTGATGATCTTTTCCAGGATGTCGGCCGGCTTGGACTTGTCCTTCTCGGACATCTTGGCCAGTTCGATTTCCTTTTCCTTTTCCACGAACTCGGCCGGCACATCGGCAGCCTTGTTGTGCGGCGGCTTCAGCGCAGCCACGTGCATGGCCAGGCCGCGAGCCAGTTCGGCGTCGCCACCGATCAGGTCGACCAGCACGCCGACCTTGCCGTTGGTGTGGACGTAGGAACCCACGTTGCCGGCGGTGTCCAGCTTGACCAGGCGACGGATGAGGATGTTCTCGCCCAGCTTCTGGATGGCGGTGGCGCGGGCTTCTTCGACGGTTTCGCCGGTGGCCAGCTTGGCGCTCTTCAGCACTTCCACGTCGGTGGCGCCCGATGCCAGGGCAGCGGCAGCGACGGAATCAACGAAGTTCTTGAAGTTGATGTCGTTGGCGACGAAGTCGGTTTCCGAGTTGATCTCGACCAGCACGGCCTTGCCGCCGTCCTGGGCCAGGCCCAGACGACCTTCGGCGGCCACGCGGTCAGCCTTCTTGTCGGCCTTGGCAGCGCCGGACTTGCGCAGCGCTTCAGCAGCGGCGTCGATGTTGCCGCCGGCCTCGGTGAGCGCCTTCTTGCATTCCATCATGCCGGCGCCGGTGCGCTCGCGCAGTTCCTTGACCAGGGAAGCAGTGATTTCCACGGGATTACCTCACGAAAGAAAGGGGTTGGGCCGGCATGGTGGCCGGCCCGTGTGACAGTTTCCTGTCGTCGCGCCATCGGCTGCGGACAGGAAAGGTGGGCGCAATGCGCCCACCGGGGCCTGGATCAGGCCTGGGCTTCGCCCTTGTCGGCAGCAGCCTTCTTGGCCGGAGCGCGGCGAGCCGGCTTGCCTTCTTCGGCAGCAGCGTCGGCGAACTCTTCTTCACGGACGGTGGCAGCGTGCGGTGCAGCAGCCTTGCCTTCCAGCACGGCGTCAGCAGCAGCGCGTGCGTACAGCTGCACGGCACGGATGGCGTCGTCGTTGCCCGGGATCGCGTAATCCACCAGCTCCGGGTTGTAGTTGGTATCGACGACGGCGATCACCGGGATGCCGAGCTTCTTGGCTTCCTTGATGGCGATGTCTTCGTGGCCGATATCGATGACGAAGATCGCGTCCGGCAGACGGTTCATGTCCTTGATGCCGCCCAGCGAGGCTTCCAGCTTGTCGCGCTCGCGACGCAGGCCCAGCACTTCGTGCTTGACCAGCTTCTCGAAGGTGCCGTCGGACTCACCGGCTTCCAGTTCCTTCAGGCGGGCAACCGACTGCTTGACGGTACGGAAGTTGGTCAGGGTGCCGCCCAGCCAACGCTGGTTCATGAACGGCATGCCGCAACGCTCGGCTTCTTCGCGGATCGACTCACGGGCGCTGCGCTTGGTGCCCAGGAACAGGATGGTGCCGCGCTTCTGGGCAACCGACGAGATGAAGTTCATCGCATCGTTGAACAGCGGGACGGTCTTTTCCAGGTTGATGATGTGGATCTTGCCGCGGGCGCCGAAGATGTACGGAGCCATTTTCGGGTTCCAGTAGCGGGTCTGGTGGCCGAAGTGGACGCCGGCTTCCAGCATCTGACGCATGGTGACCTGGGGCATTGCAATACTCCTGATGGGGAACCGGCGAATCCGCCCGCGGGATAGGTATGCGGGACGCGTGGAAACGCTGATGGTTCCGGGGTTGGGCTTCCCTGTTGCCTCCGTGGCCGAACTCCTTGCGGAGCACCCCGGCACGGATGGGGGCAGCAGGTGTGGATTCACCGGTGACGTCCGGTGTGGACGGCGTCCCGCGCACAGGGCGGCAGGACATCCCGGGGATTATAGCCCGCTTGGCTGGCGCGCTGCAATTGCAGGTGCCGGCGCGGCCAGGATCACCGCTGTGCCGTCCTGCAGGCGGGCGTGGAACCGGCCGCCGGCATAGCCATCGGCGCGCGGTGGCAGCTGCCACTGGCGCTGGCGCGCGGCCAGTACGTAGCCGGCAAGACCGGGCAGCAGCAGGCTGCGGTGGCCGTCGGCGGCCTCGTAGGCAAGGTCGCTCAGGCGCGCGTGCCCGTTGCCACTGTTCAGCAGTCGCAGCATGAACTGCGACCCGTTGACCACCACCTCTGCCTGCAGGGACGGGGCCGCCGTGCGGACCGGTTCGCCGCGGAACAGGGGCAGTGAATAGCGTGGCATGGCCGGTTCTGCCGGTGCCAGGATGATACGGAATGCCTGTTCGACGGCCACCGGCGCCGACGACGCCGGCAGCAGCCAGACGCGCTGGCGCGCACCGGCAGGAAGATCCAGCAGGGTCGGACTGGCCAGCACCTGCGCGCTGCGTTGCAGCTGTTCGGCCCCCGGTTGCTGGTCCCACGCCCAGACCTGCACCTGGCCGCGCCAATGCCCAGGGCCGGGGTTGTGCAGCCACAGCTCGGACCGCCCCTGTGCGGCCGGCAGGCGCAGGGTGGTCGGCATCAGATCCAGCGCCTGCACGGGCATGGGCAGCAGGGCCAGCAACAGGGGCAGCAGCCGGTGCATCAGTAGTCAGTAGTAGGTGGTGGGCGGTTCGGAGGTCGCACGCCCTTGCTCGTCCTGTGCTGGCGGGGCCAGTTCACGGACCTGTGGCGGCAGGTGCAGGGTGTCGCTGTGCTGCTGCGGTACCGGGCAACGCGCGCCGCCCTCCGTGCCGGTGCAGCCTTCAACCACGGTCAGGCGGATCTGCAACGGGGCGGGCGCCGGCTCGGCCCAGGCTGTCGTGCTGGCGATGGACATCGCTGCGATCAGTACTGCCCGAACCACCTGCCATCCACCCTGTTGTCGATCTGATGCGCGGTATCGGCCGACATGGGCGATTCTGTAGTGCGGGGCGCCCCTCAGTAGGTGATCGTCACCTGTACCAGGTCGTTGTAGGTGCCGGCCGGCGGTTGGCCGCTCACCGGCGGTACCCGGCCGTAGATCGTCAACGGTTGCGCGCTGCCAGTGCCGACGCCGCTGAAGGTGTCCACGTTGAGCGTATTGCCCCAGCGCTGGCTGCGTGCAGCATCCCGATACAGCTCATAGGTCAGGTAATAGTTGTTGCTGCCGATGGTGGTGCGCATGCGCCGGGTACTGCTCAGTGCAGGGTTGTTCTGGCCGTTGTCGAGGCTGATCTGGAACGCGGTGCGCTTGAGGCAGGTCAGGGTGAGGGTGGCGGTCTGGTCGATGTTGGCGGGAATGCCGCCGGTGACGTTGCCGAAATTCATGGTGGTGGTGAGGTAGCTGCCGCATTGTGGCAGCACGTTGGCAGTGGCATTGAAGGTGAAGGCATTGCTGGCGGTGTTGGTGCCGGTAGCGCCGCCATTGCAGGTGGCCGGAACGGTGGCGTTGCCCAGCAGCACCTCGTTCCAGGCCCAGGTGAGCACCACGCTGGCGCCGCTGAAGGTGCTGCTGTAACTGCCCGATGCCAGCACCTGGTTGGCCGGGATCTGCGCGAACAACTGCACGCTCTGCGCGCCGCTGCCGCCGGTCAGCAGGGGCACGTTGTAGGTCATGGTCAGCTCCTGCGCCGGCGGTACGCCGCGCGGGGTGAGGCCGGTCACCTGGCTGTAGTTGGAGGTGTTGTAGAGCTGGAAATTGAGTGTATCGCCGCTGCCGTTGACCATCGTTCGCCACGGCGTGGTGGTGCTGCCGCCCGTGCCGTTGCCGATGCCCACGCAGACGCGCACGCCGGTGGTGGCGAGCAGGCTCAGCGCGGCGGTGGTGCAGGTCACGGTGATGTTCAGCGTGCCCGAGGTCGGGCCGGCGGCGCCGCTGTTGACGTTGCCGAACGGCAGCAGGGCGTCTGCGGTTGCGGTGCATACGGCCGCGGCGCGGGCCGGCAGGCTGGGCAGCAGGCATGCAAGCAGCAGCAGGCCAAGCAGCAGGCGCAGGCTCATGGCGCCACCTCCGGCACGCATTGCAGCGGCGCCGGGCGCGGCCGTGCTCCCGTAGCGACCACCTGTGGCGACGCCGGTACCCGCGCACGGCACTGCCCCCTGCTGGTGGTGATGTACAGCACGGTGCCAGCGGCCACGTCTTCCAGATACAGCAGTCCGTCGTAACCGACCGAGGCCTGGCGGCCATCCGCCAGCTGCACCTCGCTGCCCGCTTCCAGTGGCTGCCCCGCCATGTCCTGCACGGTGAGGGTCAGCGAAGGCCGCGAGCGCAGGTTGAAGGTCAGCCCGGTGCCGGCACGCTGGCGCGGTGTTACCCAGTCCTCGATGCGATCAGCGCGCATGTCCGCCGGCAGGTCCAGGGTATCGATGGAGACGCGGTTGCGCTGCCAGGACAGCAGCGGGCTGATCAACAGCAGGCCACGATCGTCGGTGACACCGATCAGGCGGTTCTCAAGCCGCACCGGTACACCGCCCACGCCATTGGTGCTGACCACGGCGAAGGCATCGGCGACTTCGCGCGCGGCGAAGGCGTGCCCGGCCATCCACACCAGGCTGCCGCTGGCGCTGCCATAGGCGTAGTTGAGGCCGGACTGGCGCGAGGCACCCAAGGCATAGCGGCCGACATCGTTGAGGATGCCGACTTCGGCCAGGCCGCCGCTGCCGTCGTCGCCGTGGCGCACCTGTGCGCGCCAACCGATACCGCCGGCGCTGCCGTCGCCCGGTACCGGCTGGGTGACATCGGCGACCCAGCTCTGGCTGTCGCCGTTGCGCTGGCTGGACAGGCTGGCCTGGCGGTTGTTGCCCAGGCTTGCGGTCAGCGACAGGTAGACACTGCGGTCATCGCTGTTGTCCAGGTTCTGGTTGACCGACAGGTAGGCCGACCAGCGCTGGCTCCAGCTGCGTGACCAGAACAGGCTGGCATAGCGGTTGTCCTCGCCATCGGGATAGCGCAGGCGCAGGTAGCTGGCGCTCAGGGTGCCCAGCCGCAGCAGGTCCAGGCCGACCGTGGCCTGCTCGCTGATGCTCGGCGGCAGGTTGGCCTGCAGCGCGCCCAGGTCGCGGTAGTCGCCGTGGCTGCGCACGCTGCGCAGATTGACGTTGAAACGACGGTTGTTCCAGCTGTACCCCAGCGACCACTGGCCGCCCTGCAGGCCCTGGTAGCGGCTGTGGGCATAGGCGGCATTGAACACGCCCGCACCGCCCAGCAGCCACCAGCCGCCCACGCCGGCCTGTGCCAGGCCGCCGCCACCTTCGGCGTGTGCTTCGCTGGTGAACGTGTCGCTGACGCCGCCGCGCCAGCTGGCACTTGCCACGGTACGGTCGTCGTAGGCGAAGGAGCGCTCGCCGAACTGCTCGCGCAGCTGGCCGACGCCGAGCGACCAGTCCGACAGGCCCTTGGCCAGCAGCTGCTGGGTGCCGTAGAAGCTGAAATCCAGGGTCTGCATGCGGCCGAACGCATCGGTGACCACGACCTGCGCGCTGCCGTTGCCGCTGATGCCCGGTTGCGCCGCCAGCTGGAATGGTCCGACCGGCACCTGGCCGCTGTACTGGCGCAGGCCATCGACATACAGCTCGACCGTGGATGGCACCACCGCCTGGCCGAGGAAGGCCGGCGTCGGGGTAAGCACACGGTACGGCTGCAATCCGTAATTGCGGCCGATCTGCAGGCCGCCCAGGCGTACCGGCCGGCTCCAGTCGACGAAGCCGCTGTAGAAGTCGCCCACCTCCAGGGTCAGCGCCCTGTCCGGGAAATCCAGGGTCCAGCGCGTGTCCAGGCGTACGCTGTCGCTGCGCCAGTGGCGGTCTCCGGTCTGGTAGCGACGGCTGACCGCGGTGTTCTCGAAGGTGCCGGCACCCACGCCGAACACCCGCAGTTCAGAGCTCAGGGTCAGATTGCCGAGGCGGTCGACGCGGCTGCCATACAGGTCGTAATTGAGCAGGACGCCGGGCGAGGCGCTGCCGCGCGGGGTGCGCACCTGCGGGCGGCTGAGCACGGTCGTGGGCAGGGTCAACTGGTCCAGGGGCACGTCCAGCGCGAGGGTCTGCAGGTGCGCGTCATAACGCACCACCGCGCCGCTGATCTGGTCCAGATACACGGGAGCATCGCCACTGGCATTGAAACCGAGCTGGCGCAGGATCTCGGGGCTGGCCTGCAGGCGGCCGCGATTGTCGGTGAAGGGCAGCAGGCCGCGTGGCGTGCTGTTGAGGGTCACGTCCAGGTACAGCGTCTGGTTGGCCGTGAGTGGGGTCGGTGGTGGCAGCAGGGCATCGGCGGAGACCCCGGAGACATCGGCTGCATGGGCCGCCGGGGACAGGGCCGCACCGAGCGCTGCGCTCATCAGCGCCTCAGCGAGCCGGTGGTGGCGGCAGCGACGTCTGTTCCGACTCGCCATTGAGCTTGGCCGTGATCTGGTCGTTGTCGCGGTCGATCGCCGTGCGCTCCAGCGGCCAGCGCATGACCTGGCCGGGCAGCACGTAGCCCAGCAGGCCGGGATGGACGATGCGCGGCCGCTCCGGGCTGCCCAGGGCGAGGTCGGCGATCTGCGCGTAGCTGTTGCCGGTATTGCCTACTTCCACGCCGTTGCGACCGTCGTCCAGCCGGACCAGGCGGGCGTGCAGCTGCGGTGCCAGCCGGCCGCCGGCGCCGGGTTGCACGAACACCGGGATGGAATAGCGCAGTACGAACTGCATGCCTTCGCTGCGCGTGGCCAGATCGGGCACCTCATCAACGATCAGCCGGTAGTACTGCTGCGCAGCCGGTGCGTCGGCAACGGCGCGCATGACCCGCACCAGCTGCTGCTGGCCCGCTGCCAGTTCCTGCATCGGTGGCGTAGCCAGCAGATCCTCGGTGGGCAGCAGTTGCTCCTTCCCGTCCTGCTGTACCCAACGGAACACCCTTACCTGCAGCTTCACCGGCGAGGTGCCGCTGTTGGTCAACCACAGTTCGCCAGCGCGCTGGCGTGCTTCCAGCTGCAGGCTGGTGGGGGCGACCTGCAGGCTGGTCGCCGAGGCCTCGTTGACCCCAAGCAGGCTGAAGACGAGCAGCGCCACGCCGGTGGCGCGCCACGGGCGGGATCCGGCCATGCGGGCGTGCTCCATCAATAGGTGATCGTGGCGGTAACGGTATCCAGGTAGTTGCCGGTAGCAGCGTTGGCCGTGCTCAGGTTGAGGATCTGGCCGTAGACGATGTAGGGCACCGCCAGCCCGGTGCCGATGCCGGCCTGGGTGTTGGTGCCGGTGGTGGCGCCCCAGACCAGGGTGTGTGCGGCATCCTGGTAGAGCTGGTAGCCCACGTAGTTGTTCGCGGTCACTGCGGCGTTGGTGTTCTTCATCCGCCGCGTGGTGACGTCATTGGCCGTGCCGGCATTGGCACCGGCATTCAGCGCGATGGTGTACGGGGTCAGCGCCGAGCACTGCGCGGTCACAGTGCCCTGGCCCAGGGTGGGGGTGGCGGTGGTGGAGGCGGCGGTACCGAAATCGACGTTGGTGGCTGCGGCCGCAGTAATCGTGCAGGCCTTGGTGACCACCAGGGTGACGTTGAACGTGGTGGTATCAGCGGCGGCCGCCGGGCCTGCCAGCAGCAGGGCCAGGGCCCAGGCCAAAGGGGAACGAGCTGCGGATCGCATGGACAACCTCCCTGACCCGAAGGTCCGTTGAACAGAGCGAAAACGGCACGTTCGGCGCCGCTTTGACGACAGTGGGGCCAGCGTAGGCACCGCAAGTGTCTGTATTCCGTGAGAAACAGGCTATCGAAAGGGTGTGGGCCATCACGCTTTCACCTTCCTTGCCGGATCCGTGCATGGCCCGGATCGCCAGTTGGGTGGCGTTCGTTCAGATTGCGGCCGGATCGGCGATAATGGGTGCCATGAGCGTGAATATCAAAACCCCGCAGGAAATCGAGATGATGCGCATCGCCGGCCGCCTGGCCAGCGAAGTGCTCGACATCGTCACCCCCCACGTCAAGCCCGGTGTCACGACCGAGGAACTGGACCGCATCTGCCACGACCACATCGTGAACGTGCAGGGCGCCATTCCGGCCAACGTCGGCTACCGCGGCTTCCCCAAGACCGTGTGCACCTCGGTCAACAATGTCATCTGCCACGGCATTCCCAGCGAAGGGAAGGTCCTCAAGGATGGCGACATCATCAATATCGACGTCACCGTCATCAAGGACGGCTGGCATGGCGACACCAGCCGCATGTACTTCGTCGGCACCCCGTCGGTGATGGCCAAGCGCCTGGTCGACGCCACCTATGAAGCCATGTGGCGCGGCATCCGCGCGGTGCGTCCGGGCGCAACCCTGGGCGACGTCGGCCATGCGATCCAGAGCTATGCCGAAGGCGAGCGTTTCAGCGTGGTGCGCGAGTACTGCGGCCACGGCATCGGCAAGGTCTACCACGATGAACCGCAGGTGGTGCATTACGGTCGCCCGGGCCAGGGCCTGGTGCTGCAGCCGGGCATGACCTTCACCATCGAGCCGATGATCAACGAGGGCACCCGCTACAACAAGGTGCTGCCCGATGGCTGGACCGTGGTGACCAAGGACCGCAAGCTGTCGGCGCAGTGGGAGCACATGATCGCGGTCACCGAGACCGGCGTGGACGTGCTGACCCTGTCGCCGGGCGAGTCGCAGGTCTCCTGAGGATGCTGCCGGCGAGTTCGCTGCTGGACACGCCGGCCGCGTCGCTCAACGACCCGGACTGGGCTGCTGCTGCGCGCGATGCGCTGCAGCAGGCCGATACGCGCCTGTACCGCCGCTTCGACCAGGGCGACAACATCGAGCGCCTGCTGGCGTTGCGCGCGCGCGCGGCCGATCACCTGATCCGCCATGCCTGGCAGCGCTGCCTGCCGGCCGACAGTGGCCTGTCGCTGTTCGCCGTGGGCGGCTATGGGCGCGGTGAACTGTTTCCGCGCTCGGACATCGACCTGCTGGTGTTCGGCGATTCGCCGGCGCAGCTGGCCCACGAGGAGGCGCTCGCGCGCCTGTTCGCGTTGCTGTGGGATTGTGGCCTGGCAGTCAGTCACGCAGTGCGTTCGGCCGCGCAATGCAGCGAGGCCGCTGCCGACCAGACCGTGCTGACGGCGTTGATCGAAGCGCGCCCGCTGATGGCCGATGAGGCAGCACGGCGCGCGCTGCGTGCGGCGGTGGATGACCGCGAACTGTGGCCACCGCGTGCGTTTTTCCTGGCCAAGCTCGAGGAACTGCGCAACCGCCACCAGCGCTTCGGTGATACCGCCGACAACCTGGAGCCGGACCTGAAGGATGGTCCCGGCGGCCTGCGCGATCTCAACACGCTGGGCTGGATGGCGCTGCGTGCGTTTGGCGTGCGCGATCTGGAAGCACTGGTCGGCCTCGGCCACCTGGGTGCTGACGAGGCCGCCGCGCTGAAACGCGAACGCGCGGTGCTGGCACGACTGCGCTTCGGCCTGCATCTGGTGGCGCGGCGCCCGGAAGAGCGCCTGCGCTTCGATTACCAGAAGACCCTGGCCGCGCGCCTGGGCTTTGAAGACGACGCCGAAAGCCTGGGCGTCGAGAAGATGATGCAGGGCTTCTACCGCGCCGCTTCGGTGGTGCGGCGGATCAGCGATCGTCTGCTGCAGCGCTTCGAGGAACAGTTCGATGGCGAGGCACAGCCCGAACCGCTGACCGTGGGGTTCGCCCTGCGCCGTGGCTATCTGGCGGCCAACGATGCCGACTGGCCGAACGCGGACATCGGCCAGGTCTTCGCGTTGTTCGCCAGCTGGGCCAATAATCCGCAGATCCGTGGCCTGCATTCGTTGACCGCGCGCGCGCTGGCCGAGTCGCTGCCGCTGCTGCCTGCCTATGACCAGGCAGATGCCGACGCGCGCGAACAGTTCATGGCCCTGCTGCGCGGCCAGCGCCCGGTCGACACGCTTTCGCGCATGGCCCGGCTGGGCGTGCTGGGGCAGTGGATTCCGGCGTTCGCCCAGGTCAGCGGGCGCATGCAGTTCGACCTGTTCCATGTCTACACCGTCGACCAGCACACGCTGATGGTCCTGCGCAACATGGGGCTGTTCGCCAGCAGTCGCGCCGACGAACGTTTCTCGATCGCCCATGAAGTCTGGCCGCGCCTGCGCAAGCCCGAACTGCTGCTGCTGGCCGGCCTGTTCCACGACATCGCCAAGGGCCGGGGCGGCGATCATTCCGAACTGGGCGCGGTCGATGCACGGGCGTTCTGCCACGCGCAGGGGCTGAGTGGTTCGGATACCGAACTGGTGGCCTGGCTGGTCGAACAGCACCTGCGGATGTCGGTGACCGCGCAGAAGCAGGACATCGCCGATGCGGACGTGATCCATCGTTTCGCGACCCTGGTCGGCAGCCGCGACCGTCTGGATTACCTCTATCTGCTGACCTGCGCCGACATCGCCGGCACCAGCCCGAAGCTGTGGAACGCGTGGAAGGACCGGCTGCTGGCCGATCTGTACTTCGCGACCCGGCGCGCGCTGCGCGAGGGCCTGGAGCACCCGGTGCCGGCCGCCGAGCGCGTGGCCGAAGCGCGCGACAGCGTGCGTGCGCTGGTGCGCGAGCAGGGCTACGACGATGCCACCATCGACCGCCAGTTCGCGGTGATGCCCGACGAAGGTTTCATCCGCCTGCGCCCGGAACAGCTGGCCTGGCAGGCCGCCGCGCTGGTACCGATCAAGCAGGGCCAGACGCTGGTGAAGGTGCGGCGGATCAGCGTCGATGACCCGGCATTGGAAGTGTTCGTGCACTCGCCGGACCGTGATGGCCTGTTCGCCGCGATCGTGATGACGTTGGACCGCAAGGGCTACGGCATCCACCGCGCGCGCGTTCTGGATGGACCGGCCGACACGATTTTCGATAATTTTGAAGTGAGCCCGGCCGATACGTTTGCCGATGGCAGCAGCGCCAACCTGGAAGCAGCATTGCGTGAGGCGCTCAGTGGCGATCTGACGCGGCTGCGTCCCTCGCGCCGGGTTGTGCCACGCCAGCTGCGCCATTTCCGTTTCGCCCCGCGCATCGAGTTCCGCGATGAACCCGGCGCAACCCGTTTTGCCCTGGTCGCACCCGACCGTCCCGGCCTGCTGGCCGACGTGGCGTTCGTGCTGCGCAACCAGGGACTGCGCGTGCAGGACGCGCGCATTGCCACATTCGGCGAACGCGCCGAAGACACCTTCGTGATCAGTGACGAACACGACCTCCCCCTGACTGAATCCGCCCGGCAGCAGCTGCATGACGCAATGCTGGCCTGCCTGGACCCTGATCGAAACGCCGGAGACCCCGCCTGATGGCCACCAAGCCTGCAAAGAAGACTGCCGCGACCGCCAAGAGCGCAGCAGCCAGAAAGACCACTGCCGCTGAGCCGGTTGCGAAGAAGACTGCCGCGCCGAAGAAGGCTGCGGTGAAGAAGGCGCCGGCGAAGAAGGCCCCGGCCAAGACCGCCGAAGCCGCGCGCGCCGAGAACATCGCACGCAAGTCACTGCGCAAGCCGGCCGGCCCGGGCGTGGAAGAACTGAAGTTCGGCATCGAAAGCGCCTTCGAGCGCCGCGCCACGCTGACCCTGCACGAACTGGAAGGCTCGACCCGTCCGCTGGTCAACCGTGTGATCGACGGCCTGGAAAGCGGCGAATTCCGCGTCGCCGAGCCGGACGGCCATGGTGGCTGGAAGGTCAACGAATGGCTGAAGAAGGCGGTGCTGCTGTATTTCCGCGTCAACGACATGGCCGTGGTCGATGCACGCCCGGCACCGTTCTGGGACAAGGTCGAATCGCGCTTTGCCGGCTATGACGAGGCCAAGTTCCGCCGTGGCGGCGTGCGCGTGGTGCCGGGTGCGATCGCCCGTCGCGGCACGTACTTCGGCAAGGACGTGGTGCTGATGCCGAGCTTCACCAACATCGGTGCCTACGTCGGCGAAGGCACCATGGTCGACACCTGGGCCACCGTCGGTTCCTGCGCGCAGATCGGCCAGCACTGCCACCTGTCCGGTGGTGCCGGCATCGGCGGCGTGCTCGAGCCGCTGCAGGCCAGCCCGACCATCATCGAAGACCATTGCTTCATCGGTGCGCGTTCGGAAGTGGTGGAAGGCGTGGTCGTCGGTCATCACAGCGTGATCGGCATGGGCGTGTTCCTCAGCCAGAGCACCCGCATCTACAACCGCGCCACCGGCGAAATCAGCTACGGCTACATCCCGCCGTACAGCGTGGTGGTGTCCGGCTCGCTGCCGAGCAAGGACGGTACCCACTCGCTGTACTGCGCGGTGATCGTCAAGCAGGTCGATGCCCGTACCCGCAGCAAGACCAGCGTCAACGACCTGCTGCGCGGCCTGGCCGACTGACGGAGCCGCACGCATGAGCACCACCGTCTACGGTCTGAAGAACTGCGATACCTGCAAGAAGGCGAGCAAGTGGCTGGACCGCTTCGGCGTGCCGTACACCTTCGTCGACTACCGCGACAACAAGCCCAGCCCGGAAACGCTGCTGGAATGGGCCGCCCAGCTGGGTGGCCTGGCGGCGATGGTCAACCGGTCCTCCACCACCTGGCGGCAGTTGCCGGACAACCGCAAGGCCGCCGATTCGGAGGCGGAGTGGAAACTGCTGCTGCGCGAGTACCCGCAGCTGATCAAGCGCCCGCTGGTGGTGACCGCCGACGGCAAGGTCAGCCAGGGTTTCAGTGACAACGGCTTCAAGGCGCGCTTCGGCGTGGGCGGCGCGTGAGCGCCGTCCTCGACCTGGCCTGCGATCTGATTGCACGGCCGTCGGTGACCCCGGACGATGCCGGTTGCCAGGCGCTGATCGGTCAACGTCTGCAGGCAGCCGGTTTCACCTGCGAGCACCTGCGGCTGGGCGAGGTCGACAACCTGTGGGCCACCCACGGCAGCGGCGCACCAGTGCTGGTCCTGCTGGGCCACACCGACGTGGTGCCGCCGGGCCCGCGCGAGGCATGGCAGAGCGATCCGTTCGCGCCGCAGATCCGCGATGGCGTGCTGTACGGTCGTGGCACCGCCGACATGAAGGGCAGCGTGGCTGCGTTCGTGGTCGCTGCCGAACAGTTCGTTGCCGCCCATCCGCAGCACACGGGCACGCTGGCGGTGCTGCTGACCAGTGATGAAGAGGGCGATGCCATCGATGGCGTGCGCCATGTCGCGCGGCTGTTCGCCGAGCGCGGCCAGCGCATCGACTGGTGCATCACCGGCGAGCCGTCGTCCACCTCCACGCTGGGCGACCTGCTGCGCGTGGGACGGCGTGGCAGCCTGTCGGCCAAGCTGCGCGTGCAGGGTGTGCAGGGGCATGTGGCCTATCCGGACAAGGCGCGCAATCCGATCCATCTTGCCGCGCCGATGCTGGCCGAACTGAGCGCACGGCGCTGGGACGAGGGCTACGAGAGCTTCCCGTCGACCAGCCTGCAGATCTCCAACATCCATGCCGGTACCGGCGCCAACAACGTGATTCCCGGTGAGCTGGAGGTGGATTTCAACATCCGCTACAACCCGCATTGGGATGCACCGAAGCTGGAGGCGGAGATCACTGCGTTGCTGGACCGTCATGGCCTGCAGTACACGCTGAAGTGGCACCGCAGCGGCGAGCCGTTCTACACGCCCGAAGGGACGTTGCGTGCAGCGGCGCGCGCGGTCCTTGCCGAGCACACCGGACGCGCGCCGGAAGAGAGCACCGGGGGGGGCACCTCCGATGCGCGCTTCATCGCGCCACTGGGTGCGCAGTGCATCGAAGTCGGCCCGGTCAACGCCAGCATCCACCAGGTGGATGAGAACGTGCGCGTGGACGAGCTGGAGGCGCTGCCGGGGCTGTACCAGCGACTGGTTGAACGCCTGCTGGTGTGAGGACGGTGGGTGCCGACCGTTGGTCGGCACGCCTTCCTGTAGAGCCGAGCCATGCTCGGCTGATTTTCCCTGGTAGATGCAGCCGAGCATGGCTCGGCTCTACTATTCCGAAAAAATGAAGAATGGCGGCTCGACCGCTTTCTTCCAGTAGCTCGGCGCGGCCATGTAGAAGCGCTGCGCCTCGGCCTTGGCGAACCAACGCGCCGCCGCATCGCTGTCCCTCTCCACGCCCGGCGCACTCCGGCCCAGCAGCAGCCCGGCGAAGTACTGGCCGAACACATTGCCCTGTTCCGCGGCACGCTGATACATCTGCAGCGCGCGTGCCGGATCGCGCGGCAGGCCCACGCCTTTTTCAAGCAGTGCGCCCAGATCCACCTGCGCTTCGGCATCGCCACGCTCAGCGCGACGCTGGATCTGCGCAACCAGCGGATGCACGGTGTCACCCTGCGCAGCCACCGCATCCGGCAGTCGCGATGATGAACTCGCGTAGCGCTGGTAGATCATTCCGCGCAGGTCCCAGCGCAGCGCCTGTTGTGCGTCACCACGCTGGCGATAGGCCGTGGCGAGCCCGTAGAACGCATAGGGATTGCCGTGGTTGGCCGCCGCCAGGTAGGCGCGTTCGCCACGTCGCCAGGACGCGCGCAGCACCGGTGCCGGGTTGATGTGGGGGCTGTCGGCATGGCGCAGCGTGCCGGAGATCCAGATCCGGCCCAGTGCTTCTTCCGCCTTGGTGTTGTGGAAGGTCCAGGGGGTGACTGCCGCCGCACGCTCGTAATAGGCAATGGCGCGCGGATCGTTGAAGCGTTCAAAGGTTTCCGCGGTATCAAAGGCACCGTCGAAGCTGCCGTCGGTTCCGCGTTGTTCCAGTGCCTGTTGCTGGGCCGGCGGCAGGGCCGAGGGAGGAGGCAGAGTCTGGCAAGCGGCCAGGCCCAGGCAGAGCAGGGCGGCCAGCGCCGCGGTGCGTCCATTGCAGTGTTGCATTCCCGTTACACGATTCAGGGCGGGCCATTATGCGCTTCAGGACGTGGTTGCCGACGCAACTGTTGCGCGGCGGCGGAAACCGGGGTAGGGTCGATGCCATGTCGATCCGCCTGGCCACCGCCGTCAACAACAACAACCGCAATAATCTGCGCGCGAATAATCGTGCGCGGCCGATGCGGGACTGCGCCCTGGGTAGATAGACAGCAACATACGCCCGGACACCAGAAAACCCGCATCGGCCGATGCGGGTTTTTTTGTGCCCGGGCGCAGCCCCACCCGGGCCTGGATGGCCGGTCGAACACCTTCCCCCCGTGTACTTCCCCACAACAGGAGTTCCACCCATGTGTTCGATCTTCGGTATTTTCGGCCTGCAGGCCGGTGACGATCTTCCTTCCCTGCGTCGCCATGCGCTGGAGCTGTCGCAGCGCCAGCGCCATCGTGGCCCGGACTGGAGCGGCGTGTACCTGGACGAAGGCGCGCTGCTGGTCCACGAGCGCCTGGCCATCGTCGATCCGGCCGGCGGCTCGCAGCCGCTGCTGTCCGCGGACGGGCAGCTGGCGCTGGCGGTCAACGGCGAGATCTACAACCACCAGCAGCTCAAGGCCGGCCTCGCCGAAGCCTATGCCTTCCAGACCGGTTCGGACTGCGAGGTGATCAACGCGCTGTACCGCCAGGGCGGATCGCCGGCGCAGTGGCTGGAACAGCTGAACGGCATCTTCGCTTTTGCTTTGTGGGATCGCAGTGCCAGTCGTGTACTGATCGCGCGGGATCCGGTTGGCGTGGTGCCCCTGTACTGGGGCCATGATGCGCAGGGGCGGCTGCGGGTCGCTTCGGAAATGAAGGCGCTGGTCGATACCTGCGCCGACGTTGCCCAGTTCCCGCCGGGCCATTACTACGACAGCGCCAGCGGCGAACTGGTGCGCTACTACCAGCAGCCGTGGCGCGAGTACGACGACGTGCAGGGTCGCCAGGCCGATCTCGCCGAGCTGCGCCAGGCCTTTGAACATGCGGTCGAACGCCAGTTGATGAGTGACGTGCCGTATGGCGTGCTGCTGTCGGGCGGGCTGGATTCATCGCTGGTGGCCGCCGTGGCAGCACGTTATGCGCGCCGTCGCATCGAAGATGGCGGCCAGAGCGAAGCCTGGTGGCCGCGCCTGCATTCGTTCGCCATCGGCCTGAAGGGTTCGCCGGATCTGGCCGCTGCTGCGGTCGCCGCCGAAGCACTGGGCACCGTGCACCACGGCTTCGAATACACCTTCGAGGAAGGACTGGATGTGTTGCCGGAGGTGATCCGCCACATTGAAACCTACGACGTCACCACCATCCGCGCCTCCACGCCGATGTTCCTGCTGGCGCGCCGGATCAAGGCGATGGGCGTGAAAATGGTGCTGTCCGGCGAAGGCAGCGATGAGATCTTCGGCGGCTATCTGTACTTCCACAAGGCACCGGACGCGCGCGAATTCCACCAGGAACTGGTGCGCAAGCTCGACGCCCTGCACAACTACGATTGCCTGCGCGCCAACAAGTCGATGATGGCCTGGGGCGTGGAGCCGCGCGTTCCGTTCCTGGACCGCGAGTTCCTCGACGTGGCGATGCGTTTCGATGCCGCGCACAAGATGGTCGGCGCCGGCTTCGGTGGTCGCCGCATCGAGAAGGCAGTGCTGCGCGAGGCCTTCGAGGGCTACCTGCCCGACAGCATCCTGTGGCGGCAGAAGGAGCAGTTCAGCGATGGCGTTGGCTACGGTTGGATCGATGGCCTGAAGGCGCATGCCGAAGCCCAGGTCAGCGACCGCGTGCTGGCCGCCGCCGACAAGCGCTTCCCGCACAACCCGCCGCAGACCAAGGAGGCGTACTACTACCGCCACCTGTTCGAGCAGTTCTTCCCCAGCCACGCCGCGGCTGAAACCGTGCCGGGTGGCAAGTCGATCGCCTGTTCCTCGCCGGCGGCCATTGCCTGGGATGCCAGCTTCGCCGCTGCCGCCGATCCGTCGGGCCGCGCCATCGCCGGCGTGCACGAGCAGGCGTTGGCCTGACCGGCAGTGCCCGGTCGCCTGACAACGGTAGCGCCGGACCATGCCCGGCGAGCGCACAGCGCCGGAGCAGGCAAGGACGTATCATCGGCGCCCTGCACATTGGGGAATGTTCATGGACGTACAGACCGGAGGTCCCGCGCGACCGACGAAGTGGGCGTGGCGGTACCTGGTATGGGCTGGCGTGCCGTTGCTGGTCGGCCTGCTGCTGGCCCGCTATGCCGGGCCCGGGCTGCCGACGGTGGCCAGCAAGGCCGAGGCCGTGGTCGGCAGTGATTGGGCGCATCACCTGGCCTCGCCGCTCGGCCTGTTCCTGCTGCAGCTGCTGGTGCTGTTGCTGGTCGCCAAGGGTGCCGGCGCGCTGTTGAAGCGTTTCGGACAGCCGGCCGTGATCGGCGAGATGGCCGCTGGCCTGATGATGGGGCCGCTGTTGCTGGGCAGTCTGCTGCCACAGGTGCACGGCGCGCTGTTCCCGGCCGCTTCGCTGGGGCCGCTGGGCATGCTCAGCCAGCTGGGCGTGCTGATGTTCCTGCTGGTGGCCGGCGCCGAGCTGGATCTGGGCGCGCTGCGTGGGCGTCGCCGATTCGCCTTCACTGTCAGCCACGCCGGCATCGCGGTGCCGTTCGTGCTCGGCGTGGTCCTGGCGATCTGGCTGTATCCGCAGCACGGTCCGCAGGGCGTGGGTTTCACCGCGTTCGCGCTGTTCGTTGGCATCTCGATGAGCATCACCGCCTTCCCGGTGCTGCTGCGCATCCTCGCTGATCGCGGCATCACCCACACATCGCTGGGGCAGACCGCCATCGCCTGCGCGGCGCTGGGCGATGCGACCGCGTGGTGCCTGCTGGCGCTGATCGTGGCGGCAGCGCAGGCCACTGGCTGGCTGCCGGCCAGCCTCAACCTGCTGTGCGTGGTGGCGTTCATCGCGCTGATGCTGGGGCTGGTGAAGCCATGGTTTGCCCGCCAGACCATCGCGCCGGGTCGCGAAGGACGCTGGCTGCTGGGCATCCTGCTGCTGTCATTGGCCAGTGCGCTGGTTACCGAAGTGCTCGGCATCCACGCGCTGTTCGGCGCATTCGCTGCGGGTGTGGCGGTGTCGTCCAACGCGCAGCTGCGGCAGCTGCTGGTGGCCAGGGTCGAACCGTTCGCGGTGACCCTGCTGCTGCCGCTGTTCTTCGCCATGACCGGCCTGCGCATGCGTGCCGACGCGCTGCAGGGCAGCGACATCCTGTTGTGCGTGGTGGTGATCGCCGTGGCCACGGTGGGCAAGCTGCTGGGCACCTGGAGTGCGGCGCGCAGCACCGGCATGGCCTCGCGCGAAGCGTGGCGACTGGGGGCGCTGATGAACACCCGCGGGTTGATGGAACTGATCGTGCTCAACCTGGGCTACGAACTGGGCCTGCTCGGCGACCGCCTGTTCGCGGTGCTGGTGATCATGGCGCTGGTGACCACTGCGATGACCGGGCCGCTGTTGAACCTGATCGAGCGCCGCAAGGCCTGAGCCGGTCGCGCGGGCGGGCATTTTGTAGAGCCGAGCCCATGCTCGGCTCCGCACCAGAAGCAGCCGAGCATGGGCTCGGCTCTACAGCGTGCAGCGCACCCTCGGGCATGTCGGTGCCGCCGTCAGTGCACCGGCACCAGCGTCATCGTGTGCTGTGCCTTGCCGGGCAGGAACGGGGTGGGGCGACCATGCACCCAATCCTCGTGTCCCGCGCCCCAGTAAGGCGATAGCGGATGGCCGCTCTGCCCACCCGGCATGTGCACGATGCCGTCGGCCTCGTGGCCGGGCGAGACCACCATCCGCTGCGAGGCGCCGAAGGACGGCGTCTGTACACGCGGCATGTCACGGTCGCCGGGCAGCGGATCGGCCGGCATGCACAACCAGCGGCTGGCGAAGGCGGGCAGGGCGCGCGCGACCGGGTGGCAGATCGCTGCGGTGTTGCGCTCGCCCCAGCTGCGGTGTGCCAGCGGTCCCTGCGTGGACAGCTCCGCTTCGGTGCGACGAGCAGCATCGGCCAGCAGCGCATCCCAGCTGGTGTACGCCGGCGGCAGCAGGTTGGCGGGCCGCTGTTCCAGCATCGGCCAGGCCACGCCTTCCAGCTGCGCCAGGCGTGGTGCCAGGAAATCCTCGCCCAGCTGCGCCCGGGCCGGCGCCAGCAGCGCATCGGTCAGCGTGTCGAGCACCTGTGTACGGAACTCGCGCACCGCCCGGTAGCTGGTCGAATGGATCGCGGCGCGTCCTTCCCAATGCGCGCTCGCAGCACCCAATCGCTTCAGTGCCGGATCGTCGCTGTGCTCGATCACCTCCTGCAGCAGCACCCACCAGCGCTGCAGGAACACCGCGCGCTCGTCCAGCTGGATCGCCAGCAGGTCGTGTTCGTCGAAGCGTTCCTGGGTGGCCAGCAGATCACGGATCTGCCGTCCGCGTGCGCCGAGGTCGTAGCCGCCATTGCCGACGGTGGCAAGGGTTGCCTCGTCCACCACGCGGCTGTTGGCGGTCCACAGCCGATGGCTGGGCGGATCGATCAGGCTCGGCGCGGCGTCGCTGCGGATCGGCCAGGGCGCGCAGCCCTGGTTGGCCTGATTGTCATTGAAACCCAGTGGCGCGCAGTGCGGGCCACGGTCGGGCCGCGCGCCGATGAGGCGCCACGCGATGCGTCCGCTGCGGTCGCCGATCACCAGGTTCTGCGCGGGAATGCCGGCATGGTCGGCGATCTGCAGGGCCTGGTCGAGATCGGCGGCGCGTGCCATGTCGGCGAAGTCCATGCGCACCGCGCCCGGCAACTGCGCGACCCAGCGCAGGGCGTCGCCGCTGCCATCGGCGTGGGTGTGCAGGATTGGCCCCCACGCGGTTTCGCGTACCGGGAAACGCACGTCGGCGCCGCCAGCCACCACGATCCGCTCCTCATGCACGGTCACCACAGCGTCGGCGGGTTCGCTGCGGAAGTCGGCAGTATCGATGTAGCTGTTGGTGAAGCCCCACGCGACATGGCCATTGCTGCCGACGATCACCGCGGGCACGCCCGGCAGCGAGAAGCCGCTGACGTCGACCTGGCCGCCTGCGGCCTGCGGATCGGGGTAGCGCAGGCGCACACGGAACCACAGGCTGGGCGCGCGCAGGCCCAGATGCATGTCGTCGGCGACGATCGCACGGCCATCGGCGGTCAGCGCACCGGCAACGGCGAAATTGTTGCTGCCGACCGCGTCGGCATCTTCGGCAGTTGCGCCGCTCGAAGCCTTCAGTGTGTGCAGGTCCAGCTGGTTGGCGTCGGGCAGGGTGGCATTGCCGCGGGGAGCGCCGGCCAGCGGCGCGTCCCACTCGCTGCCGTCGTGCGCCAGCAGGGCGTACAGGGCCGGCGGCACCACCGCGCGGATGCGCTGCAGGGCCAGTTCGGACGGGTTGCTGGGGTCCTGCAGGTCGGCGTACATGGCCAGGCCCGCCAGCACGCTGTCGCTGGCCTGCCACGGTTGCGGCGCCTGCCGCAGCAGCAGGTAGGCCCATGGCCGTACCGCCAGGCTGTCCAGGCCCTGGTTGACCCCGTCCACATAGGCGCGCACGGCTGTAGGGTCGCTGCCCAGCGCATCCTGCAGATGGGCCTCGGTGCGCGCGCGCAGGCGGTGCACCCGCATGCGCTTGTCGGCCTCGATCGCCTTCGCCCCGAACAGCGCGGACAGCTCACCGGCGGCACTGCGCCGCATCAGGTCCATTTCGAAATAGCGTTCCTGCGCATGAATACGGCCGAGCGCCCGCAGCGCATCGGCCTTGTTGCCGGCGGTGATGGTGACCACCCCCAGCGCATCGCGCTCCACGGTGACCTTGCCGGCCAGCCCGGGCAAAGGGCGCTCGCCGTCCAGCTCGGCCAGGCTGCCGCGCAGCAGCAACCACAGGACCAGCACCGCGAGCAGCACGATCGCGACCAGCGCACCCAGAATCCACCGCCACGTACGACGCATTGCAGGTCCTTCCCGAGCATGTCGGCCGATTGTAGCCGCAGGCGCAACTGCGACTGATTCCGATTAGATCACCGTATTTCCAGATGGGGCACCATGGGCGCCATCGATTCACAGGAGCTCCCCCCATGAAAGGCAACCCGGACGTCATCGCCTGCCTGAAGGAACTGCTGCGCGGCGAACTCGCCGCCCGCGACCAGTACTTCATCCACTCCCGCCGCTACGAGGACCAGGGCCTGTTCGCGCTGTACGAACGCCTGAACCACGAGATGGAAGAAGAGACCCAGCATGCCGACGCGCTGCTGCGCCGGATCCTGTTCCTGGGCGGCGACCCGGACATGCGCCCGCACGCCACCGAGCCGGGCAAGACCGTGGAGGAGATGCTGCGCAAGGACCTGGACACCGAATACGCCGTTCGCAACAACCTCGCCGCCGGCATGAAGCTGTGCGAGGAGAAGGGTGACTACGTGAGCCGCGACATGCTGCTGGCGCAGTTGAAGGACACCGAGGAAGACCACGCGTGGTGGCTGGAACAGCAGCTGGGCCTGATCAAGCGCATCGGCCTGGAGCTGTACCAGCTGAGCAAGATCGACGGCAGCGGCGCCCCGGCGCACTGACCGCTTGATGTAGAGCCGAGCCATGCTCGGCTGCTGCACCTGATGTAGAGCCAAGCCATGCTTGGCTGCTTTCCGCAGAATCACAACGTCCCGTCGCCCGCCAGCACCGGAGCACCGCCAGCCAGCCTTCGCCAGCCAGCTGCTCCACCGCCCGCCAGCCGACAAACAAAGAAGCCGGGGAATGCCCCGGCTTTTTTGTGTCTGACGTCCGGGGTCGGATCCGTTTTCGAAGAAAACGGCTCTGACCCCATCGGGTGAGGCGTGCCAACCAAGGTTGGCATCTACCAGAGGTGATGCCTGGGGTCGGAGCCCTTTCCGCTGGAAAGGGATCCGACCCCGCGGCTCATTCGACCGACAGCCCTTCCACCTTCTGCCAGCCGCGCGGCAGCAGGTGGCCACGGGTGGCGCGGGCGCCCAGATAGGCCTCGAGCTCGTTGAACTTCAGGCCCATCGTGCGCTGGCCACTGCGCACCTGCAGGGTCTGCCCCGGGCTGATCGCCACGATTGCCACCACGCGTTCGGTGGCGAGCTTGGCCTTGGGGATCTCGATGATCTTGTTGCCCTTGCCCTTGTCCAGTTCAGGCAGGTCGTTGGCGGCGATCGCCAGCAGGTTGCCCGAACTGGTCACCGCGACGATGCGGTCGGTGGCCACGTTGGCTACCACCGACGGCGTAAGCACCGACGAGCCCGCCGACAGGTTCAGCATCGCCTTGCCGGCCTTGTTGCGGCCGATCAGGTTCTCGAAGCGGGTGACGAAACCATAGCCGTGGGTCGAGGCCAGCACGAAGCGGGTATCCGGCTCGGCGCTGGCCAGGGTCACGAAGCTGGTGCCCGGCGCCGGCGAGAAGCGGCCGGTCAGCGGTTCACCGTTGCCGCGTGCCGAGGGCAGGGTATGCACCGGCGTGGAGTAGGCACGGCCTTCGCTGTCCAGGAACGCGACCTGCTGGGTGCTGCGTGCACGCACCGCGCCCTGCAGGGCATCACCATCGCGGTAGGACAGGGTCGAGGCGTCGATGTCGTGGCCCTTGGCCGCGCGGATCCAGCCCTTCTCGGACATCACCACCGTCATCGGCTCGCTCGGCACCAGCTCGGTCTCGTCGATGGCCTGCGCGGCCTGGCGCTGCACCAGCGGCGAACGGCGCGCGTCACCGAACTTCTTGGCATCGGCCTGCAGCTCGTCGCGGATCAGCTTCTTCAGCTTGGCCTTGCTGTCGAGGATGCTCAGGATCTTGTCGCGTTCCTTGGCCAGCTCGTCCTGCTCGCCACGGATCTTCATCTCTTCCAGGCGGGCCAGCTGCTTCAGCTTGGTTTCCAGGATGTACTCGGCCTGGTCTTCGGACAGGCCGAAGCGCGCGATCAGCGCCGCCTTCGGTTCGTCCTCGGTACGGATGATGTGGATCACCTCGTCCAGGTTGAGGAACGCCACCAGCAGGCCTTCCAACAGGTGCAGGCGACGCTCGACCTTCTGCAGGCGGTGCTGCAGGCGGCGGGTGACGGTGCTGCTGCGGAACGCCAGCCATTCGCTGAGCAGCGTCTTCAGGTTCTTCACCTGCGGACGGCCGTCCAGCCCGATCACGTTGAGGTTGACGCGGTAGCTGCGCTCCATGTCCGTGGTCGCGAACAGGTGGCCCATCAGCTGCTCGGCGTCGACGCGGTTCGAGCGCGGCACCAGCACCACGCGCACCGGGTTGGCGTGGTCGGACTCATCGCGGATGTCTTCCAGCCACGGCAGCTTCTTGGCGCGCATCTGCGCGGCGATCTGCTCGATCACCTTCGACGGCGACACCTGGAACGGCAACGCGGTGACCACCACGTTGTGCGCTTCCTTGATGTAGGTCGCACGCGCACGCACGCTGCCGTTGCCGGTCTCGTACATGTTCCGCAGGTCGTTGGCCGGGGTGATGATCTCGGCGTTGGACGGGTAGTCGGGGCCCTTCACGTGCTCGCACAGGTCGCGCACGCTGGCGTCCGGATCGTCCAGCAGGTGCAGCAGCGCGCTGACGATCTCATTGAGGTTGTGCGGCGGCACATCGGTGGCCATGCCCACGGCGATGCCGGTGGTGCCGTTCAGCAGCAGATGCGGCAGACGTGCCGGCATCCAGGTCGGCTCCTGCAGGGTGCCGTCGAAGTTCGGCGCCCAGTCGGTGGTGCCCTGGCCCAGTTCGCCCAGCAGTACTTCGGCGATCGGGGTCAGCTTGGATTCGGTGTAACGCATCGCCGCGAACGACTTCGGGTCATCGCTGGAACCGAAGTTGCCCTGGCCTTCGATCAGCGGGTAACGGTACGAGAACGGCTGCGCCATCAGCACCAGCGCTTCGTAGCACGCGCTGTCGCCATGCGGGTGGTACTTACCGATGACGTCACCGACGGTACGCGCGGACTTCTTCGGCTTGGACGCGGCATTCAGGCCCAGCTCGCTCATCGCATAGATGATGCGGCGCTGCACGGGCTTCAGGCCGTCGCCGAGGAACGGCAGGGCGCGATCCAGGACCACGTACATCGAGTAGTCGAGGTAGGCGCGTTCGGCGTACTCGCGCAGCGGCAGTTGTTCGAAACCGTGGAACACGGGGCGGGCAAGATCGGTCATGCGGCGTTGTTACCTATGTCGGGAGGCGGTGACGGCGGTCGCCGCTCTCAATCCAGTGATTATCCGGATGCGGCGGGGGATGCCAAGCCGCGTGCAGGATCCAGGCCCGGTTCCAGGCCGTGGCCGGCCCGTGCCAGGTAGCGTCCGGGCGGTAGCCCGAAGTGTCGCCGGAACACGGTGACGAAGGCGCTGGCGCTGCTGAAGCCCAGTGCGTGGGCGATGTCGGCCACGCTGCGGCCCTCGCTGAGCTGGCGAAGCGCCTCGGCCAGCCGCGCCTGCTGGCGCCACTGGGCGAAGCTGAGGGTGGTCTCGTCGCGGAAATGGCGGGTCAGGCTGCGCGGCGACAGGCCGGCCCAATGCGCCCACTGCGCCAGGCCGCGCTCGTCGGCCGGGTCGGCCAGCAGCTGCGAGGCGATCTTCAGCAGGCGCCGGTCGCGTGGCATCGGCAGATGCATGCGCTGGCGCGGCGCGGCGCGGATCTCGTCCAGCAGCACGTTGATGATGTGCTGCCGCTCGGTGGTGCTCTCGTAGTCCTGCGGCCAGTCGCAGAGGCGTTCGGCCACCGCCTGCGCCAGGCGGGAGATGCCCAGCACGCACGGATCGGCCGGCAGTTCGGCGCACAGCGGTGCGGCCAGCACCATGCCCCAGCCGCGCAGGGGGCCATCGATGTGGACCGTATGTGGTTCGGCCGGTGGCATCCAGCCCGCCGAGCCGGGCGCCAGCGACCAGGTGCCATGCGAGGTGCGGGTGGTCAGCAGGCCACGTTCAACGCAGATCAGCTGCGCGCGGACGTGGTGATGCCAGTCCACTTCGCGGGCCAGGCCCTGCGGGCTGTCGAAGCGGAAGGCGATGACCGGCGGGCCGTCATTGCGCTCGAACCAGTCCAGCGCTTCTTCACGCAGCAGGGTGGCCGGTCCGGGTTCGCCCGCCTTCACGTGGGCTGGCGGTGGCTTGAATGTGACATTCATTGGCTGGATTGTACTACCGGGCCAGTTGGGAGCGCCATTAAGGTGGCGCCTTCACCTGATCCAGCCCATTGCTGCAACACAGCATTCGATGCCAGATCGAATATTTCCATTGAGAAATATTTTTTTTGGAAGAGAATGCTCCCCCATGATCTGTCCTGCAACCACTCCCCCCAGCTTCGGCCTGCTGCTGCGCCAGGTGCGCGACGGCCTGGTCCGCCAGCTCGATGCGTCCATGGCCGAAGAAGACCTCGGCATCGGCTTCACCCACTACATCGGGCTGAAGGTGCTCTCGAACATGGCGCCGTGCACGGCCAACGAACTGGCCCAGGCCATCGACCAGGTGCCCAGCGCGGTCACCCGCCTGCTGGACAAGCTGGAAGCGCTCGGTTGCGTGCGCCGCGAGCCGCATGCCCAGGACCGGCGTGCGCTGCAGATCGTATTGACCGATGACGGCCGCGCGCTGTGGGCGCGGTTGAAGCTGCGCGGCGACGCGGTGATGGATTACGCCCTGCGCGATCTGTCCGCCGACGAACGCACGCAGCTGCTGTCCCTACTGACCCGAATCCGCGATTCCCTGACGACCTCATGAACCCGATCCCGCATCCCACTCTCCGCCGGTCCGGGCGCGCGCTGCTGGTTTCAGCGCTGGCCCTGGCCCTGGCCGCCTGCGCCAGCAGCCGTGGCCTCACCCCGCAGGGCCACGTGCTTGACGTGGACAGCCTGCACAGCGAACGCACCCTGGCCGACAGCGACCTGAGCGCCGCCGGTTTTCCCGCCCAGGACTGGTGGAAGGCACTGGGCGATGCGCAGCTGGATGCGCTGATCGCCGAAGGCCTGGCCGGCCATCCGAGCCTGGACGCCGCCGACGCCCGCCTGCGCCAGGCACAGTCGCAGGTCGGCACCGCGCGCGCCGATCGCCTGCCCAGCCTGTCCGTGTCCGGTGGCTACACCGGCCTGCGCCTGCCCGAATCGATGGCCGGCGATGAGATCGGTGGTCATTACGCCGGCAGCAGCCAGGTCGCCTTCGATTTCAGCTACGGCATCGACCTCTGGGGTGGCAAGCGCGCCGCCTGGGAGGCCGCCGTGGACGGCGCCCACGCCGCTACCGTCGAGGCCCAGGCAGCACGCCTGAACCTGTCCACCGGCATCGCCCAGGCCTATACCGACCTGGCCTACGCCTGGCAGCTCAACGATGTTGCCGAAGAAGAACTGGCGCGCTCGCAGAAGTCGCTGGAGTTGACCCGCCAGCGTCGCAGCGCCGGCATCGACAGTGACCTGCAGGTGCGCCAGGCCGAAGCCCGTGTGCCGGCCGCACAGCAGCAGTTGCTGGCGGCGCAGCAGCGCATCGACGCGGGACGCACTGCGTTGGCCGCGCTGGTCGGCAAGGGCCCGGACCGGGGCCTGTCGATCGAACGCCCGCGGGCGATGAGCCCGTTGGCGCTGCAGCTGCCGGGCGTGGTGCCCAGTGAGCTGCTCGGTCGTCGCCCCGACATCGTCGCCGCGCGCTGGCGGGTGGAAGCGGCCGACAAGCAGATCAAGGTGGCCAAGACCAGGTTCTACCCGAGCCTCAACCTGACCGCGCTGGCCGGCGTGGTCGCACCGAATGTCGGCGACCTGCTGCAGAGCAGCTCCAGCTTCGCCTATATCGGCCCGGCGCTGAGCATGCCGATCTTCGAAGGCGGCAAGCTGCGCGCCAACCTGGCCAACACCGATGCGCAGTACGACCTGGCCGTAGCGAACTACAACCAGGCGGTGCTCGATGCACTGCGCGATGTGGCCGACCAGGTCAACGCAGTGCGCTCGTTGGCGCAGCAGTCGCAGTCGCAGCAGCAGGCGGTGGATACCGCACATGCCGCGTTCGACCTGGCCCAGCAGCGCTACCGCGCCGGCATCGGCAGCTACCTGGACGTGCTGACCGCGCAGTCCATCCTGCTGCAATCGCAGCAGCAGCTGGCCGGCCTGCAGTCGCAGCAGCTGCAGAGCTCGGTGCGCCTGAGCAAGGCCCTTGGCGGTGGTTTCCAGCCCAGTGACGCCGATGCCGCACCGCTTGCCTCCCATTCCGATTCCTCGCATTCCTGAAGACGCCTGCCATGAGCCAGACCCAAGACACTGCGGCCCCCGCCGCCCCCAACCGTCGCGGCAAGCTGCTGCGCGGCCTGTTCGTGATCGTCGTGCTGCTGCTGGCGGCACTGGCGTTGTGGTACTTCATGTTCGGCCGTTGGTTCGAAGAGACCGACGACGCCTACGTGCAGGGCAACCAGGTGCAGATCACCCCGCTGGTGGCCGGTACCGTGGTCGCCATCAACGCCGATGACGGCATGCGCGTGGAGCGCGGCCAGCTGCTGGTGCAGCTGGACCCGGCCGACACGTCGGTGGCCCTGCAGCAGGCCGAAGCCAACCTGGCCAAGACCGTGCGCCAGACCCGCGGCCTGTACCGCAGCGTCGAAGGTGCGCAGGCAGATCTGAACGCACGCCAGGTGACCCTGAAGCGCGTGCGCGACGACTTCGCACGCCGCAAGGGCCTGGCCGCCACCGGCGCCATTTCCAACGAAGAACTGGCCCACGCCCGTGATGAGCTGGCGGCTGCCGAAGCGGCCGTGGCCGGTTCGCGCGAGACCGTCGAGCGCAACCGTGCACTGGTCGATGACACCGTGATCGCCACCCAGCCGGACGTGCAGGCGGCCGCCGCGCAGCTGCGCCAGGCCTTCCTCAACAATGCGCGCTCGGGCATCGTCGCGCCGGTCACCGGCTATGTCGCCCGTCGTTCGGTGCAGGTTGGCCAGCGCGTGCAGCCGGGCAATGCCCTGATGGCGGTGGTACCGACCGAGCAGATGTGGGTCGAGGCCAACTTCAAGGAAACCCAGCTGCGCCACATGCGCCTGGGCCAGGAAGTGGAGCTGAAGTCTGACCTGTACGCCGGTGACGTGAAGTACAAGGGCCGCATCGACAGCCTCGGCCTGGGCACCGGTTCGGCGTTCTCGCTGCTGCCGGCGCAGAACGCCAGCGGCAACTGGATCAAGATCGTGCAGCGCGTGCCGGTACGCATCGCCATCGATGCCAAGCAGCTGGCCGAACACCCGCTGCGCATCGGTCTGTCGATGAAGGCCGAAGTGAGCCTGCGCGACCAGAAGGGCGAAGTGCTGCCGAGCGCGGCCGCCAAGGGCACGGTGTTCGACACCGACGTGTACGCCAAGCAGCTGCACGATGCCGATGAGGTGATCCACACGATCATCCAGGGCAACCTGCCGCAGCAGGGCAAGGCGAGCTGAGGCCGGCCATGTCCGCACAAGCTCCAGCTGCGCCCGGCTCTCCGGGCGCACCGGCGGCGCCGGGTGCGGCCGCCGGCTTCCTGCCCCCCAGTGTGGCCCTGTGCACCGTGGGCCTGGCGATGGCCTCGTTCATGCAGGTGCTCGACACCACCATCGCCAACGTCTCGTTGCCGACCATCGCCGGTAATCTTGGCGCCAGTTCGCAGCAGGCAACGTGGGTGATCACCTCGTTCGCGGTGAGCACCGCGATCGCACTGCCGTTGACCGGCTGGCTCAGTCGTCGCTTCGGTGAGCGCAAGCTGTTCGTGTGGGCCACGCTGGCCTTCGTGATCACCTCGCTGCTGTGTGGCCTGGCCCAGAGCATGGGCATGCTGGTGCTGTCGCGCGCGCTGCAGGGCTTCGTCGCCGGCCCGATGTACCCGATCACCCAGTCGCTGCTGGTCTCGATCTATCCCAGAGAAAAGCGCGGACAGGCGCTCGCGCTGCTGGCGATGATCACCGTGGTGGCGCCGATCTGCGGGCCGATCCTCGGTGGCTGGATCACCGACAACTACAGTTGGGAATGGATCTTCCTGATCAACGTGCCGCTGGGTATCTTCGCTGCGCTGGTGGTGGGTAACCAGTTGAAGGGGCGCCCGGAACACGTCGAAAAGCCGAAGATGGACTACGTTGGCCTGGTCACCCTGGTGATCGGCGTAGGTGCATTGCAGCTGGTGCTCGACCTCGGCAACGACGAGGACTGGTTCTCGTCGATGAAGATCGTGGTGCTGGCCTGCGTGGCGGTGGTGGCGCTGACCGTGTTCCTGATCTGGGAACTGACCGACAAGGACCCGATCGTCGACCTGAAGCTGTTCCGGCACCGCAACTTCCGCGCCGGTACGCTGGCGATGGTGGTGGCCTACGCCGCGTTCTTCAGCGTGGCCCTGCTGATTCCGCAGTGGCTGCAGCGCGACATGGGTTACACCGCGATCTGGGCGGGCCTGGCGACGGCGCCGATCGGCATCCTGCCGGTGATCATGACCCCGTTCGTGGGCAAGTACGCATCGCGCTTCGACATGCGCATGCTGGCCACGATCGCGTTCGTGGTGCTGTCGATGACCAGCTTCCTGCGGTCGGGGTTCAACCTGCAGGTGGACTTCCAGCACGTGGCCGGCGTGCAGCTGATCATGGGCATCGGCGTGGCGCTGTTCTTCATGCCGGTGCTGCAGATCCTGCTGTCGGACCTGGATGGTCGTGAGATCGCGGCCGGCTCGGGCCTGGCCACGTTCCTGCGTACGCTGGGTGGCAGCTTCGCCGCGTCGCTGACCACTTGGCTGTGGGCGCGTCGTACGCAGGTGCATCACGCAGACCTGACCGAACACATCTCGGTGTATCAGCCGGGCATGCAGGACCAGGTGGCAGCGATGGGGCAGGGCGATCTGCAACATGGTGCGGCGGTGTTGAACAACATGATCAACCATCAGGCATCGCAGATGGGCTTCAACGACATCTTCTTCCTGCTGGGCTGGATCTTCCTGGCGATCATCACCTTCCTGTGGCTGGCCAAGCCGCCGTTCGGTGCAGGCGCGGGTGCCGCCGCCGGTGGCGGGCACTGATCGATCGTTGTTGTTGAAACGCAGAAACCCCGCCGGAAGGCGGGGTTTTTTTTGCAGTAGATCCACGCCATGCGTGGATGAACCGCCGCGATAACGATCGCGTTTCAAATTCCGGACATGAAAAAACCCGCTTGCGCGGGTTTGATCATTGTCTGAGTCATGGTGCCCAGGAGAGGACTCGAACCTCCACGAAGTTGCCCCCGCTAGCACCTGAAGCTAGTGCGTCTACCAATTCCGCCACCTGGGCGACTCAGGAGGAGAATTTTGCAGGAAGCTTGGATATGTGTCAACACCATTTCACACATTTTTTTCTGCACCGGCTTCCGCGTCCACATCCAGATGCAGCAGCAGGCTGCGCATCGGCGGCGAGAGTGTTTTCCAGTCGGCAAACGCGGCGCACAGCCGGCGCTGTGCCCATGCGTTGCCGAGTGCAACGGCGACGATGCCGGTGGCCCGTCGGTGCTGACGTGCGATCGTGCGAGGCGCGATGCCCACGCCGATGCCATGGCCCACCATCGTGCACAGGCCTTCGAAGGTCTTCATGCGGATGCGTACGTCGAGCGTGCGTCCGGCCTCTGCCGCCAGTTCTTCGATATAGGTCTGCAGTGCATTGCCGTCGGCCAGCGCGACGAAGGTCTCGCCCAGCACATCGCTGAAATCGAGCGAGCGCCGCGCGGCGAAGCGATGCCCGGCCGGCAGCAGCATCATCAGCGGGTCTTCCGCAACCACATGACGGCGCAGCCCATCGGCGGGGACGGCGTCGCTGATGATGCCGGCCTCTGCCTGTCCGGCACGGATCGCACGCACGACTTCAGTGCTGGTGCGTTCGTGCAGTTCGACGCGCAGGCGAGGGCGTTCGGCGAGCCATGGCGCCAGTCGCGCGGGCAGATAGTTGGTCAATGCCGCAGTGTTGGCATACAGGTGCAGGGTGCCGCGCGCGCCGTGGGCGAAGGCCTGCAGTTCGCCGCGCAGCTGTGCCTGCTGCTGCAGGATCAGGCGCGCGTGATGGGCCAGTGCAGCGCCGGCTTCGGTGAGGCTGACGCCGCGCGGGTGGCGGGTCAGCAGCGCGGTGCCGGCGTCGGTTTCAATGGCGCGCAGGCGTTCGCTGGCCGATCCCAGTGCCAGATTCGCCTCCACGGCGCCGGCGGTGATGCTGCCGGCGTCGGCTACTGCCAGGAACAGGCGCAGATCGGCAATGTCCAGGCGCATGTCGTGACCTCGCAACGTGGCCGCTGCCTTCGGAGCAGCCGAAGGGTGGGGCGGGAATGCCGCATTGTGCGCTGAAGTGCCGGCGGCTCCAATGAAGGCATGAACGAAACGATCTACTTCTATGTGTTGCTGGTGGTGGTGTTCCTGTTGGCCGGGGTGGTCAAGGGGGTGACCGGCATGGGCCTGCCGACCGTGGCGATGGGGCTGCTGGGTGGCGCGTTGTCGCCGGTTGCGGCGGCCTCGATGCTGTTCATTCCGACCTTCGTCACCAATGCCTGGCAGCTGCTGTCCGGGCCATCAGTGGGGCAGATCGTGCGGCGGCTGTGGCCGATGATGCTGGCGGTGGTGATCGCCACGCTCGGTGCCGCCGCGCTGCTGGTGCGGGTGGATCGTGATGTGTCACGGGCCGCGTTGGGCGTGGCGCTGGTGGTCTACGCCGGGTACGCGTTGCTGGCGCCGGTGTTGCGGGTGCCGGCCCGGCGCGAGCGCTGGCTCGGACCGCTGGTGGGCGCGATGTCCGGCGTGGTGACCGGTGCAACCGGCGTGTTCGTGATGCCGGCGGTGCCTTACCTGCAGTCGCTGGGGTTGCAGCGCGACGAGCTGGTGCAGGCGCTGGGCCTGGCATTCACGGTGTCCACGATCTCGCTGACCACGGGGCTTGTGCTGCATGGTGCGTTCGGTGTGCAGCAGCTCGGTCTCAGTGCGTTGGCGGTGGTGCCGTCGCTGGCCGGCATGTGGCTGGGGCAGGTGATCCGCCAGCGCATCAGTGCGCGGGTATTCCGTGCCTGCTTCCTCGGCTTCCTGTTGTTGCTGGGCCTGGAGCTGGTGCTGCGTTCGTGGTGGTGATGCTGGCTGGACGCCAGACAAGAAAAAACCCGCTTTCGCGGGTGTTTTTCATTCTCGACATGGTGCCCAGGAGAGGACTCGAACCTCCACGAAGTTGCCCCCGCTAGCACCTGAAGCTAGTGCGTCTACCAATTCCGCCACCTGGGCGTCGAGGAGGAGAATTATGCGGTGCCGTGACGGAGGTGTCAACACCCTTGCGGATCCGGGGTCGGATCCTGTTTCGCATGCGAGACGGGCTCCGACCCCATGGGTCTCGCGCTGGGGTCAGGGCCCTTTCCTGTGGAAAGTGATCCGACCCTACTGCCGGCCGTCCCCGGATTACAGGCAAAAAAAATCCCCGCCGAAGCGAGGAGTTTTTTCGTTGGTGCCCAGAAGAGGACTCGAACCTCCACGGTTTTACCCGCTAGTACCTGAAACTAGTGCGTCTACCAATTCCGCCATCTGGGCGTTCCAGAGGCGCAATTGTGAAGATGAACCCGGGGGCTGTCAACGATTTCCTGAAAATTCTTAATGGGGAGGCTTCAACCGGTCTGCTGACCCGTTCTGCACGCCCGCAACGGCTACCATGGAGGGCGATGACTACCAAAAAACCAAGCAAGGGCGGGAGCAAGTCCCGCAGTGAAGCCCCCAACAAGGGCGCCAAGCAGGGCACTGCCCGCAACAACAAGCCGGGCAAGCCGTTGCCGGGCTGGCTCCCCGCACTGGCCGAAGGCGGTGCACCGCCTCCAGGGCGTGGCCGCCGCAACGCAGAGGCACCTGGCCCCGCGCCGGGCCGCAAGCTGCCGCCGACGGGCAAGGTGATCGACGATCCCTATGCGTCTCGCGAAGCGGAAAAGTACGAACAACCCATCGCCAGCCGCGAGGCCATCCTGGCCCTGCTGGAACGTTGCGAAGGGCCGCAGACGGCTGAAGAACTCGGTGCGCGCCTTGGCCTGACCGCACCGGACCGTGCCGAAGCGCTGTCGCGCCGGCTCGGCGCCATGGTCCGCGATGGCCAGCTGGTGCAGAACCGCCGCGGTGGCTTCGCACCCATCCAGGCGTTGAACCTGGTCACCGGCGTGGTGATTGCCAATCCGGAAGGGTTCGGCTTCCTGCGCCCGGTCGAGGGCGGTGACGATCTGTTCCTGCCGCCGTATGAAATGCGCAAGGTGATGCACGGCGACAAGGTGTTGGCGCGGGTCACCGGCATCGATCATCGCGGCCGCCGCGAAGGCAGCATCGCCCGTGTGCTGGAGCGCGGCATGACGCGCCTGATCGGCCGCTTCAGCGTCGAGATGGGCATCAACTACGTGGTGCCCGATGACAAGCGCATCCAGCGCAACGTGCAGGTGCCGCCGGACCAGACCGGCGGCGCGCGCGATGGCCAGCTGGTCGTCTGCGAACTGACCCAGGCACCGGACAGCCGCCGCCCGCCGATCGGCCGCATCATCGCCGTGCTTGGTGACAAGCTGACCGCCTCGCTGGTGGTGGAGACCGCGATTCACGGCCACGAACTGCCGTTCGAGTTCCCGCAGGAGGTGCTGGACGAAGCCGCCTCGGTGCCGCTGGTGGTCGAACCGGCGATGATCGGCGACCGCGTCGACCTGCGCAGCACGCCGCTGGTCACCATTGATGGCGAGGACGCCAAGGACTTCGACGACGCGGTGTACTGCGAGCCGAACGCCGACGGTTTCCGCCTGGTGGTGGCGATTGCCGACGTCTCCAACTATGTCCGTCCCGGTACGCCGTTGGATGATGAAGCACAGAAGCGCGCCACCTCGGTGTACTTCCCGGGCTTCGTGGTGCCGATGCTGCCGGAAACGCTGTCCAACGGCATCTGTTCGCTGATGCCGAAGGTCGACCGCATGTGCTTCGTCTGCGACATGCAGATCGACCGCGAAGGCGTCGTCACCCACTCGCGCTTCTACGAAGCGGTGATGAATTCGCACGCGCGCCTGACCTACACCCAGGTGTGGCAGGCGGTGGGCGAGGATGATGCCGGCGCCAAGGCCTTCATCGGTGACCTGCTGCCGCAGGTGCAGCGCCTGCACCAGTTGTACAAGGTGCTGTCGAAGGCGCGCAGCAAGCGTGGCGCGATCGAGTTTGAAAGCAGCGAAGTCCGCTTCGTGCTCGACAACCGCGGCGAAGTCACCCAGGCCGGAATGCTGGTGCGCAACGATGCGCACAAGCTGATCGAGGAATGCATGATCGCGGCCAATGTGGAGGCGGCGAAGTATCTGTTGTCGCGCCATGTGCCGGCGCCTTACCGCGTGCACGAGAAGCCGCCGGAGACCAAGTACGCCGATCTGCTGGAATTCCTCAAGGAGTTCAAGCTGAGTCTGCCGCCGTGGTCGAAGGTGCGCCCGGGCGACTACACCAAGCTGCTGAAGAAGATCCGCGACCGTCCCGATGCCACGCTGCTGGAATCGGTGCTGCTGCGCAGCCAGAGCCTGGCCGTGTACAGCCCCGACAACAACGGCCACTTCGGCCTGGCGCTGGAGGCGTACGCGCACTTCACCTCGCCGATCCGTCGTTACCCGGATCTGCTGGTGCACCGTGCGATCAAGCATGCGCTGTCGGGCAAGCCGCTGGACAAGTTCACCTACAACGCCCGCGAGATGGCCGCACTGGCTCTGCAGTGCTCCGAGCGTGAGCGTCGTGCCGATGAGGCCGAGCGTGAAGTCGATGAGCGTTACCGCGCAGCGTGGATGGAGAAGCACGTCGGTGGCCAGTTCGATGGCGTGATCAGCGGTGTGACCAGCTTCGGCCTGTTCGTGGAACTGGCCGACTCGAAGGTACAGGGCCTGGTGCACGTGACCCAGCTGCCGCAGGACTATTACAAGTTCGACGCGACCCGCAAGACGTTGACCGGTGAGCGCCGTGGCAGCAGTTACCGCCTGGGCGATCAGGTGCGCATCCTGGTGCTGAAGGCCAGCATGGAAGAGCGCAAGATCGACTTCCGTCTGGTCGAGCACAAGGGCGAGGAAGAGGCGGCAAGCCCGGCTCCGCTGCCCGAGCGCGGCAAGCCGGCCAAGCGCACGAAAAAGAAGTACTGATCTGTAGAGCCGAGCCATGCTCGGCTGCGCACACGGTGTGCCGACCAACGGTCGGCACCCACCTCACCCGGTAGGTGCCAACCAACGGTTGGCACCCACCTCACCCGGTAGGTGCCAACCGTTGGTTGGCACGACGTTTCGGAGGAAAGCAGCAATGCAGGGCCAACCCGAATACAGCGGCGGCTGCCAGTGCGGTGCGATCCGCTTCCAGGTGCGTGGCGAGCTGACCGACAGCTCGATCTGCCACTGCCGGATGTGCCAGAAGGCCTTCGGCGCGTACTACGCGCCGCTGGTCTCGGTGCGCGGCGTGCAGTTCAGCTGGACCCGCGGCCAACCGCGCTATTTCCAGTCCTCCAACGTCGTGCGGCGCGGGTTCTGCGCCGACTGCGGCACGCCGTTGACCTATGAAGCCCCCGATGGAGTGGCCGTGGCCGCCGGTGCCTTCGACCAGCCTGAACGCCTGCCGCCGACAATCCAGTATGGCGTCGAGCGCAAGCTGCCCTTCGTCGACGGGCTGGGCAGGCTGCCGGCACGCCGCACCGAAGAGGATGTCGCCGCGCTGGAGTTCCTGGCCACGATCGTGTCCCACCAGCACCCCGACCACGACACCCCGCACTGGCCACCGCGCAGCCGTTCGGCCGAAGGGTGAACGGCGGGTAGCGCCGGGCCATGCCCGGCGAGCGCGAAGCGCGGCCGCCCCTGATGCTCTACCATAGCCACCCCCTTTCCGGTCCTGCCCGCATGAGCAAGAACAGCCAGTGGATCGTCGGCGTCAACGCCGTCGCCTCCTCCATCGAGAACGACGCCGAGAACGTCCGCGAAGTGCTGGTCGAGGCCGGTGCGAAAAACCCGCGCCTGACCGAGATCGAGGAAAACGCCCGCCGCAAGGGCATCGACGTGCGCAAGGTCAACAGCCAGGCGCTGGACGGCGTGGGCGGTTCGGTGCGCCACCAAGGCGTGGCCGCGCGTTATGCCGCCGCCCGCACCTACAACGAGAACGAGCTGGAAGGCCTGGTCACTGCTGCGGAAGGCAAGGCCCTGCTGCTGGTGCTGGACGAGGTGCAGGACCCGCACAACCTCGGTGCCTGCCTGCGCTCGGCCGCTGCGGCCGGTGCCACCGCCGTGATCATCCCCAAGGACAAGTCGGCCACGGTCAATGCCACCGTGCGCAAGACCTCGGCCGGTGCTGCCGACCGCATTCCCGTGGTTGCGGTGACCAACCTGTCGCGCTGCCTGAAGGACCTGCAGAAGCAGGGCGTGTGGATCTACGGCTTGGCCGGTGAAGCCACCGCGTCGCTGTACCAGCTGGACCTGAAGGGCAACATCGCCCTGGTGCTGGGCGGCGAAGCCGATGGCCTGCGCCGCCTGACCCGCGAGAACTGCGACGGTCTGGTCAAGATTCCGATGCCCGGCGAGATCGAGAGCCTGAACGTTTCGGTCGCCGCCGGCGTCAGCCTGTTCGAGGTCGTGCGCCAGCGCGGTTGATCAGACAACCGTCCCTGTGGAGCCGAGCCCACGCTCGGCTGCCGCGCACCGCGCGGCATCGGCATCGAGACGAAAAGCAGCCGAGCGTGGGCTCGGCTCTACAGAAGACGTCACCCCGCGCTACCGCCCAGCGCCTTGAACAGCGTCACGTCGTTGTTCAACTGGCTCTGCCGCACCCGCGCCAGTGACAGTTCTGCATCGCGCCGGGTCTGCTGCGCTTCCAGCCAGGTGCGCAGATCGGTGGCGCCCACGCGATAACGCACTTCCTGCGCGCGCTCCACTTCCACCGCTTCGTCGTAGGACGCCTGTGAGGCGGTCACCTGGCGCAGCAGCTGCTCACGTGCGGACAAGGCGTTGTCCACCTCTGACAGCGCGGTGTACAGCGTCTTGCGGAAGGTGGTGGCGGCGATCTGGTAGTTGGTACCGGCCACGTCCGTATCCAGCTGCGCGCGCTGCAGGTTGAGGAAGGGCAGCGACAGGCCAGCTCCCAGCGTCGCCACCGGATTGCGCAGTACATCGCCCAGCGAGGTCGCGCTGGAACCGAGGCTGCCGGTCAGGCTCAATGCCGGGTAGTACTGGGTGGCGGTCACCCGGATCGTCTTCAGGCTGTTGCGCAGCCGCAGCTCGGCCGCGCGCAGGTCGGGCCGGCGGCCGAGTAGGTCCGCTGGCAGGCCTTCGGCAATGGTCGGGCTCTGCGCCTCCAGCAGGTTCTGCGGTTCGTCCTGCTGCGGCCACGGCGTGCCATCCAGCAGCACGGTCAGTGCATTGCGCACTTCCACCCGCTGTTGTTCCAGCGCGCTCTGCGCCGAACGCTGCGACTGCAGGTTCTGCAGTGCCTGGCGTACTTCCAGCCGCGAAACCGCACCGGCATCGAAGCGTGCCTGCACCAGTTCATGCGTGCGTTGCAGCCGCTCGAGGTTGGCCTGGCCGGTGGCGATGGACTGGTTGAGATAGGCCAGTGCCCAGTACTGGTTGATGACATCGCCGATCACCAGCAGGGCGGTGTTCTGCCGGTCTTCTTCGCTGGCGTCGGCTTCCCAGCGGGCGATGTCGCGCTGGGTGCGCAGGCGGCCCCACAGGTCCACCTCCCACCCCAGCGACACACCGGTGGAATAGCTGCGGCGCCAGTCGTCGGCCTGGTCGGTGGCGCGGCTGCCACTGCCGCTGACGCCGGACGACGAAGGCTGCGGCCACAGCGCGTTGCTGGCCAGCCCGGCCTGCAGGCGTGCACGCTGCACGGCCAGGCCGGCAGCGCCGAGGTCACTGTTGGCGGTCAATGCCTGTGCGACCAGGCGATCCAGGCGCGCATCGCCGAAGCCGGTCCACCAGCGGTCCTTGCGGATGTCGCGGGCCGGGGTGTCCAGGCCACTGCGCGGGTCGTCGGCCGGCGCGTTGAGGGTCGCATCGCCACGACCATAGGTGGCGGCAACGCTGGGGTCTTCAACCGGATAGCGGCCTACCGAAGCGCAGGCGGAGAGTGCAAGCAGCACGGCGCCGGCCAGCAGCAGGCGCGAGGGAGCGGGGAATGGCAGTCGGGTCATCATCTTCATTCGCGGGCCAGGGCCTCCACCGGGTCAAGCTGGGCGGCACTGCGCGCCGGCAGGAAGCCGAACGCCACGCCGATCAGGGTTGAACAGGCGAAGGCGGCAATGATGGAAGCGGTGGAGAACAGCACTTGGAAATCGCTGGCGAAACGGCCGATCAACACGCCCATCAGCAGGGCCAGGCCGATGCCGAGCACGCCGCCGAGCAGGCACACCAGCACCGCTTCGATCAGGAACTGCTGGCGGATGTCGCTCTGCCGCGCACCCACCGCCATGCGCACGCCGATCTCGCGGGTACGCTCGGTCACCGAGACCAGCATGATGTTCATCACGCCGATGCCACCGACCAGCAACGCGATGGCGGCAATGGCGCCGATCAGCAGGGTCATCGTGCGCGTGGTCTGTTCGATGGTGTCGCGGATCTCGGCGCTGTTGCTGAGGAAGAAGTCCTCGGTGCCGTGGCGCATGGTCAGCAGCCGGGTGATCGCTTCCTGCGCAGCATCCATCGGTGTTTCATCGTTCACCCGCACGGTGATGCTGGAAACATGGCTCTGACCGAGCATGCGCGACATCACCGTGGTGTAGGGCACGAACACGCTCAGGCTGGTGCTGCCGCCGAAACCGAAGCTCTGCTTCTTGGCCACCCCGACCACGCGCACCGGCACGTTGCCCAGCAGGATCACCTGGCCGATCGGGTCGCTGTCGGGGAAGAACTGGGTCCGGGTGTTCTCATCGATCACCGCTACCTGGCCGAGTCCCTTCACCGCATCGGTGTCGAAGAAGCTGCCGCTGAGCAGGCTCACGCCCTTCACCCGGAAGTACTGCTCGCCGACGCCGCTGATCTGCGCGGTGGCCGACTGGTTGCGGTAGCGCGCGGTGACCGAGCTGGACACGCTGGGGGTGGCGCTGTCGACGTAGCTTTGCCGCGACAGGGCATCGGCATCGCTGGCCTTGAGGGTCTGCACCCGCGCCGACCGCATGTCGCCGAATCCGCGACCGGGGTAGACGTCGATGGTGTTGGTACCCAGTGCGCTGATGTTCTGCAGGATCTGCTGCTGCGAGCCATTGCCCAGCGCCACCACCGATACCACCGAAGCGATGCCGATGATGATGCCGAGCATGGTCAGGAAGGTACGCAGGCGGTGGGCGTTCATCGCCAGCAGGGCCATCCTGAACGCTTCGGTGAAGCGGTCGCGGGCAGCCAGCCAGCTGCTGCCATGGGCGACGCCCGCGCTCGGTTCGCGTTGCGCTCGGTAGCTGGGCGCGGCCGGATTGGCGCGGTCGGCAATGATCTCGCCGTCGCGGATCTCGATGATGCGCTGTGCGTGCTCGGCGACGCTCATGTCGTGGGTGACGATGATGATGGTATGGCCTTCGGCATGCAGCTCACCAAGGATGGCCATCACCTCTTCGCCGGATTTCGTATCCAGGGCGCCGGTCGGTTCGTCGGCCAGGATCACCTCGCCACCGTTCATCAACGCACGCGCGATCGACACGCGCTGCTGCTGGCCACCGGACAGCTGCCCGGGCTTGTGGTGCATGCGGTCGGCCAGGCCGAGGCGCTGCAGCAGCTGCTCGGCACGCGCGGTGCGCACCGGGCCGGGGCTGCCGGCATACACCGCTGGCACGGCCACATTGCCACGCGCGTCGAGATCGCCCAGCAGGTGGTAGCGCTGGAAGATGAAACCGAAGTGCTCGCGGCGCAGCTCGGCCAGCTCGTCGGGCGCCATTTTCCCGGTCTCGCGGCCCGCTACCTGGTAGCTGCCACGGGTCGGGCGGTCCAGGCAGCCGAGGATGTTCATCAGCGTGGACTTGCCCGAGCCGGACTGGCCGACGATGGCCACCATCTCACCAGCATGGATGTCCAGGTTGACGTCGCGCAGCACGGCGATGACGTCCTCGCCGGCCGGGAATTCGCGTCGCAGGTCGCGCAGGCGCAGCAGCGGCGCCGTCGTGCTCATCGGCGCCCCATGCCCGGGCCGCCGACCCGCATCTGCATGCCGCCGCGGTTGCCGCCACCCGCGGCTGCCGCAGCGCCGCCTTCGCCGACCACCACGCGCTCGCCTTCCTGCAGGCCGGACAGGATCTCGACGTTGGCGCCGTTGTTGATGCCGACCTTGACCTTGCGCGGCTGCGGCTGGCCCTTGTCATCGACCACCCGCACGATGCGCTCGCCGTCGCGCGACTTCGGGCCGAGTGCAACAGCCGGCACCATCAGCACGCCCTTGGCCTGCTTCAGCAGCACCGAGACCTGTGCGGTCATGTCGATGCGCAGGGTGCCATCGGGGTTTTCCACGTCGAACAACGCGTTGTAGTAGACCGCGCTGCTGGAGCTGGAACTGGACGAGCTGCTGGAACTGGACGAGCTCTCGTTGGCGATCGACGCCGGCGCCGGATTGATCTGCCGCAGCGTGGCGTGGTACTTGCGGTCCGGGTCGCCCAGCGTGGTGAAGTACACCGGCATGCCGGCCTTGATCTTGACCACGTCGGCCTCGGAGACCTCGGCGTTGACGGTCACCACGTCCAGCCGCGCCAGCATCACGATGGTCGGTGCGGTCTGGTTGGCGTTCACCGTGCGGCCTTCCTCGGCCACCACCGCCACCACGGTGCCATCCATCGGCGCGACGATGCGGGTATAGGCCAGGTTGGCACGGGCGGTGCCCAGTTCGGTTTCGCGGCCCTTGATCTGCGCTTCGTAGGACTGCAGCTGCGCACGCGCGGTCTTCAGCTGGGCCTCGGCGGCATCGTATTCCTGGCGCGAGGTGGCTTCGGCCGCCAGCATCTGCTGCTGGCGTGCGAACTCCAGTTCGGTCTGCCGCAGGGTGGCCTGCTGCACCGCGCGCTGCGCGGTCACCTGGTCCAGCGAGGCCTGGGCATTGAGTACCTGGTTCTGCTGGGTGGTGGCGTCGATCTCGGCGATCAGGTCGCCTTCCTTCACCGTATCGCCCAGCTGCACCTTCAGCGACTTGATCTGGCCGGAGGCCTGCGCACCGACGCTGACCAGCTTGTAGGCGTCGATCACGCCGGTCGCTTCCACCGTCTGCTCGATGTCGCCGCGGCTGACCGGGGTGGTCGCCAGGGCCGGTGCGGCCGGCTTGCGCAGCAGCCACCAGGCGGAAACGGCGGCGATCAGGACAAGCAGGGCGATCAACATCAGGCGACCCTTGCGGGTCGCGGGCAACAGGCGGGAGATCACGTGGCGGCTTCACTCTGGGGGCCGCAGTGGCGGCGTTGGTGGGCATTGTGAAGATCGAGCGACGCTGTGCTCAATCCTCGGGGTGTGTCTCTATGTAACACTGTCTGCGAGACGGCGTATCAGCAGGTATCCCGCACTGCGGGGGATACAGTGGTACGCATTGGCCTGGATGCGGTTCAGCTGCCGACACGGGATGATTCGCGACATGGAGACTGAAAACCCGATGCACCGTTTGCTGATCGTCGATGACGACAACGATATCCGCACCCTGCTGGCCGAGCAGCTCGGCCGCGCTGGCTACCAGGTCAGCACCGCCGCCGATGGCACCAGCATGCGCCAGCTGCTGGAACGCGAGCACGTGGACCTGATCGTGCTCGACCTCAACCTGCCACGCGAAGATGGCCTGACCCTGTGCCGCGACCTTCGCGCGCGCTCGAACACGCCGGTGATCATGCTCACCGCGCGCGCCGAGCCGATCGACCGCGTGCTCGGCCTGGAAATGGGCGCCGATGACTACCTGGCCAAGCCGTTCGAACCGCGCGAACTGCTGGCGCGCATCCGCAACGTGCTGCGCCGTACCGAAGCGCTGCCGGCCAACCTGGAACCGCTGGCGGTGCGCCGTGCGCGTTTCTCGCGCTGGATCTTCGACCTGGAGCATCGCCACCTGGTCGATCCGGACGGGCGCGTGGTGGTGCTGTCCGGCGCCGAGTTCCGCCTGCTGCGAGTGTTCATCGCCCATGCCAACAAGGTGCTCTCGCGCGAGCAGCTGGTGGCCCTCAGCAGTGGCCGCAACTATGAAGCGCAGGACCGCGCCATCGACCTGCAGGTCAGCCGGCTGCGCAACAAGCTGGCCGATGACGGTGGCCCCGATGGCCTGATCAAGACCGTTCGCAACGAAGGCTACGTGCTGGCCTCGGCCGTCAACCTGGAATAAGCCGCGATGAAGCGCCTGCGCCACTTCCTGTCCTCGATGGTCGGACGGCTGTTCGTGATCCTGCTGCTGGGCATGAGCGTGGCCGCGATCGGCGCGACCATGCTGGCCAGTTCCAAGCGGCAGCAGGAGTTCGAGCGGCAGAACCTGAACCGCATCGCCGATCGCCTGCAGGGCTACATCAACCTGCTGGACGGCAACCCGGAGCTGCGCGAGCGGCTGCTGGAGATCGGTGGCCCCAGCGTGCGCGCACTGCAGCCCGGCGCGCGCATCGGGCGCGCCGACAAGGCGCTGATGGAAGTGCTGGAGGACCGCCCCGGCCCGGTGTCGCGCGCACATGTGCACTTCGCCTCGTTCCGTTCGTGCATTCCCAAGCTGCAGGACCTGCTGCCGCCGCCGCCGCCGGGCCACCACAAGCCGCCGCGCGAACGCGATCCCACCTTCATCCCGCCCAAGTGCCGGGCGGTGGACGTGGTGCTCAACGACGGCACGTTGCTGAAGCTCGCCCTGGATTCGCCAGCGATCGCGCACAACGGCATCCTCGCCGTGGACCCGCTGTTCCTGACCCTGCTGGTGCTGGCCATTGCCGTGTTGGCGTACGTGGTCGCACGCATGGCCAGTGCGCCGCTGCAGGAGCTGGCGGCCGCTGCCGAGGACCTGGGCGATGACCTGCAGCGAGCGCCATTGCCGCTGCGTGGGCCACGCGAAGTGCAGCGCGCCGCCGAGGCCTTCAATGCCATGCAGCATCGGCTGCAGCGCCACTTGGCCGAACGCACGCAGATGCTGGCCGCGATCACCCACGACCTGCAGACGCCGCTGACCCGGCTGCGTCTGCGTTTGGAAAACGTGACCGACGAGACCCTGCGCGAGCGCCTGATCGGCGACCTGGCCGCGATGCAGGCGCTGGTACGCGAGGGTCTGGAACTGGCCCGAAGTGCGGAGAGTGCCGAACAGCGCGCCGCGCTGGACCTGGATTCGCTGCTGGAGAGCATCGTCGAGGACACCGCCGAGGATGGTGCCGACGTCGTCTTCGAAGGCCGCAGCGGCGCGGTGCTGATGCTGCGCCCGCTGGCGATGCATCGCTTGTTTTCCAACCTGGTGGACAACGCGGTGATGTACGCGCAGCGCGCCCGGGTGCGTGTCGAGCGCGGCGAGGGCACGATCACGGTGGTCATCGCCGATGATGGTCCCGGGCTGGCGGATGACCAGCTGGAAGCCGTGTTCGACCCGTTCGTGCGGGTGGAGACCTCGCGTTCGCGCGAGACCGGCGGTGCCGGTCTGGGCCTGACCATCGCCCGCGCACTGGCCGAAAAGGACGGCGGCCGGTTGTGGTTGCGCAACCGCCCCGAAGGCGGGCTGGAAGCAGTGGTGCAGTGGTCGACCAGCGCCGAGGCCCGGTAGCAGCGACGATCCCCGACCCGGTTGCGCCGGGCAGGCCCGGTCGCGGTGACGCCAATGGTGGGGTTTGCCCTATCATCTGCGTACTTCCCCATTCTTCGTCCGATGAGCCTGCCTGTTCCTGCCGGCATGCCGCCCTGCGCGGTGCGGCTGTCCCCGTTCGCGTCTGCTGCCGCCACCGGCATCCGCAGCTGGCCGCCGCCGCTGCGCTGATGGGCGGGCAGGGGGCGGGCAGGCGCCGGGCGGGGCGCCACGCGGAAAGGATCGGTCGCCTGCTGCGACTGGGCGTGCTGTGGCTGCTGCTGGCGATGGCCGCGCCGCTGGCTGCGCAGAGTGGCGCGCCGCCGCTGCGCGACTACGCCATCGACGTGTGGACCTCGCGCAATGGTCTGCCGCACAACTCGCTGCGCGACATCGCGCAGACCCCGGAAGGCCACCTGTGGTTCGCCACCTGGGAAGGCCTGGTGCGCTACAACGGCCTGGATTTCACCGTGTTCGACCGCAGCACCCGGCCGGGGCTGCGCGACAACGGCATCGGCGCGCTGCTGGTCGACACGCAGGGTGGTCTGTGGATCAGCGACTCGCGGGGTAATGTCAGCCACCGCGGCAGCGATGGCCAGTGGCGGGTCTGGGAGCATCAACCGGATACGCCGCAGGTACTGATCCAGTCCATGCAGATGGACAGCCAGGGACGCCTGTGGCTGCTGTATGAAGGCAAGGGCATCGCCTATCTGACCCCGGACAAGGGCATCGTCTACCAGCGTCCACCGCCGGACCTGCCGCTGGCGATGAGCTTCACCAAGATGGCGGTCGACGCGCAGGACCGGGTCTGGATCGGCACCCTCGACGGCCTGGTGCTGCGTGACAACGACGGCGTGCTGCAGCGCGCGCCGGCGGCCTGGGGCGTGGACAAGGGGCTGTCGTGGCCCTACCGCGCACCCGATGGTGCGCTGTGGATCGTCGCGGGCGAGCGCCTGTACCGGGTGGAGGATGATCGCCTGGTGCTGGTGCACCGGCTGCCCGGCCAGCTGCACTTGACCGCGATGCTGCAGGACCGCCATGGCGACCTGTGGCTGGGTACCGAGAACCAGGGCCTGCTGCGCATTTCGGCGCATGGCCTGGAGCGCCTGCCGGCCGGTCTGAACCTGCCCGGCGGGCGTGTGGTCAGCCTGCGCGAGGATGCCGAGGGCAGCATCTGGGTGGGTGCCAACGGCGGCCTGTATCGCCTGCGCGAAACCCTGTTCAGCAGCTACACCGAACGCGACGGCCTCAGCGGCGACTACGTGCGCACGGTGCTCGAAGACCGTGATCGCCGCCTGTGGGTGGGCAGTGCCAGCGGCCTGGACCTGCAGACCGCCGATGGTCGATTCCGCGCGATGCCGCTGCACAACCGCGGTGGCAAGGCGCCCTCGGTACTGAGCCTGGCCCAGGATGCCGGCGGCGATCTGTGGGTGGGTACCTTCGGCGACGGCATCTACCGCTTGCACGCCGATGGACGCCTTCGCCACAACTACGCGGCGGCCGATGGCCTGCCCGGCGGCAACATCCGTGCGATCAGCATCGCGCCTGACGGCGTGGTCTGGGCGGGGACGCAGAAGGGCGTGGTCCGTATCGAGGGTGACAAGGTAACCGTGCCCACGATTGCGGGCATGCCGGCAGGCCTGACCACGGCGCTGGAACACGATCACCAGGGAAATCTGTGGATCGGCACCATCGAAGGCATCCGCGTGCTGCGCGGTGATCGTGTGCAGTCGATCGACCTGGCGCCGCTGGGCGGGGGGCGTAGCGTGTTCGGCTTCCACCAGATCGGCGATGCGATGTGGATCAGCAGTGATCGTGGGCTGTACCGCTGGCAGCGCGGCACGCTGGCGCGCGTGGGGTTGGAGCAGGGCATGCCGGTGGATGCGGTGTTCCAGCTGGTACCCGATCGACTGGGCAATGTGTGGATCAGCAGCAACCGCGGCGTGCTGCGCACCGATATGGCCACGCTCAACGCCGTGGCCGACGGACGCGCGCCGCGGGTAACCGTGGAGCGTTACAACGAAATCGACGGCATGGCCAATGCGCAGGCCAACGGCAGTTCCGGTCCCTCGGCGATCCTGCGCCAGGACGGCACGTTCTGGGTGGTGACCGCCGGTGGCCTGAGCATGGTCGACCCGCAGCGGCTGCAGCGTTTCCGTGAACGCCCGGCACCGCCTGCGGCAATCGAGAACGTACAGGTCGACGGTGCGCCGGTGCACTGGGAAGGCTCCGAGCGCAACCTGATTCCCGGTGGGCGACGGCTTGCGGTGAGCTACGTGGGCCTGAGCTACCTGATGTCCGATCGCATCCGCTACCGCACGCGGCTGGAGGGTCTGGACAATGGCTGGGTGGAGCGAGGCCCGCAGCGCAGCGTGGAGTTCGTCGGCCTGCCGCCTGGCGATTACACGCTGCACGTGGCCGCCTCGCACCCGGGTGGCAGCTGGGGCCATCAGGAAGCGCTGTGGAGCTTCACCGTCGAGCCGTTCTGGTGGCAGCGGCACAGCGTGCAGGCACTGATCGCGCTGGTGCTGCTGGCCGCACTGGTGGCGCTGTACCGCTTCCTGCTGCAGCAGTACAAGGCCAGCAACCTGCGCCTGGCACGCCGCGTGGATGAGGCAACCTTCGACCTGCAGGCGCAGACCGTGCACCTGCAGGCGTTGAACCAGGAAAAGACCGAGCTGGCCGAGCGCCTGGCGCGGCAGGCCGAGGCATTCGAACGACAGGCCCGCGAGGACGCGCTGACCCGGCTGGCCAACCGTCGTGGTTTCGACGAGGCGCTGGCCCGCGACTTCGCCCGCGCTCAGCGCAGCGGCCATCCGCTGTGCCTGGTGGTGCTGGACATCGACCACTTCAAGGACGTCAACGATCAGCACAGCCACAGCATCGGTGATGCAGTACTGGTGGAAGTGGCGCAGGTGATCGCCGCGGCCAGTCGCGATTCGGACCTGCCGGCACGCACCGGCGGCGAAGAATTCGCGCTGCTGCTCAACGACACCCGGCTGGAGGAGGCGGCGCAGCTGTGCGCGCGCCTGCGTGGCCTGTTCCACGACCATCCGGACTGGGCCGGCATACCCGGCCTGCGGGTGACCTTCAGCGCCGGCCTGGTGGAACTGGATGGCGACGACCGCACCCCGGCGCTGCTGTACCAGCGTGCCGACCGTGCGTTGTACCGCGCGAAGAGCGACGGCCGCGATCGCACGAGCATCGGTTGATCCAGTGCGAAGCATCCACGCATGGCGTGGATCTACTGGAGTGCCGCATCAACGGTTGGCACCCATCGAGCGCAGCGACCCGCTGTTGCTCCCGCGTTTCTGATCTTTTCTTTCCGTGGCGCCCAGCAACGTGTCCGTGGCCGGGCGGGTGGGCTGCGCAGGGGCGTGAGCCGCATGGATGCGGCGACCGAGCTTACAGGGACGTACTTGCAGCGTCCCCTGCGCAGTCCACCCGCCCGGCCTTGACCGGAATCGCTGTCAGCCCGCCACGAGGGGCTCCGCCGTTGGCCGCCTTATCGCGGCCAGGCGTTGGCGATCGTGCAGAACAACCGCGCCGTCTGCTCGGTGTCATACACCGCGCTGTGCGCCTCGTTGGCATCCCAGCCCAGCCCGGCCGCCGTGGCCGCGCGCGCCAGCACGGTCTGACCGTAGGCGATACCCGCCAGGGTGACCGTATCGAACACGCTGAACGGATGGAACGGATTGCGCTTGTGCCCGGTACGGGCCACCGCGGCGTTGACGAAGCCGAGATCGAAATGGGCGTTGTGGCCGACCAGGATCGCGCGCTGGCAGCCGTACTTCTTCATCGCCGCACGCACCGGAGTGAAGACGTGATCGAGCGCCGCCTTCTCTTCCTTGGCCAGCCGGAATGGATGGTCGAGGATGATGCCGGTCACTTCCAGCGACTTCGGGTCGATCTCCAGGCCCTCGGCCGGCACCACATGGGCGCTGGCGGTCTGGCCGGGGTAGAGCAGGCCGTTCTCGTCCATCTCGATCGGTACGGCGGCGATTTCCAGCAGCGCGTTGCGCTGGCTGTCGAAGCCGCCGGTTTCAACATCCACCACCACCGGCAGGAAGCCGCGGAAGCGTTGTGACATCGCGCGCTGCGCCTGGGGTACGTCGGGAACAGGGGCGGGGGCAGGTGCGGAAGTGGGGTCAGTCATGTACGGATTCTAGCAGAGCGACCCTGAGCGCCAGGGATCCTGGCAGGTGCCAACCTTGGTTGGCACACTGTGCGCCGACCAAGGTCGGCGTCTACCGGACCGCGCGACGTGCGCCGACCAAGCTCGGCATCTACCGGACCGCGGGCTGCGCCGTGGGGCCCGACGGATACCACCGCGCCAGCACTGCATCCACGCTCAGGCGCCCGGCGCCGGTGAACAGCAGCGGCAGCAGCATCGCCATGAACAGCAGTGGTAGTTTGAAGTTGCCAAAGCCCTGGTCGCTGATCGCGTAGCCCATTGCCAGATCGCCCAGCGAGCTCCATTCGGCCGGCCAGTGCACCGCGTACATTGCCACGACCGTCAGCACCAGCAGGCTGGCGGCGGCAAAGCGGGTGCCAAAGCCGAACAGCAGGCACGCTGCGCCCACCAGTTCGAACCAAGTGGCCAATTGCCAGTTCAGCGCGGCGGGCAACTGGTCGAACGGAAACGGGAAGGCATCCTGCAGGTCGGCGAACCAGTTCTGCCCGTGCAGTTTCTCGCGCCCGGATTCGAAGAATTCCCAGGCAAGCAGCAGGCGCAGGCCAAGCGGGGCCAACCACGGGGCGAAACGGTCCAGCTGGCCGCGGGTTGCGGCCAGGATCGGGGTCTTCATCGGTGAATCTCCTGGAAGGGGCGTCAGGGTGAAGCGCGGAGCGGACCGATCACGCGGGCACGCAGGAACTGCTGCAGCAGTTGCGCACCCGGGGCGGCCAGGGTCTCGGGATCGAGGTGGTGCAGGGCGGCCAGTTGCTGCAGCTGTTGTTGGCCGGTGGCCCCGGGCGCCTCGCCGATCAGCGTCAGCAGATGCACCGCCAGACGGGTCAGGGTGGCAAAGCGCACTGCGCCATCGGCATCGCGCCGTACCAGCAGGCCGGTGGGCTCTGCCGGTGGTTGCGACGGTGCATCGTCGCTACCCAGTTGATACACCGGCCAGTGGTACAGCAGCGGCCAGGCCAGTGGCGAGCGCCGCAACGGCACCTGCAACGGATCGATGTCGCCAGGTTCCGGCAGCGGATCAGCCTGCAGCTGGTACAGCGCGGTCTCCACCCACTCGTAGTGGGCCAGTTCGGCCAACGCCGGGTGCGGCAGCGCCGGCTGCGCTTGCAGCCACTGCACGAACTCGGCCGCCAGCTCGGTGAACAACGGGGTGTGGCAACGGTGGCTGGCGAAATAGTGGCGCACCAGCGCACCCCAGGCCGGTTCGCCCAGCAGGCGCACGCAGACCGGGAAGCCGTTGCTCAACAATCCCAGCAGATTGTTGAACAGCAGGCGTTCGTACACCGCCACCCGGCGCGGGTCCATGCCGGGCGGCGCCGGCACCTGCGCCGGATCGCGCAGGTGTGCGGTGAACGCGTGCTGCTGCGCGCGCAGTCGTTCGGGAGCATCAGCCATGGGCGGCTCCAGCATGCACGGCCTGCAGGCGGTGGATGGTCTGCAGTTCGCCGCGCAGCTCGGCGTAAGGCGGGAAATTGAAGTCGCGTTCGAGCAGGGTAGGGCGCGGGCCGATGCGCGCGTAGGTACGCGCCAGCAGATCCCACACCGGATCGATCACCGGGCTGCCGTGGGTGTCGATCTTCAGGTCCGGAGCGTCGTCCAGGTGCCCGGCCACGTGCAGGCAGACGATGCGCTGCGCGGGCAGGCCGGCAATGAACGTATCGGCGTCGTAGCCGTGGTTGCAGGCATTGACGTAGACATTGTTGACGTCCAGCAGCAGATCGCAGTCGGCCTCGGCCAGCACCGCATTGGTGAAGGCCAGTTCGTCCATCATTGGTTCCGGGGCCAGGTAGTACGACACGTTTTCCACGGCGATGCGGCGGCCGAGGATGTCCTGCACGCGGGCGATGCGTGCAGCGGTGTGGCGTACTGCTTCATCGGTGAATGGAATCGGCAGCAGGTCGTACAGATGGCCCTCGTCGCTGCAGTAGCTGAGGTGTTCGCTGTACAGCGGCACCCGGTGTTGCTCAAGAAAGGCACCCACCTGTGCCAGCAGCTGGGTATCCAGCGCTGCGCTTCCACCCAGTGACAACGACAGGCCGTGGCAGCTCAACGGATGGCGCGTGGCCAGTTCGGCCAGCGCGTCACCGGCGGGGCCGCCTACACCGATCCAGTTCTCCGGCGCGCACTCGAGGAAATCGAAATCGCCGGCGGGTGCGTCGCGCAGGTCCTGCAGCAGGGCGCGGCGCAGGCCCAGGCCCACGGCCGCCGCGGGAAGCGGCGACCGCGGGTGGACGACGCCGGCGCGGACGTCAGTGCTTGCCACCGCACTTGCCTTCGCCGCACTTGCCTTCGGCCGACTTCTTGTCGCCGCCGGTCTTGGCCTTGGCGTCGGCACCGGCCGCTGCCTTGCCCTTGTCGCCGCCGCACTTGCCTTCAGCGCTCTTGCCGTCGGCGCCACACTTGCCTTCTGCATGCTTGGCCGCGTCGGCGGATTTCGCATCGGTCGCCTTCGCGTCGGTGGCCTTTGCCGCCTGGCCGGCAACCAGATAACCCTGGGCGAGATCGCTCATGCTCAGGGCCGAGGCGGAGGCGGTCATGCCGAGGCCTGCGGCCAGGGCGGTGGCGGTCAGCAGGGACAGCGTCTTGTTGGAGGTGCTCATCGGTCGTGCTCCTGGGTGGTGGGCGGGTGCCCGTGGTGAAGCGATGGTGCAGCGATCCTACTCAACGAATCCTCGCCGGGAGTTCAAATTTTCGTGAGAAGTATTGCGACGCCAACAAAAAGGCCGCTGTCGCGAGGACAGCGGCCACCCTGGAGTCGAATCCGGTGTTGCAGTGCAGTATCAGATATCTCCGGCGCTGGAGGTCTCGTCGCGCTTCTGGCGCGGCGGCAACGGCTGTTCGCCGTGCACCAGGAACCACACGTTTTCGGCGATGTTGGTGGCGTGGTCGCCCACGCGTTCCAGGTTCTTGGCCATGAACAGCAGATGGGTGCACGGGGTGATGTTGCGCGGGTCTTCCATCATGTAGGTCAGCAGCTCGCGGAACAGCGCGGTGTACTGCGCATCCAGGCGGGCATCGTCCTCGCGCAGTTCCAGCGCGGCATCGGCATCGTTGTCGCGGTAGGCGGCGATGGCACGGCGGACCTGCTGCGCAGCCAGACGGCCGAGCGCGCGCAGGCCCTGGATCTGTGGCAGCGGCGGCACCTTGCCCAGCGCGATGGAGCGCTTGGCGACGTTGGCCGCGTAGTCGCCGATGCGTTCGATGTCGGCCGGAATGCGCAGGCCGGCAAGGATCTCGCGCAGGTCGCGCGCCATCGGGCCACGCAGCGCCAGGCGCATCACGTCGTGGCTGATCTGCTGTTCCAGCGCATCGATCGCTTCATCGTTGGCGATGATGCGGTGGGCGGCGTTCTCGTCGCGCTTCTCGATGACGTCCATCGACGCCTCCAGCTGGGCGACGGCCATCTCGCCCATGCGCACGATTTCGGCCACCAGGCGCTGCTGCTCTTCGTCGTAGCTTTTGACGATGTGGTCGTTGGGAAGGTTCATGGTCTGCAATCCAGGTAGAGCCAGGCCGCGCCTGGCTGGGACATGTGGCGAAGCGTCAGCGCCGGTCAGCCAAAGCGACCGGTGATGTAATCCTCGGTCTGCTGCTTGGACGGCTGCGAGAAGATCACTTCGGTGCGGTCGTGCTCGATCAGGTCGCCCAGGTACATGAAGGCGGTGTAATCGGACACGCGCGCGGCCTGCTGCATGTTGTGGGTGACGATCACGATGGTGTACTCGTGCTTCAGTTCTTCCACCAGCTGCTCGATGCGGCTGGTGGAGATCGGGTCCAGCGCCGAGGTCGGCTCGTCCAGCAGCAGCACCGACGGGCGCAGGGCCACGGCGCGGGCGATGCACAGACGCTGCTGCTGGCCGCCGGACAGGCCCAGCGCGCTCTGGTTGAGCTTGTCCTTCACTTCGTCCCACAGCGCGCCCTGGCGCAGCGCGTGCTCGACACGGTCGGCCATGTCCGCCTTGGACAGCTTCTCGTGGTGGCGGATGCCGTAGGCCACGTTCTCGAAGATGGTCATCGGGAACGGCACCGGCTTCTGGAACACCATGCCGACCTTGCTGCGCAGGCGGTTCATCGGGTACTTCGGCGACAGGATGTTCTCGCCGTCGAGGATCACCTCACCGCGCGCTTCCAGCTTCGGGTACAGCGCGTAGATGCGGTTGAAAATGCGCAGCAGGGTCGACTTGCCGCAACCGGAGGGACCGATAAGCGCGGTCACGCGCTTTTCCGGGATCTCCAGGTTGATGCCCTTCAGGGCGTGGAACTTGTCGTAGTAGAAGTCCAGTCCACGCGCGGCGAGCTTGACCGGTGCCGGAGCGTGCAGGTTCTCGTGCGAGGCCGGCACCACGATGCGCTGCATCGGCACGGCGTTGGAAAGGTCGTTCATGGCGGTATCCACGGAAAGGTCAGTCATGGGAGATACGGTTGCGCAGCAGGATGCCGCGCGCAGAGAGGCTGACCAGCAGCACGAACACGGTCAGCACCAGCGCGCCGGCCCAGGCCAGCACCTGCCAGGATTCATACGGGCTGCCGGCGAACTGGTTCATCACCACCGGCACCGAGGCCATCGGCTGGAACACGTTGCTGTTCCAGTACTGGTTGCCGAAGGCGGTGAACAGCAGCGGTGCGGTCTCGCCGGAAATGCGGGCCAGCGCCAGCAGGATGCCGGTGATGATGCCGGCCGAGGCACTGCGGTACAGCACCTGCACGATCACCTTCCACTGCGGGATGCCCAGCGACAGGGCGGCTTCGCGCATCTGCGAAGGCACCAGGCGCAGCATCTCGTCGGTGGTACGCACCACCACCGGCAGCACGATGAAGGCCAGCGACAGCGCACCTGCGAAGGCGGAGAAGCTGCCGCCGGTCTGCATCACGTACAGGGTGTAGACGAACAGGCCCAGCACGATGGACGGTGCCGACAGCAGGATGTCGTTGACGAAGCGGACCACGGTGCCGGCTTTGCGGGCGTTGCCGTACTCGGCCAGCCAGGTGCCGGCCAGCACACCCAGCGGGGTGCCGATGCCGATCGCCAGCGCACACATCACTGCGCTGCCGAAGAAGGCGTTGGCCAGACCGCCTTCCTGCATCGGCGGCGGTGTCATCTTGGTGAACAGATCCAGGTTGATGCCGGCCAGGCCCTTCGAGGCCAGGGTGAACAGGATCCAGCCGAGGAAGAACAGGCCGAACAGCGCGGTGGCGCAGGACATCGCGATGGCGATGACGTTGCCGATGCGGCGGCGCAGGTACAGGGAGTCAGCGGTGCTGGACATCAGTTGCCCTCCTTGCGGGACAGGCGCATCAGCATCAGGCGGGCGATGGCGAGCACCACGAAGGTGACGATGAAGAGGACGAAGCCGAGCAGCAGCAACGCCGAGCGGTAGGTTTCAGTGGCTTCGCCGAAGTCGTTGGCGATCAGTGCGGCGATGGTGGTGCCCGGTTCCAGCAGCGACGGCGACAGGCGCACGCTGTTGCCGATCACGAAGGCCACCGCCATCGTCTCGCCGAGTGCGCGGCCGAGGCCGAGGAACACGCCACCGATCACTGCCGAGCGGGTGTAGGGCAGCACGATGTCCCAGCTCACTTCCCACTTGGTGGAACCCAGCGCGTAGGCCGATTCCTTCAGGCGGGTCGGCACGGTCAGGAACACTTCGCGCATCACCGAGGAGATGAACGGGATGACCATGATCGCCAGCACGAAACCCGCGGTGAGCATGCCGATGCCCAGCGGCGGGCCCTGGAACACCGGGCCGATGATCGGCCATTCGCCCAGGGTTTCGTTGAGGAACGGGGTGACGTACTCGGTCATCACCGGCACCAGCACGAACAGGCCCCACATGCCGTAGATGATCGAGGGAATGCCCGCCAGCAGTTCGATGGCGGTACCGACCGGGCCCCGCAGCCAGCGCGGTGCCACTTCGGTGAGGAAGAAGGCGATGCCGAAGCTGACCGGCACGGCGATGACCATCGCGATCAGTGCGGTGACCAGGGTGCCGTAGATCGGGGCGAGGGCGCCGAACTTGTTTTCGACCGGATTCCAGTCGGAAGAGAAGAAGAAGCTCAGGCCCTGCATCTGCAGGGCGTGGCGACCACCCCACAGCATCGACAGTGCGGCGCAGGCCAGTGCGATCAGGACGAAGATGACGGTGCCGACCAGCACCCATCGGAACAGTTTGTCGTTGCGGGCATCACGCGTATCACGCGTGGACGGGGCGGCTACAGGCTGGGCGATGGCATTCATGGGGACGGCAGGGCCAGGAAGGGGCGGGGCAGCACGATGTTCAGGAGACGGTGCCCGCACGTGGCGGGCACCGTCGGGTCCATCACTTCAGTTCGGTCGCCCAGTAGGCTTCGATCTGCTTGACCAGCTCGGCCGGCAGCGGCACGTAGTGCAGTTCGTTGGCCTGGGTCTGGCCGCTTTCGAAAGCCCACTTGAAGAAGGCCAGTGCATCCTGGTTGCGCTTGGCATCCTTCGGCTTCTTCTGCATCAGCATGAAGTTGGTGGCAGTGATCGGCCACGCCTGTTCGCCCGGTGCGTTGGTGATGACCAGGTTGAAGTCCTTGGCGCTGGCCCAGTCGGCGCTGGCGGCAGCGGCGGCGAAGGTCTCAGCGTTCGGCTGCACCCAGGTGCCGGCCGCGTTCTGCAGCGAGGTGTAGGGCATCGCGTTCTGCAGGGCGTAGGCCAGTTCGACGTAGCCGATCGAGCCCTTGATCTGCTTCACGTACGAGGCGACGCCTTCATTGCCCTTGCCACCCACGCCGTCCGGCCACTGCACCGAGGTGCCTTCGCCGACTTTGCTCTTCCACTCCGGGCTGACCTTGGACAGGTAGTTGGAGAAGTTGAAGGTGGTGCCCGAACCGTCCGAACGGTGGACGATGGTGATCTTGCCGTCCGGCAGGGTCACGCCCGGGTTGGCGGCGACGATGGCCGGGTCGTTCCAGGTCTTGACCTTGCCCAGGAAGATGTCGGCGAGCAGGGCGCCACTGAGGCGCAGCTTGCCGGCTTCCAGGCCGTCGATGTTGACCACCGGCACCACGCCGCCGATGGCCGACGGGAACTGGGCCAGGCCGGCCTGGGCCAGCTCGTCGCTGCTCAGCGGCTTGTCCGACGAACCGAAATCAACGGTGCCGGCCTTGATCTGGGCGATGCCACCGCCGGAACCGATCGACTGGTAGTTGATCTTGGCGCCGGTGGCGGTGTTGTAGTCGGCCGACCACTTGGACACCAGCGGGAAGATGAAGGAGGCGCCGGCACCGGAGACCTCAGCGGTCACCTTGTCGCCGGCAGCGGCCGGAGCAGCGGCGCCGTCAGCGGCCGGCTGCTGTGCGGCCTGCTTGTCGCCACCGCAGGCAGACAGGCCCAGGGCGATGGCCAGGGAAAGGGCGGCAAGGCTGGCCGAGTGCAGTTTCATGGTCACTCCATAGCGGGGTAGAGCCGACGGTGTCGGCGGATGCGGCTATGAAATGATGTTTTTGTTACAACCGTATGACGTCCATGACAGAGGTGTCCTGGATCACGTTCTGGCAAGGGTTTCACAGGGGTGGCGTGCCCCCGGCGGGGGCCCGGAGACCACGGATCTGCGCACCGATATGACGATGGAGGCAGGGTGGAGCCGAGCCCATGCTCGGCTGCCCGCGAGGGCAGGCCAGAAGCAGCCGAGCATGGGCTCGGCTCTACAGATGCTCCTGCATGACCCCATCGCCGCAACAACAGATCAACGGAAGCGCGGCGCCTTTCACGACCAACCCTACAAAAAAGAAGAGCGCCGGACCCCGAAGGATCCAGCGCCCGGTGGGGCCGGCGGGGGAGAGAGGACCCGCCGACCCCGTTCCTGCGGGGGAACGCCTTGCAACGAAACTCAGTACTTCAGGTTCTGCGTCCAGTAGGTCTCGATCTGGCGCACCAGCGCGTCCGGCAGCGGCACGTAGTCCAGCTGCTTGGCCTGCGCATCGCCATTCTTGTAGACCCAGCGGAAGAACTCCTGGGTGGCCTTGGCGCCCGCCACGTTCTTCGGCTGCTTGCGCACCAGGATGAAGTTGGTGGCGGTGATCGGCCACGCATCAGCGCCCGGGGCGTTGGTCATCACCAGGTAGAAGTCGCGGGCGTTGGCCCAGTCGGCGCTGGCCGCAGCGGCCGAGAACGATGCGTCCGACGGCTGCACGATCTTGCCGGCCGCGTTCTTCATCGCCGCGTAGGACATCTTGTTCTGCAGCGCATAGGACAGTTCGACGTAGCCGATGCCGCCCTTGATCTGCTTCACGTAGGCAGCAACGCCTTCGTTGCCCTTGCCGCCGATGCCGGCCGGCCACTGCACCGAGGTGCCTTCACCGACCTTGCTCTTCCACTCCGGGCTGACCTTGGACAGGTAGTTGACGAAGTTGAAGGTGGTGCCCGAGCCGTCCGAACGATGGACGATGGTGATCTTGCCGCTGGGCAGGGTCAGGCCGCTGTTCAAGGCGGCAATGGCCGGGTCGTTCCAGGTGGTGATCTTGCCCAGGAAGATGTTGGCCAGGGTCGGACCGTCCAGCTTCAGCGCGCCCGGGGCGACGCCCGCGACGTTGATCACCGGCACCACGCCGCCGATCACCGACGGGAACTGGGCCAGGCCGGCGGCCGCCAGCTCTTCCGGCTTCAGCGGCGCATCGGACGAACCGAAGTCCACGGTCGCAGCCTTGATCTGGGCGATACCACCGCCGGAACCGATCGACTGGTAGTTGACCTTCTTGCCGGTGGCGGTGCTGTAGTCGGCCGACCACTTGGACATCACCGGGTAGATGAACGAGGCGCCCGCGCCGGTGACATCGGCGGCGTTGGCGGCGAACACGGACGACGCGGCCAGAATGGCGACGGCGGCGCGCGACTTGAAGGCGTGGATCACGGGAGAGACTCCTGGGGTGGTCGAGGGGCGGCTGCCCGACGTTTCGGTGCACATTCCATAACGGTTCCATGACACGCCCGCGTCTGTCATATGACGCGGACGTGACAGCCGTCATGGCGCTGCCGATGCCTCCCTTTCAGAGCCCGCGCAACGCCTGCGGAACGGCATAGCGGCCGTCGCTGGGCAGCAGTGTCCAGCGCTGCGCCGGTGCCGTCGTGTCGGTTGCATGGCAGTCGTCGCCCGCAGCGACGCTGATCGTATCGATGCGCTTTTCGCGCACCAGGATCGGTGCCAGACCCGCGGAAGTGCTATTGCCCATTTCCAGCGTGCGCTCGAAGCGGCTGAACTCGCCGGCGCAGCGCGTATCCCATTCGCCGCGACTGCCGCTGACCGCCAGCGGCGCAAGCACCCGGCGCAGTTGCCGGCCATCGCGCACGAACAACTGCAGTTCGGTCTGCGCGAACGGGTTGGGCCCTGAGCTGCCGCTGTAGTCCATGCGCACGCCAAACGCGCGGGTGGCCGGGTCCAGCTGCCAGCGTGCGGTGTCCAGGTGGAGCCCGGTGAAGCGCAGCGCATCGCTGCTGACCGCATCGGCCACGCGGGTCCAGGCCAGCGGCCGGCCACTGGCGGTGTCGATCAGCAACAGATCCAGGTCGCCGCCGCGCACGTCTTCCGAGGCTGGCGCTGTCCATTGCGCGACGGCCAGCAGGGTCGTGCCGGGTTGCGCGGGCCACGCACGGCAGGCGCTGCTGTCGGCATCGGTAAAGCGTGCCGTCACTGGCAAGGCGCCAGCCGGCAACTGCCGATACGCGGCCTCGCGCACGGCCTCTGCATCGTCACAGGCGAGCGCGGTGGCGGGCAGGGCGGCGAGCAGGGCAGCGCACAGCAGGCGGCGCAGGCGAAGGGAAGGGGGCATCCCGAAGGTCCATGTCGACAGGGCAGGGCATCATCGCGCGGCCACCGCCTGCCCACAACGACGAAGGCACGGCCGGAGCCGTGCCTTCGTTCGAACGCGTGCTTCCGGTCTTACCAGAAGAACTGCGCGCGGGCTTCCAGGATGTTCGGATCGTCGTTGACGAAGCCACGGGCGGTCGAGTTGTACTTCTTGCTGTCGACCATCACGTAGTTGAGCATCAGCTTGAAGTTCGAGCGCCAGTACCAGTTGGCGCCGACGGTCCAGATGTCCATCTTGCCGCCGAGCACGCCATCGACGATCGGCGGACGGCCGGCCACCGGGTTGGCGGCGAGGTTGCCGTCGTTCAGGTTCATGTGGTCGTAACGCACGCCCAGCTGCCACTGGCCGCCGGCCGGGTTGTTCGGCAGGCCGGTGCCCGGGGTGCCGCTCTTGTAGCTCCAGCTTTCGCCGGTGACATTCCACACGCCGCTGACGTAGTAGCCGTCACTGGTGTAGTTGTCGTTGGCCATGCGCTTGGCCTTGCTGGTGTAGTACTCGGCCTGGGCCTTGAACGGACCCTGGAAGTACATCGCTTCGGCGCCGATGGTGCTGACGCGGTCGGTGTCGACCAGGTTGCCGCTGTCGACCAGGCGCGCGGTGGCCAGGTCAGCGTTCGGGCGGGCACGCACGCGCAGGGTGTCTGCGTCGGTGTCGTAGTTCACGTAGCTCAGGCCGAAGTGCAGGACCTGGCCCTTCTCGTTGATCGGGGCCCAGGTACCACGTGCGCCGTAGCCGCTGCCGTGGGCCAGGTTGCGGGTCAGTTCGCGGCCGAAGGCGCTGGCGGTGACCGACCAGTTGTCCTGGCCGTAGCTGTAGGCACCGCCGAGGCGACGGGCGACGGCGTAGGTGTTGGTGACCGCAGCCTTGGAGATGAAGTCGTTGTTCTTGGTGCTGGACAGCTCTTCCAGGCTGTTGGGCTGCTTGAACTGGCCGACCTGGATGAAGTGGTTGGCGTTGCCCAGCAGCTTGTACTTCACGTTGGTGTCGAGGAACTTGTCGGCCTTGGCGTCATAGCCGACCACCCACTCCACGTTGCCCGGGCCCTTGCCCTTCAGCACCAGCTCGGCGCGACGCAGTTCGAATTCGCTGTTCTTGCCGTTGCCGGCGTCACCGCCGTTGAGGTCCACGACGTCATTGTCGTACCAGTTGCCGTCGGCCTGGACCAGGCCTTCGAAGGTGATTTCCGAACCGCCGATCACATCGATGGCGACTTCGGCGTGGGCGGCCGGCACATACAGCGCAGCAGCCACGGCGACCGTCAGGAGTTGGTGATGCAGTTTCATGGAGAGGAGCCTTGCAGGCAGGTGGGAAGATGCGCGCAGGCTAAAACGTGAAGATTGCGTAAATGTGACAGTTCGCGCACGGCCGCGATCCGCCGCAGGCCCCGTCACGGCTGGGCCTGCCATTGAAACCGGTTACGTATGACGCCCGGATTGCGTCCCGGTTGCAGTAGATCCACGCCCTGCGAGGATGGTGTTTCCGTGCATCCACGTCATGCGCGGATGCCGCCATCACTCGGCGAGGGTCTTGTCCTTGAACCGGCAGAGATCGGCAATCACGCACCCCGGACAATCCGGCTTGCGCGCTTTGCACACGTACCGCCCGTGCAGGATCAGCCAGTGATGCGCATCGAGCAGGAACTCGGCGGGAATCGCTTTGACCAATCGATCTTCCACCTCGCGCACGTTCTTTCCTGGCGCAAGTCCAGTGCGGTTGGCGACACGGAAGATATGCGTGTCCACCGCCATCACCGGTTCGCCGAAGGCGGTGTTGAGCACTACGTTGGCGGTCTTGCGACCGACACCGGGCAGTGCTTCCAGTGCATCGCGGTCGCGTGGTACTTCGCCGCCGTGCTTCTCCAGCAGCAACGCGCAGGTGGCGATCACGTTCTTCGCCTTCGCATTGAACAGGCCGATGGTGGCGATGTACTTCTTCAGTCCCTCTTCGCCCAGGGCGAGGATTTTCGCCGGCGTGTTGGCAACCGGGAACAGGCGACGGGTGGCCTTGTTGACGCCGACGTCGGTGGCCTGCGCCGACAGTGCGACCGCCACCAGCAGTTCGAACGGCGAACTGTATTCCAGCTCGGTCTTCGGATGCGGGTTGAGTTCGCGCAGGCGGGTGAACATCTCCACCACGTCGGCGCGCGGCATCGTACCGCCGCGGCGCGCAGGTGCGCGCGCGGTCTTCTTCGCGGTCGCCATTACTGCTCCTTGCCGGCGGCGCGGGCCTTGGCCCGGGCGAGGATGGCGGCCGCTGCGGCGGGCAGGGCGGGTTTGGCGTCCGGTGCCGGCGCGGGCGTGCGACGTGCATCACGCTCGGCCTCGCGGCGGGCCAGGCGCACCGCGCGTGCGCGGAAACGTTCGCGCGCGGCCCAGGCACGCTGCAGTTGCAGCTGCATCTGGCAGAGGCGGTCGGGCAGGTCCGGATGATCGGCCAGCAGCCGGTCATCGCCAGCGCGCACGACGTAGTCCATCAGTCCAGCCTGCAGCGCGCCATCGGGATCGTCTGCCTGGACCCGGGCGAACAGCAGCACGGGGTTGGGTCGGGATGCCATGGCAATCAGCGGTTCTGGAAGGCAGGTGGACGGCGCTGCAGGAAGGCGCTGGTGCCCTCGCGCATGTCCTCGGTGGCGAACAGCAGGCCGAACTGCGCACTTTCGTATTCCAGGCCGGCGTCCAGGCTGCATTCGCCGCCCACGTGGACTGCGTCGAGCAGGCCGCGCAGCGCCAGCGGCGCCGACTGTGCCAGCTGCCGGGCCAGGGCCTGTACGCGGGCGTCGAGCTCGGCGGCGGGCACCACCTCGTTGACGATGCCCAGGGCCAGCGCGCGCGCGGCGTCGATCGGGGTGCCCAGCAGGCACAGCTCCAGCGTGGCCGCGCGGCCACACAGGCGCAGCAGTCGCTGGCTGCCGCCGAAGCCGGGAATCAGGCCGAGATTGATCTCCGGTTGGCCGACCTTGGCCGAATCGGCCGCAATGCGCAGGTGGCAGGCCATGGCCAGTTCCAGCCCGCCGCCCAGCGCAAAACCGTTCACGCGGGCGATCACCGGCTTGGGCATGCGTTCGATGCGGCGCATCAGGGCCTGGCCGAGCAGGGAGAAGTCACGTCCCTGAACCGCGCTCAATGTGTTCATTTCCGCGATGTCGGCCCCAGCCACGAAGGCCTTGGGGCCTGCGCCGGTCAGCACCACCACCCGTACCGCCGGATCGGTGGCCGCGTCGCTGAACGCCCCGGCCAGAGCCTGCAGGGTCGCGGCATTGAGGGCGTTGAGTTTGTCCGGACGCTGCACGGTAATGGTGCGGATGGCGCCGTCGTCGCTGACGCCGACCGGGTGGGGAGTGGGGGCCTCGGCCACGGGAAACTCCTGGAACGTTAAAAAAAAGTGAGATTGAACTCTGTAAACGCAGACAGGTCATAGCCTGCGTGGTGAGTAGCGGTTACACGTTGTGGCCGTTATCCTAACCCGTCGCCTCAGGGCGGCGCAGAACGTCCCTGAGTTACCACCCCTGGAGAACTGTTTGATGAAGTTGCGTTCTATCGCGGTCGCCGTCGCGGCCCTGGCCCTGACGGGCAATGCCTTCGCCCAGGACATCGCGTCCGAGAAGGGCAAGCTGAGCTACTACTTCGGTTACGACTACGGCAACAACCTGGCGGAGCTGACCGGTCGCGGTGAGCAGCTGGACATCAACTCGGTGGTGAAGGGTCTGCAGGACGCCTACGCCAAGAAGCAGCCGGCGATCACCGCCGAGCAGCTGAAGCCGGCCGTTGAAGCGTTCCAGAAGCGCGAGCAGGGCCGTGCCCAGGCCGCCAAGGCCGAGTACGAAAAGGCTGCTGCCGACAACAAGACCAAGAGCGATCAGTTCATGGCGCAGAACAAGGCAAAGGCGGGCGTGCAGACCCTGCCGAGCGGCGTTCAGTACCGTGTGATCGAAGCCGGCAAGGGTGCCAAGCCGACCCAGGCCAGCACCGTGCAGCTGGAAGTGGCCGGTCCGTTCCCGTACGGCCAGCGTCCGACCGAGGCTCGTCCGGCCCAGCAGATTCCGTCGATCAAGGTCAGCGAAGTCGAAATGAAGGCCATGCGCGAGACCCTGCTGCAGATGCCGGCTGGCTCGAAGTGGGAAGTGTCCCTGCCGCCGGATCAGGCCTATGGCGCCGACCCGCGCACCCCGTTCCCGCCGAACGTGGCTGTGCAGTTCGAGATCAAGCTGATCAGCGTCAAGTAAGAAGAAACTGCATCAACATCAACGCGCCGGTGATCCCACCGGCGCGTTTTTGTTTCTGCAGCATGCAGCAGCCGTATGGGCCCCATCCCAAATCCGGTCCATTCGCGCTACTGTTGACCGGTGCAAATAATGGAAGAAACGGCGCGTGCTGTCGCAAGTCCCTGCATCAACGTGTGCAAGCTGGATCGCAACCGGCTGTGCGCCGGCTGCGGGCGGCATATCGACGAAATCGCAGGGTGGTCGTCGATGAGCGACAGCGAGCGCACCCACATCCTGCAGCGCGTGCTGCCATTGCGGCAACAGCTGCAGCAGTCGCTGCGAGGCTCGCTGGCCGATCATGAGCGCCTGCTGCGCGCCCTGCACCCGCTGGCCGAGCCGCCGGCAGGCGACGGCTGGAACCGCAGTGAACTGGATGATCTGCTGCCCCCGGGCCCACCGGTCGAGGCGGCGGTGCTGGCCGGCATCGTGCCGCGCGCCAATGGTGCGCAGGTGATCCTGACCCGGCGTACCGAAACCCTGCGGCAACATGGTGGCCAGGTCGGTTTTCCCGGTGGCCGTACCGAGCCGGATGATCGTGATGCGCTGGCCGCCGCACTGCGCGAAAGCCAGGAAGAAATCGCATTGGCGCCGACGCAGGTGCAGGCACTGGGTTATCTCGATCCGTTCGTGACCATCACCGGCTACCGGGTCACCCCGGTGGTGGCGGTGATCGATCCGGATTTCGTGGCGGTACCGCAGCCCAGCGAAGTGGCCGAGGTGTTCGAAGTGCCGCTGGACTATCTGATGGCCGCCGACAACCTGCGCCAGGTCGAAATCAACCATCGCGGCCGCGTCCGCCACGTCCTCGAATACGGCTGGCCCGGCCAGCGCATCTGGGGCGCCACTGCGGCCATCCTGTACAACCTGCGTCGCCGCCTGGAGCAAGTGCAATGAAATCGATCGACCCGCCGTGGACCACCCTCGTCGATGTTGCGACCCTGGCTGCGGCCCTGGGCGACGGAGTACGCGTGGTCGATGCCCGCGCAACTGCTAGCACGGTCGTACGCGTGGTCGATGCACGTGCATCGCTGGCCGATCCGCAGGCGGGCAATGGCCTCTACGCACAGGGACACATTCCCGGTGCGGTGCATGCCGATCTCAACCGCGACCTGTCCGACCTGACGCGGGTCGGCCATGGCCGCCACCCACTGCCGGACAGCGATACGTTCGCCGCGCGGCTGGGGCAATGGGGCATCGGCCCCGATACGCAGGTGGTGGTGTATGACGGCAGCGATGGCAGCATGGCCGCCGCGCGACTGTGGTGGCTGCTGCGCCTGATCGGGCACACGAAGGTGGCCGTGCTCGATGGCGGCATCGCCGCCTGGCAGGCCGCCGGCCAGCCGCTGGCGACCGGCAGCAGCGAGGTCGCGGCGTTGCCGGCGTATCCAGGGCGTTTCGATACCAGCCAGGTTGCCAGCGCGGACGAGATCGAATCGCGCCTCAAGCACGCACCGGGCTGGCTGGTCGACGCCCGCGCAGGCGAGCGTTTCCGTGGCGAGGTGGAACCGCTGGATCCGGTGGCCGGCCATGTGCCGGGAGCGGTCAATCGACCGTTCGCGTTGAACGTGCTGGACGGCCGCCTGCGCGATGCACAGGAACTGCGCGCCGAACTGCAGGGCGTGATCGGCAACCAGGATCCCCAGCGCGTGGTGCTGATGTGCGGCTCGGGCGTGACCGCCTGCCATCTGCTGCTGGCGATGGAAAGTGCGGGCCTGTCCGGCGCGCGCATCTATGCCGACTCCTGGAGTGGCTGGGTCAGCGACAGCAGCCGCCCGGTCGCTACCGGCGCCTGAAGCCGCTTCCTGGACCTGCGCCACTGTAGAGCCGAGCCCACGCTCGGCTGCTTCCGCCTGCAATGCCGTGGAACTGCACCATCCAAGCCGAGCATGGGCTCGGCTCTACGGGACGCGTGCATTGCCTGGCAGCATCACCCCAGCGGCTGCAGCGGCACCTTGGCCAGGATCCGCTGCCACGGGAACAACGGGCCCGGATCGCGCTTGCGCGCCACGGTCACGGCCGGGTCGTCACTGGCAGGTACCTGCTCCAGGTCCAACTGGTCGTGGCCGGCGATCTGCCGCAGCGAGGGGTACTGCAGCACCAGCGCCTGCAGCAACCGTTCCAGCGCCAGCAACTGCGCTTCGGTGTAGGGCTCGTCCATCGCCTGGTGGCGGCTGTCGAGCCAGTGCGGGTAGCGCCCCGAATTGACCAGTTCGATGCCCACCGAGTCGGCATTCATGCCGCGCACGTGGTGGGCGATGCGCTCCGGCGCCACGTACTGCACCACGCTGCCGTCGCGGTCGATGTAGAAATGCCCGCTGTTGCCGGCGCCGCTGTCGTACAGCACGCGCTCGCCGTACTCACGGGCAGTCGCCAGGTCGGGCAGTTCGGTACAGTGGATCACCACCATCGCCAGGCTGGATGGATCGCGCACGGGCAGGCGGTCGTGGTAGGGCAGCGGCTGCAGCTGCAGGCCGGGCAGGAGCGGGTTGGGCATGCGGCGATGCTAGCATTGCCGAATGAAACTGCCTTCCTTTCTGCTGTCGGTCCGCTCCGTGGGAGCGCACGCATGAGCCGCGGTCACTGCATCCTGTCGCACGGTTTCGAGAGCGGCCCGGAGGCGACCAAGGTCACCGCCCTGGCCGAAGTCGCCGAGCGCCTGGGCTGGACCCATGAGCGCCCCGATTACACCGACCTGGACGCGATGAGCGAGGTCAGCCGCGTTGGCGACGTGCGCACCCGCCTGCAGCGCCTGATCGAGCGCACGGCCGCTGCCGCCGCGCAGGGTCCGGTGGTGCTGGCGGGCTCCAGCCTGGGCGCCTACATCTCCGCCATTGCCTCGCTGCAGGTGCCGGTGGTCGGCCTGTTCCTGATGGTGCCGCCAACCACCATGGGCCCGATGCCGGCGCTGGATGCCGCGCCGGTGCCGACCACGGTGGTACAGGCGTGGCATGACGAGGTGGTGCCGGCCGCCGGGGTCATCGCCTGGGCGCAGGTGCGCTCGGCGCAGCTGCTGCTGGTGGACGACGGCCATCGCCTGGAAAACCACGTCGAGGCCTCCGCGCAGGCCTTTGAGCGCCTGCTGCGGCAGCTGTGAAGCCCGGGCGCACGGCGCGCCCGCCCGCATTGACTACAATGGCAGCCCCGCCGCCCATGGCGCGGGCCTGCCGGCCGTGCCTACGGCCCTCCCTTCCGAATGGCCCGGCTCCCTGCCGTGCCTGACCACCTGCGAACCGATCCCGTGAAATTTTTTGTCTCCTGCGCCAAGGGCCTGGAATACCTGCTTGCCGATGAGTTGTCGGCCCTCGGCCTGGAAAAGGCCACTGCCACCATCGCCGGCGTCAACGCCGAGGGCGAACTGGAGCAGGCGCTGCGGATCGTCATGTGGTCGCGGCTGGCCAGCCGCGTACTGTGGCCGATCGACGAGTTCGAATGCCCGGACGAGCAGGCGCTGTATGACGGCGTGCGCGCGCTGCCGTGGCACGAGCACATCAAGCCGGAGATGACCCTGGCGGTGGACGCGCACGTGTCCGGCGACAAGATCACCCATGCCCGTTTCGCCGCGCAGCGGATCAAGGACGCCATCGTCGATCGCATGCGTGACGAAGGGCTCGAGCGCCCCTCGGTCAACACCGATCTGCCGGACGTGCGCGTCAACCTGTCGCTGCGCAAGGGTCGCGCCTCGCTGTCGATCGACCTCGGTGGTGGCCCGCTGCACCGCCGCGGCTGGCGTGGTGCTGCGCATGACGCGCCGTTGAAGGAAAACCTGGCTGCCGCGCTGCTGATGCGTGCGCAGTGGCCGCGCCTGCATGCTGCCGGTGGCGGCCTGCTGGATCCGATGTGCGGCAGCGGCACCCTGCTGATCGAAGGCGCGCTGATGGCCGCCGACGTCGCTCCCGGCCTGATGCGCCATGGCAGTCTGCCGCCGAGCCGCTGGTTGGGCTTCGACAAGGCGGCCTGGAAAACCATCCAGAGCGAAGCGCGTGATCGCGAAGCGGCCGGCCTGGCCGCACTGAAGCCGGTCGTCCACGGCAGCGACATCGATCCGGTGGCGATCCAAGCGGCGCGCGAGAACGCGGAAGTGGCCGGCGTCGCCCATGCCATCCGCTTCACCCGCGCCGATGTGGCTGACCTGCCCACCCCGGAGCAGGAGATCGGCGCGGTGGTCTGCAACCCGCCGTATGACGAACGCCTGGCCGCCGATCCTGCGCTGTACCGCAAGCTCGGCAATGCCCTGCAGAAGGCGGTGCCGCAGTGGCGCGCCAGCCTGCTGTGCGGCAATGACGAACTGGCCTTCGCCACCGGACTGCGTGCCGGCAAGAAATACCAGATGTTCAATGGTGCACTGGAATGTGCACTGATCGTCTGCGATCCGATCGCAGTGCCGGGTCGCGATCCGGCACAGGTGCGCGAGCTGAGCGAAGGCGCGCAGATGGTGGCCAACCGCCTGCGCAAGAACCTGAAGAAGTTCAAGAGCTGGCGTGCCCGCGAGAACATCACCTGCTTCCGCGCCTACGACGCCGATCTGCCGGAGTACGCGGCCGCCATCGACGTCTACGAGGAAGACGGCGGCCAGCGCCGCACCTTCCTGCATGTGCAGGAATACGCCGCACCGGCCGCGATTCCCGAGAACGACGTGCGCCGCCGCCGCAATGAACTGCTGGCTGCTGCGCGCGAGGTGTTCGCCGTGCCACCGGAACAGGTGTCGATGAAGTCGCGCGAACGTGGCAAGGGCGGCAGCAAGTACGGCCGTTTCGAGCAGCGTGATGAGTTCCTCGTGGTACGCGAGAACAACGCGCTGCTGCAGGTGAACCTGTTCGATTACCTCGATACCGGCCTGTTCCTCGACCATCGCCCGCTGCGCCGCCTGATGGCCGAGCAGGCGCGCGGCAAGCGTTTCCTCAACCTGTTCTGCTACACCGGCGTGGCCAGTGTGCAGGCGGCGGTGGCCGGTGCGGCCAGCACCACCAGCGTCGACCTGTCGGCGACCTACCTGCAGTGGTGCTACGACAACCTGGCCTTGAACGGGCAGGGCGGCAACCAGCACCTGCTGGTGCAGGCCGATGCGATGGCCTGGCTGGAAGGCGATCGCGGCCAGTACGACGTGATCTTCTGCGACCCGCCGACGTTCTCCAACTCGGCCCGTGCCGAGGACTTCGACGTGCAGCGCGAACAGGTGAAGATGCTGCGTGCGGCCGTCGCCCGACTGGCGCCGGGCGGCGTGCTGTATTTCTCCAACAACTTCCGCCGCTTCAAGCTGGAAGAGAACGCCATCGCCGAATTCGCCCAGTGCCGCGAGATCAGCGCCAGCACCATCGGCCCGGATTTCGAGCGCAACGCACGCGTCCATCGTGCGTGGGAGCTGAAGCGCCTGGCGTGAACCGACGTCCGGGGTCGGATCCCCTGCGCGCAGCGCAGGGGCTCTGACCCCATCACAGTCGGACCCCATCAAGGTCGGTGGATCCACGCCATGCATCGATGGCGGTACGTGCCTGGGGTCAGAGCCCTTGCGCTGTGCGCAAGGGATCCGACCCCGGTGGCTTCGGCTACACCAACGCCACCACCAGCCCGATAACCGGCAGCGCGACCGCCAGCGGTGCGATCCATTTCGGCCGGTACGGATACAGCGCGAACGCCAGCACGATGCCACCCAGCGTGAGCGCGCCGAGCCACAGCACCGGGCCCATTGCCCAGCCGTGGTCGAGCACACACAGCGCGAACGCCACGGTCAGCAGCAGCCAGCCCAGCACCCGCCATTGCGTGCGCCGTACCGGTGACGCCGCTGCCTTGCCGTGCAGTTCCTGCTGGTGCTTTTCCATCGCCAGCGACAGCGCGGTGAACGCTGTGAACGACAACCCCAGTACCAGCAGCATCATGCGCTGGCCTCCGCTTCCACTGCATCGGCCGGTGCCTTGGTCGCTGCCGCGGCCGCCGCGCGCTTCTTCTTCTCGGCCGCAGTCAGCGGTGGCGTCCAGCGCTGCATGCGCCAGCCGCACAGGGCCAGCATCGCGCCGAAGGCGATCATCGACAGGTCGAAACCGGCCAATGCCCAGTCACCGTTGAACAGGGTCACGCCCAGGTGTGCGTGGGTGGTCAGCGCGTTCACCAGCGGAATCAGCGCGAACGCGGCCGCGCCGATGTACAGCTGCCACGCCCACATCATCCGCTTGGGCCAGATGAAGGCCGCCAGCAACGAGGCGCCCCACGCGTAGAAGAACACGTTCGCCTCGGCATTGGAGCGCTCGGCCAGGCCCAGCGGCAGCAGCCGGTTGCCCCAGAAATAAGCGGCAAAGGCGATCGGCAGGCCGGCCACGGCGCCGATGTTCAGTGCATCGACCAGGCGCAGGCCGAAGCCGGTGCGGCCGCTCTTGGCATGCTTCGGGCGCTCCTTCACTGCCCACAGCACCACGCCACTGGCCACCATCAGGCAGCCGGTCAGGCCGGACAGGAAGAACAGGGCGCGCAGGCCCCAATCGGCGAAGCGGGCCAGGTGCAGGCCATACAGCACGCCACGGGTGGCGGTGGCGCCACCGGAAGGCGGGGTTTCCTGCAGCAGCGCGCCAGTGACCATGTCATAGCGCAGCGCGGGGGTATCGATGGACAAGCGTTTGCCGTCGCGCTGGCGGATGTCGATCACCGCGTTGGCGGCGCCGGGGTTGGCGACGCTGAAACCGGCCACCTCGGTCCCGTGCCAGTGCGTGCGGGCGCTGTCCAGCAGCTGCCGCAGCGGCAGCGGTGCGGCCTTGCCTTCGGCGGGCGCGGTGACTTCGGGCAGGCCACCGAAGGCCTCCGCGTAGAAGGCATCCTGGTCGGTGCCGTAGGCCGCGTTCACTCCCCACGGCAGGTACATGATCATCAACGTGACGATGCCGGTGTAGGTGATCATCGCGTGGTAGGGCAGGGCCATCACCGCGCTGACGTTGTGGAAGTCCAGCCAGGAGCGCAGGCCCTTGTCCTTCCGGAAGGTGAAAAAGTCCTTGAAGATCTTCTTGTGGGTGATCACGCCGGTGATGATCGCCACCAGCATGAACATCGCGCAGAAGCCCACCAGGTAGCGCGCCCACAGCACGGGAATGTAGTGCAGGTCGAAATGCAGGCGGTAGAAGAAGTCGCCGCCACGGGTCTCGCGGGCCTTCAGCTCGGTGCCGGTGTTGGGATCCAGGGTGGCATCGCCAAAGGCGCCGCGGCGTCCCTTGCTCGGATCGGCCAGTGCCTCTGGCAACCGCCAGAACATCTGCATGGCCGGATTGCGTGGCTGCGGCAGGGTGACGAACCAGCTTTCGGCCTGGGGGGCATTGGCCAGCAGGTAGTCGGCCGCGCGCTGCGCCGCCTGGTCGGTGCTGACCGTGCTGCGCGGCAGTTCCGGGCGCATCCAGCGGCTGATTTCCTCGCGGTAGTAGCTGGCGGTGCCGGCCATGAAGATCAGCAGCAGCAGCCAGCCGACCAGCAGGCCGGTCCAGGTATGCAGCCAGGCCATGGATTGGCGGAATCCATTCTTCATGCCCACGCTCCCAGCAGGCGCGAAACGCCGGCCATCAGCAGGGTGGGGGCGAGAATGCCGACCCAGGCGCGCAGCGCACTGCGGGTGGCGAACGCCCACAGCGCCGCACAGGCGGCGACCAGGATCGCCAGCAGCATGCCGGTCAATACGGCCTGGCCGCGCGCGCCCGGCAGGGCCAGCGCGCAGAACACGGTGGTCATCGAGGCAAGCGCGTAGCCGCCGAAGATGGCGGCCAGCGATCGGGACAGCACGCCCCATCGCGGGTTGGCGAAGATGGTGCTGAGGCGGGGGCTGGCGGTTGCGGGCGAGCGGTCCACGGCGGTCCTGCAGGTTGAATGAAAGAGGACCGGCGCACCGAAGCGCGCCGGGGTTGGCCATCCGTGGCCGGGGCCGGTCGCAGAACCGGCCATCCATCAGATCGTCAGAGCTTCCAGCGCAGCGTCATCATCACGTTGCGCGGTTCGCCCCAGTACACGCCGTCGTAGAAACCGACGCGGTTGTAGTACTTCTTGTCCAGCAGGTTGTTCACGTTCACCTGGGCGCTGAAGTTCTCGTTGAAGCGATAGCCGGCCGACAGGTTGAGCAGGTAGATGTCCCCCTGTTCGATCGCCACGCGGTCGCGCTTGCCGCTGACCAGGAAGTCCTCGCGCGGCTTGTTGCTCAGGCTCCAGATGCCGCTCTGCCAGGTCGCGCCGCCACCGATCCAGAAGCGGCCTTCGGCACCACCCGGGCGCCAACTGGCGTTGAGGCGGAACAGATCGACTGGAACGGTGGTGTTCTGGCGAACGCCCAGCGCATTGCGGCTGACGGTGTGGGTGAACCCGGTCGACAGGTTCCAGTGCTCGCCCAGGCTGCCCTGCGCCTCGATTTCCCAGCCCTTCACCTTGTTGCCCTTGCCCGTTGAGCGGTAAGCGCTGATGCCACCGGGCAACGAGTTTTCCGGCACCGAATCATCGAGCTCGGCGACGTTGTCCTTCTCGCCCTTGAACACCGCGACCGAGGTGTTGAGCAGGCCATCGAAGAACTCGGCCTTGAGCCCGGCTTCCCACATGTCACCGACGACCGGTTCGAGGTAGTTGTTGGCCTTGTCGCGGTAGTTCTGCGGCTGGAAGATGTCGGTGTAGCTGACGTAGCCGCTGAAGTAACGGTTGAAGTCGTAGATGAAGCCGGCGTACGGGGTAAGCGAGTCGTCGGGCTTGTAGCCACCGCGGGCGGTACCGGTCAGGCGCCCGGCGTCGTCGTGGGTGTAGTTCCAGCTGCGTGTTTCCCAGCTGCCGTAGCGGGCGCCGAGCACGGCGGTCAGCGGCTCGGCCAGCTGCAGGCGCGCGGCCAGGTAGGCGGCACGCTGGCGCAGCTCGTCCTCCGAGGCGAGATAGCCCAGGCGGGTGACCTGCAGCGGTGCGATGTCGCCGTTCCAGCTGCGCCAGTCCGGCACGCGGGTGTAGCTGTCCGGGTAGTCTGCGGTTTCACTCGCAGGCACTTCGCCCTTGCGCACCGACTGGCCGAAGCCGAATACCAGTTCGTGTTCGCGGCCGAACAACTGGAACGGACCGCCGACGTTGAAGTCGAACACCTGCATGTCGCCGTTTTCACCGAAGCTGCCGACGAAGGCAGAGATGCCGCTGCCATCGGCACGCGGGTAACCGGACGCGCCATACCAGACCGCGCCGTCGGTCTCGCGCTTGGAGCGGGTGTAGGCGAATTTCGCGGCCCAGCCATGGCCCAGCTGCTGTTCGAGGCGGGCGAACGCGCTCTTTTCGATGATCGGCCAGCTGCTCCAGCGCGCCGACAGGTTGGTCGAGCGCGGCAGGTTGGCCGGCTTGCCATCGGCGCCCCAGTACGGCACCACGCCCCAGGTCACGCCGGTGGTGCGCGGCGACTGGTACTCGTAGCCAGCTTCCAGCAGGGTGGTGTCGGTGATGTCGGCCTGGACGATGCCGTAGAAGACGTCCTTGTCCAGCTTGTACACATCGCGGAACGAATCGCTCTGCTGCTTGGCGGCGACCACGCGGGCGCGGATGCGGCCATCCAGGGCGATGGAGCCGCCGAGGTCGGCTTCCAGGCGCTGGTTGCCCCAGCGCCCGAGCGTCAGGTTGGCGCTCATCTGGAACGTATCGGTGGGGCGCTTGCGGACGAAGTTGATGGTGCCCGACGGATCACCGGCACCGGTGGTCAGGCCGGTGGCACCACGCACCACTTCGATGCGGTCGTAGATCACGCTGTCGGTGTTGGTCTTGATGTAGCCACCGAAGGTGTTGAGCATGCCATCGACCTGGAAATTGGTGATGTTGTACCCGCGCGAAACGTAGTTGATGCGTTCGCTGTCGGTGACCGACACCGCCACGCCGGTCACCTGGCCCATCACGTCGGACAGCGAGAACAGGCCCATGTCGTCCAGCCGCTGCCGGGTCACCACGGTCATCGACTGCGGGGTGTGGCGCAGTGACAGGCCAAGCTTGGTTGCGGTGCTGGCCCGCTTGACGGTGTAGCTGTCGGCAATGTCGCCATCGGCGGTTACCTGGACCGTGTCCAGGGTGCGCGCGGACGGGTCGGCAGAACCTTCCTCAGCGTGTGCCAACGGTGCGGTCAACAGTGCGGTCACGGCCAGGGCCAGCAGGGTTGGGCGGGGAGTAGTCAGGAGCGAAGCCATCGGTGCGATTCCATGCAGGACAAAAAACAGGCGATGGCAAACGCACCCATGGCAGCCATGCGCTCCGCGCACGTCACCCAGCGTGATTCCCATCGACGGTGCGTCACCTGCGGCAGGCAGGCGACCCAGTGGTCGGGGGATGTACACGGGCGAAGGGGCGGGTGGGCGCGTGCTTCCGTGCCCCGCTTGGCTAAGCGTACAACCGATCAGTAAATGATAGGCATTCGCATTTCGTTAAGCAAGCGTGACAGCTCCCATCATCCACGCGTGGCGTGGATCTACTGGCCAGGGCTCCGGAATCTCAGTCTAGAAACGGAACAGAACAGTCGCTGCATGCAGCAGCAGGCCGATCAGGCCGCCCACCAGGGTGCCGTTGAAGCGGATGAACTGCAGGTCGCGGCCCACGCTCAGTTCCAGCTGCTCGACCAGGTGGCGCTCGTCCCAGCTCTTCACGGTCTGCGCGATATGGGTGGTGACGCCCTCGCGCAGGCGCCCGGTGAGGCGCTGTGCGCCTTCCAGCAGGTGCTGGTTCAATGCCTCGCGCAACGCCGGGTCCGATTGCAGGCTGTCACCCAGCGAGGCCAGGCTGCGCTGCAGATGACCGACCAGGGCCGAATCCTCACGCTGCAGATCGCCGCGCAGGCTGGCATGGATGCGCGACCACAGCCCCTGTACGTACTCCTGCAGGGCAGGGTGGTCGATCATTTCCTGCTTGAGCTGCTCGACGCGCTCGGCCAGTGCAGGGTCTTCGCGCAGGCGCTGCACGTAGTTGCCCAGCCATTGTTCGTAATCCTGGCGCAGCGGATGCTGCGGCTCGGCCAGCACCTGCTGCAGTTCTTCCAGCACCGCCCGGGCCAGGCGTTCGGCAAGGTTGTCGCCGATCTCATCGATCGGCTTGATCCAGTTCACAGTGCTCGACAGCGTCGGCCATTCACGCTGGATATAGCGCACGATCAGCTGCGAAGCGCGTTCCTTCACTTCCGGTTGATCCAGCCAGCGCCCCAGCCGTTGCAGGCCTTCGTCCAGCACCCGCTGGTGGCGCCCATCGGCGGTCAGCAGGCCCAGCAGTTCGCCGGCGGTGGCCGCGGCATTCCACTGCCGCAGCTGCTGCACCACGAAGGCATGCAGTTGCCGTCGGACTGCGGTCTCGTCGAAGAAGTCCAGCGCCTGCAGTGCCCAGCCGCGGGCCATGTCGGCCAGCATCCGGGAACGCGCGGGATCGGCCAGCCAGCTGCCTAAGCGGCTGGCCGGGTCGAACACCTGCAGCTTGGCCAGCAGCACCGTCGGTTCCAGGAACTGGTCGCGCACGAACAGGGCCAGGCTGTCGCCGATGCGTTCCTTGCTGCGGGGGATGATCGCCGTATGCGGAATCGGCAGGCCCATCGGCCGCCGGAACAGGGCGACCACCGCGAACCAGTCCGCGAGCGCGCCGACCGCGGCAGCTTCGCAGAAGGCCGACACCCAGGCCCAGATACCGCGCTCACCCTGCCAGTGGCTGACCGCGAAGCCGGCCAGCATAAACAGCAACAGGCCAAGGGCGAGGGCTTTCAGGCGCCGCAGCTGGGCGCGGCGCGGATCGATGGCAGACGTCATGCCTGAAGTCTACCCGCAGGCCGGTGACGCCTACCTGTAGAGCCGAGCCCATGCTCGGCTGCTCTTTGCCGCGCGCAAGGCAGCCGAGCATGGGCTCGGCTCTACAGCGGCGTGACGCGATCGGTTACAGCGCTTCCAGCTGCTTGCGCAGGTGGGCCAGCTGTGCGCGCAGGGTGTCGTTCTCGCGGGTCAGGTTCACCACGCGACGGCGCAGGGCCGGGGCATCCTCGCCCAGCTGCTCCAGCGCAGCCAGCACCTCGGCATCGCGGCTGGCGATCTCATCCTCGTTGGCTTCTTCGAAGTCCATTTCCGGCGACTCCGTTTCCGGCTTCGGCGCGCGCGGCTTGCGCTTGGATTCACGCACACGCTTTGCAGCCTGCTTCAATTCGTCCTTGCCACCGGCGGCAGCGGCGCGCTGCTCTTCTTCCGGCAGGTCGGCCACGGCAGCGGCGGCACTGATCGAGATCATGCCGGCCTTCACCGCTTCCACCACCTCGGCCGCGGCCTGGGCATGGATGCGCTCGATCATGCCGACCTGGCTGGTGCTCAGCTTGGCTTCGCGGGCCAGTTCGGCGCGGCTGATCTTCGGCGCCGGCTCCCACGGCGGGCTGTCTTCGCCGGCCTCATCGGCAGGCTCGGCGGTGCCATCGCTTTCGCGCTGCAGCTGTGCCTGCTCGACCTGCTTGCGCGCGGACAGGATGTCGCGCTTGCGCAGGGCCAGCACGCCGCGCTGGAAATCGGAGACGCTGCGCCGGCCCAGGTGCTGCTCGATCATCCACAGGTGCACGTCTTCCATGCTCTGGAAGCGGGTGTTCTGCACGGTATTGAACGGCAGGCCATGCTTCTGGCAGATGCCGTAACGGTTGTGTCCATCCACCAGCACCTCGCCCCACAGCACCAGCGCATCGCGGCAGCCTTCGGCGAGGATGCTGCGCTCCAGCGCCTCGTGTTCGTCCGCGGTGAGCGGGTCGATGTAGGCCTTGAGTTCTTCTTTGACGACGATGTTCATGGGCACGGCAACGGGCAGGAGCGGAACCGCCCATTGTACCCGCTCGCCACAACCGTCCCGGCCTCAGGCAGTAGCCCGGATCATCTCGCCCAAGGTGCCGGTGATCTGGTCGATCTGTGCCTTGTCCACGATCAATGGAGGTGACAACGCAATGATGTCGCCGGTACAGCGCACCAGCAGGCGCCCGTCGTGGAAGCAGCGGCGGAACACTTCGTAGCCACGGCTGCCGGGGGCGTCCTTGCGCGGCGCCAGCTCCACCGCACCGACCAGGCCGAAGTTGCGGATGTCGATCACGTTCGGCAGCCCCTGCAGGGCATGCAACCGCTCCTGCCAGTACTCGCCCAGTTCGATCGCACGCTCGAACAGGCGTTCCTCGGCGTAGACGTCAAGCGTGGCCAGCGCCGCCGCGCAGGCCAAGGGATGGCCCGAATAGGTATAGCCATGGAACAGCTCGATGGCCTGTGGCGGACCCTGCATGAAGCTGGCATGCACGCTGTCGCCGACCAGTACGCCACCCAGCGGCACCGCGCCGTTGCTGGCGCCCTTGGCGAAGGTCAGCAGGTCCGGGGTGACGCCGAAACGCTGTGCGGCGAACGCCATCCCGACCCGGCCGAAACCGGTGATGACTTCATCGAACACCAGCAGGATGCCGTGCTGGTCGCAGATCTCGCGCAGGCGCTGCAGATACCCCGGTGCCGGCAGGATCACGCCGGCCGAACCGGCGATGGGCTCGACGAACACGGCGGCAATGGTGGAGGGATCGTGCAGGGCGATCAGCCGTTCCAGATCGTCGGCCAGCTCGGCGCCCTGGCGCGGCAGGCCCTTGCTGAAGGCATTGCGTGACAGGTCCAGCGTGTGCCGCAGGTAGTCCACGCCGCCGAGCTGCAGACCGAACTGACGGCGGTTGTTGGGCAGCCCGCCCAATGCCATGCCGCCGAAGCCGACCCCGTGGTAGGCCTTCTCGCGGCTGATGAAACGCGTGCGCTGGCCCTCGCCACGCAGGCGATGGTGGGCCAGCACGATCTTCATCGCCGAATCCACCGCCTCCGAGCCCGAGCTGGTGAAGAACACATGGTTGAGCCCGGCCGGGGCCAGCGCCGCCAGTCGCTGCGCCAGGGCGAAGGCCGGCGGCGAACCCATCTGGAAGGCGGGCGAGTAATCGAGCGTGGCGGCCTGCTCGGCGATCGCGTCGACGATGCGCCGGCGCGCATGCCCTGCATTGCAGCACCACAGGCCAGCGGTGCCATCAAGGATGGCGCGTCCATCCACGTCCTCGTAGTGCATGCCCTCGGCGCGCACCAGCATGCGCGGCGCGCCCTTGTACTGGCGGTTGGCAGTGAACGGCATCCAGTACGCGTCCAGTGAATCGGGGCGCTGGGTGGCCAGGTCGTGCAGGTCGCTTGCAGGGGTTTTCATGCCGGCTCCGTCGGGTCCGATGGCTGCGACTCTAGCGCAGCCGCGTCACGGATCTGTCGGCAGGCATGGCCCGGCGCTACCGTTCGGGCCTCGACCTTGTGGTAGCGCCGGGCCATGCCCGGCGAGCGCGCAGCGCGGTCGATCACGGTGGGGTCGCGGCCGCGCCGGTATAAACAAGGATCGTTGATTGCTGGAGCGACCCATGACCCACTTCCCCGACCGCAGCCACTGGCAGGCCCTGTCCAGCCGCGTGGCGATTCCCGGGCAAGCGTTCATCGATGGCCGCTACGTGGATGCCGCCAGCGGCGCGCGCTTTGACTGCATCAGCCCGATCGACGGGCGCGTACTGGGCGCAGTGGCCGACTGTGATGCGCAGGACGTGGACCGTGCGGTGGCCTCGGCGCGCCGCGCGTTCGAGGCAGGCCACTGGTCGCAGGCCAGCCCGGCCCATCGCAAGCGCGTGCTGCTGGCACTGGCCGCGCTGGTGGAGACGCATGCCGATGAACTGGCCCTGCTGGAAACGCTGGACATGGGCAAGCCGATCGGCGATGCGCGCCGCATCGACCTGCCCGGCGTGGTGCGCTGCCTGACCTGGACCGCCGAGGCGGTGGACAAGCTGTACGGTGAAATCGCGCCCACCGGCCCGCACGAGCTGGGCCTGGTGACACGCGAGGCCGCAGGCGTAGTGGCGGCCATCGTGCCGTGGAATTTTCCGCTGTTGATGGCCTGCTGGAAGATTGCGCCGGCCTTGGCGATGGGAAATTCGGTGGTACTCAAGCCCTCCGAGCGCTCGCCGCTGAGTGCGTTGCGGCTGGCCGCACTGGCGGCCGAAGCGGGATTGCCCGAGGGCGTACTGAACGTGCTGCCGGGCCACGGTTCACGCGTGGGTGAGCCGCTGGCCCTGCACATGGACGTGGACGTGCTGGCCTTCACCGGCTCCACCGCGACCGGCGCGAAGCTGCTGGAGTACGCCGGTCGTTCCAACCTCAAGCGGGTCTGGCTGGAATGCGGTGGCAAGAGCCCGCACGTGGTGTTCGCCGATGCGCCGGACCTGGATGCGGCGGCCAAGGGCGTGGCGCAGGGCATCTTCTTCAACCAGGGCGAAGTCTGCACCGCCGGTTCGCGGTTGCTGGTGCAGCGTTCGATCCGCGATGACTTCGTGCACCAGGTGATCGCCTACGGCCAGCGCATGCAGCCCCGCCATCCGCTGGAGGCGGATGCACCGATGGGGGCGCTGGTCGATGCGGCGCACGTGGACAAGGTGCTGGCCGACATCGCCCGCGCCGAAGCCGATGGCGCGCGCCTGCTGCTGGGCGGCCAGCGTGCCGAGGTGGAGGCGGGCGGGTGCTATGTGCAGCCGACGGTGTTCGACCAGGTGCGGCCGGAGCAGGCGCTGGCCCGCGAGGAAGTGTTCGGCCCGGTGCTGGCGGTGCTTGGCTTCGACGACGAAGCCGAGGCCGTGCGCGTGGCCAACGACAGCCGCTACGGGCTGGCCGCCGGCCTGTGGACGCGGGATCTCGGTCGCGCCCATCGCGTGGCCCGCCAGCTGCGTGCGGGCAGCGTGTGGGTGAACGGCTGGGACGGCGGTGACATGACGGCGCCATTCGGCGGCTACAAGCAGTCCGGCAACGGCCGCGACAAATCGCTGCATGCGTTCGACAAGTACAGCGAGATGAAGGCCACCTGGATCCAGTTGTAGCGCCGAGCCGCGCCCGGATGCCTTTGGTAGACGCCAACCTTGGTTGGCGCCGGGCAGATTCATCCACGCATGGCGTGGATCTACTGTAGAGGCGGCATGGTGGGATTCATCCACGCAGAAAGAATTCGTTGGCATCGGTGTCGGCTGAAACCATCGCCCCGTACAGCCACTGCCCCGTGGCAGAATCGGTCGATCCGCCGTTACCCGCCTTGCCGATGTCGACGATCACCGCTGCCGCGCCACCCGTGAATTCTCCCCGCCGTGTCCTGCTGGCCAGCCTGATCGGCACCACCATCGAGTTTTTCGACTTCTACATCTACGCCACCGCCGCGGTGCTGGTGTTCCCGCACCTGTTCTTCCCGGAAAGCAGCGACCAGGCCGCATTGCTGCAGTCGCTGGCGACCTTCGCGGTGGCCTTCATCGCGCGCCCGGTGGGCTCGGCGGTGTTTGGCCACTTCGGTGATCGCATCGGCCGCAAGGCGACCCTGGTGGCCGCGCTGCTGACCATGGGCCTGTCCACGGTCGCCATCGGCCTGCTGCCGACCCATGCGCAGATCGGCCTGTGGGCCCCGGCGCTGCTGGCCTTGTGCCGCTTCGGCCAAGGTCTGGGCCTGGGAGGCGAGTGGGGTGGGGCGGTGCTGCTGGCCACCGAAAACGCACCGCCGGGCAAGCGCGCCTGGTACGGCATGTTCCCGCAGCTGGGTGCGCCGATCGGCTTCCTGCTGTCAGCAGGCATCTTCCTGCTGCTCGGGCGCTGCCTGGGCCAGGACGATTTCCTGCAATGGGGCTGGCGCATTCCATTCGTGGCCAGCGCGTTGCTGGTCGGCCTGGGCCTGTGGGTGCGCCTGAACATCCACGAGACGCCGGATTTCAAGCGCGCGCTGGAGCGCAAGGCGCCGGTACGCCTGCCGATGTGGACCGTGCTGCGCGACCATCCGCTGCCGATGCTGCTGGGTACGCTGGGTGCGTTCGCCACCTTCGTGCTGTTCTATCTGATGACGGTGTTCAGCCTTGGCCACGGCACCGCCGTGCTCGGCTACAGCCGCGAGCAGTTCCTGCTGATGCAGATGGTGGCGATGCTGTTCTTCGCCGCCGGCATCCCGCTGTCGGCACGTTACGGCGACCGCTGGGGAACGCGCCGCACGATGGCCATCGCAAGTCTGCTGATCATCGGCTTCGGCGTGCTGTTCGCACCGCTGTTCCAGCCCGGCAGCCCGTGGCTGGTGCTGACGTTCCTGTGCCTGGGCCTGTTCCTGATGGGGCTGACGTACGGCCCCTGCGGCACCTTCCTGGCCGAGATCTACCCGGTGGAGGTGCGTTACACCGGTGCCTCGCTGTCGTTCAACCTGGCGGGCATTCTTGGCGCAGCCCCGGCGCCATACCTGGCCACCTGGCTGGCCGAGCGCTACGGGCTGGTCGCGGTCGGCTACTACCTGTGCCTGACCGCGGTGATCACGTTGTGTGCGCTGCTGGCGCTGCAGCGCCAACAGCGCTGATCAGCCGAAGAAGCGCTTGAGCGTGCGGCCCAGCCAGCCGCCGCTCTGGTGCTCGCGGGCGAACTGGTTCAGATGCTGCTTGACCTGTTCGGCATAGGCCTGGTCGTCGCCGCGGATGTGGTTGAACAACCAGCGCGAGAGCATGGTGCGCAGCTCGTCGCTGATGTCCTCGCCGGCCTGGAAGCGCATGCGGTATTCCGATACCCGCTTGATGAAGACCTCATGCACACGCTTGTGCGCGGCACAGAACGGATAGCCCGCTTCCTCCATCAGCTCTTCTTCGAATGCGAAGTGCGACATGGTGTAGTCGACCACCTCGTCGATCACTTCGCCTACCGCCGCGCGCTGCAGGCTGGTCTGCGCCACGTGCAGGTGGTTGAGCATCTCGATGATGCGGCGGTGTTGTTGATCGATCACATCGATGCCGATGTTCAGATCGTCCTGCCAGACCAGTAGTGCCATCCCCGGCTCCCCTTCATGCGTATGTCGGGGCCGACTGTAGAGCCGCCGCGCCGGGGCGGCGTTGATCTGGATCAAAGCATGCCGGTCAGGACAGCGCAGCCTCGCGTGGACGCAACGGGCTGGCCACCGTGGTGCAGCTGACCCGGTTGCGGCCGCCGGCCTTGGCCAGGTACAGCTGGCGATCGGCCTCGGAAATCAGCCGGTGCAGCGCATCGCGTTGCGGCCGCAGGCAGCACAGGCCGATGCTGACCGTCATGCGCAGGGTGGCGCTGCCGATGTCCACTTCCAGCGCGGCGATGCGCTGACGCAGCTCCTCGAAATAGAGCAGCGCTTCGTCCTGTTCCATGTCCGGCACCAGCAGGCAGAATTCCTCGCCGCCGAAGCGCGCGATCAGGTCCTGGCTGCGCGCGTGGTCGCCGACGGCACGGGCGACCGCACGCAGCGCATCGTCACCGGCTTCGTGGCCGTGGGTGTCGTTGATGTGTTTGAAATGGTCGATGTCGATCATCGCCACCGCCACGCACTGGCCATGCAGCTGCAGTTGCGGCAGCTGGCGCTGGCTCTGTTCCAGGAAGCAGCGGCGGTTGGGCAGGCCGGTGAGGAAATCGCGGGTGGCCAGGTCCTGCAGCGTGCCGATCAGCTCCAGCTGGTCCACATTCTGCGAGACACGGCAGAAGAACTCTTCGCGCGAGAAGGGCTTGCGCAGGAAGTCATTGGCGCCGTTCTTCAGGAAGCGCGGGATCAACGACGCATCGGTATTGCCGGAAATGCCGATCACCGCCACCTTGTCGCGCGAACGCAGGGTGCGCAGGCGGCGGGTGAACTCCACGCCCTGCATGCCCGGCATTTCCTGGTCGACCACGGCCAGGCGGATCGCCGGGTGCGCCTCGATCGCCGCCAGGCCTTCGCTGCCATCGGCCGCTTCGTACACCTCGTGGCCGTACATGCGCAGCAGGGCGGCGGCATAGCCGCGCGCGGACGGCGAGTCGTCCACCACCAGCGCGGCGATGCGCCGGTTGCGCTCCAGGCGCTGCACCAGCCACACCAGGTAGTCGATGCTGCCCGGGGTATTCTTCAGCACGTAGTCGATGATCTGCTGCTGCAGCACACGCTTGCGCAGGTCCTCGTCATACACACCGCTGACCACCACGGTGGGCAGGTTGCGCTTGAGGAAGAACTCGACCACCGCGTCGCGGTCACCATCGGCCAGCACCAGCCCGGTCAGGACCAGGAACCAGCCGTCCTCGGCAGTGAGCAGGCGGTCGGCCTCGGCCAGCGAGCTGGCCACCACCACCGGCAGCTCCAGGCGCTGCTCGATTGCCTCGCGCAGCATGCCGGTGAACGCGCGCGAGTTTTCCACCAGCAGGATCCGCTGAGGCAGGGGATCGGTCAGGTCGCCATCCAGAGCGGCCTGCGACAGGACGGGCATGATGCGGTGGCTCATGTGGGAAAGTCTTGGCACGGATAGCGGCGGTTTCGGGTGTAACTTTAGCGCAAGGAGGCGAACCTTCTGTCGGCCAATGTTTCATGAGACCTCGGCGCCTTTGCGATGGGGAATGTCGCCCCATCGAAAAGGGGTATCCGATGTCGCGCTGCTGAGTTTGTCGTCGTAAATGGCCTTGCATGGCGCCCCTTGCGGCGCATGGGTATGCTGGCAGTGCCCCTTCCGTCCATTGCGGGGTGGACTATTTCATCCGGTCATGCGGGGCATCGCATTATCTGATCGTGGTCAGGCTTCAGTTGCCTGGACGCTGCCCATTATTTCAACCATGGAGATGCCTGTGAGATTTTCCCGATTTTCGATCGTGGCTTCTGCCGCTGCCTTGCTTGCTGCGCCCGGACTTGCTCTGGCCTGCTGTCCGAGTGGAGGCAATGGTGTCCAGATGGCGCAGGCCGGATTGGGCGAGGCTCAGCCTGCTGCCGTCAACCTCAGTGCTGATCCGGCTTGGTCCGTGTACGCATTCGAGCGTGATGGAGTCGCGTATTACCAGGTCAATGATCTTGCCGGCCAGGTGGTGCTGATCATCGCCAACATCGATTCGACATTCTGGACACTCCCGGCCGGAAAGGCACCAGTTCGCACCTCGCTGCCCTCAAGACAACTGCCCTTGCCGCAGAATGCCCGCCGACGCACTGTTTTCCATGGACCTGACTTCTCGCTTGTCGTCCACGGCGAAGGCCGCGATGCAATCTGGGCCGTCGAGTCCGCCAACAGCAGCAAGTAATCGGTGCTGGAACTGGATTGGGCCAGCCCCGCAGCGGTTGTCCGCTGCGGGGCTGGCCGGGGCACATGCCAAGCTCAGTGCCTGGTGGCTGTTTCGCTGGGATAGCTCACATTTCGAGACGGAACAAGCTGGGGGCTGTCGAGAGGCGTGTCCCGCATCATGATCCTGATCCGGTTGGCCCGGCATTGCACAGCGCCGGAGTAGGCATTTGCCCTGGCCGAGAGCCGCTCGATGGCCAACCCCTGCGTGGCAGGCGCCAAAGTACTGTGCCGATCAAGCAGAGCCACGGTGAACACGATTCCCTGCTGGCCCCCGGATCGCCCGCAACGGGCGCGGATCAGAATCTGGCCTTTTTCTTCCTCCAGCAGCAACAACACCGCTTCGGCAAGCAGACGATAGGCGGCCAACTGCAGCCCCATGCTCAGCTTGCAGGGATCGCCCGCAAGCATCGGGCGGACCAGCCGATGGCTGGAGTCCCATGCCTCGCGCAGGCCGCCGGCCTGCAATGCGACATAGAGTCCCGCGTGCTCGAGTTCGGTGGGATACACCCTGCTGGTCAATTCGCGGAACTGTCGGGAACGTGATGAGAACGTTCGCAACAGATCGGTAGCGGGGCCTTCGTGGCCGTTGGCCCTGAGCAGGTGCGCCGTTTCTCCGAGCACCGCTTCGATATCGTCGGCGATCCGGCGCAGCCCCAGTGCCCGCTCACGAAGATCCCGTTCGTTGGCAAGATGCGCCGAACGTGAAAACGCAATCGCCTGGGAGATCTCCATCGCAGGACGGGTCTGCTGGTGGTAGTGATGGGTGATGCGCGAGCCCAGTGCGAGCAGTGCGGTACTGGTGATGGCAATGATCTGCTGGGTGAAGAACGTGGTCTGGTCGAACGAGCTTGGGAGACCGGTGGTTGGCATGGTCGCGCTCAGCATCAAGTTCATGAGCGGGACACCCACTGCCGCGCCGCGCCAGCCGTGCATGCAGGTGAGGGCGATCACAGGTAGCACCAGCAGCAACTGCAGAAGGGCGCGCGCCATGGGATCGTGGGCACCGACCAGTGCGATGAGGGCACCCAGTACACAGAGGGAACACAGCGCGGCCAGCGTTGGCGGAAGCCTCCAGGCGCTCCAGCCATAGCCGCTGTGGCGGCGCATCCACAGCAGTGCCAGCGGCGCGACCGTGAGAATAGCGATGTAGTCGCCGAGCACGAACAGCGCCGCATTGGAATAGAACGGCATGGTGGGCGGGGCGGGCCACAGCAGGTGGGACAGGCCCAGCTTCAAGGCGCTGGCCACCAATGCGGCCGATGCTGCCACCGACAGCAACCATCCTTCAGTTGTGGCTTCCATCGCCTTGCGATGGAGGTGGATGATCAGTGCAACGGCCGGCATCAGGCAGGCGGAAGCGAGAATCACCCAACCCACGCCATAGGCTTCGATCATCGGATAACGCATCTGCGCGAAGTAGGCGTACTCGCCCAGGATGAGGTAAGGCCAGAGGCGGGGTGGGCACAGCAGCAGCGCTGCGACGCGAACGCCGGCTGGCAGGAAGAACTGATCAACCGACAGCCGCCATGTGGTCCAGCAGGTGATCGCGTACAGGGCGGCGAGCGCAATACCGACCGGTCGGATGCGGAAGCTCAGTTCAAACCCACTCTTCAACCAGTTCAAGCGCAAGCCTCCCTTGCTCGTCGCACGCTATCGCGATCCTGTCGATACATGAACCACTCCCTGACCGGACAGTATCGGGAGATATGGAAAGGCGCAATCTCCGCTTCAGCTGGTGATGCACCGCAAGGGACGCACAGACGAAATGCGGGACAATCAGAGTCACGACTGGTTTGTGACGCGCATCGCAATTCTCTACTCGCGCTGCGCGGCTGGAGGCGGTTGCTGGAATGGATCGATTCCGCTCTCGCGCCATTCTTCACGAACGGAGATCACACCCCCGGGCGGGGTATCGATCGATTCCTCCAGCAGGATTCTTATCCGATTACGACCGCAGTGCAGTGAGCCGCCGTAGGCCAGTATGCGTCCGGCCAGCTGCTCGGCCGCTTGGTCCATGGTCGATCGTGCCAGAGCATGCCTGCGGTCGATCATCGAAGCAAACAGGACAATGCCACGGCGGTCGCCGTGGACGCCGCAACGGCCGCGCACGATGAGCTGGCCGGTTTCGCCTCCAAGCAGGATTGAAACCGCCTCGACGATGGAGCGGTAGGCCGCCAGTTGGAGGTTGGAACTGAGTCTGCAGGGATCGCCACTCAGTCGAGGCTGGCAGACACGGTGAGTGCTGTTCCAGTTTTCGCGCACTCCGCCTGCCTGCAGGGCCACGTACAGCCCCAGCCTTTCCAGCGCCGCCGGGTAAATCATGCTCGCCTGTGCACGGAACAGCCGCGAATGCACTTCAGACGTGTGTTTGAGGCTGTCTGCCACTGCGTGGTGGCCTTGGGCGTGGAGCCAGTTCACCATCTCATTGAGAGACAGGTCCAGCCCGTCGCCCAGGCGGCGCAGGTGGGCGGCGCGTTCGCGCAGGTCCATCTCGCTGGACGTATGCGTTCGCCGGGCGAGAAGGAGGGTGTTCCTTCCATCTTCTTCACGCAGCCGGTGCTGGTTCTGAAAGTGGGTGATGCGGGCACCCAACAGCAACAGGGCGACACTGGCGATGGCCATGGCCTGCTGGGTGGCGAACGTCGCAGCATCGAAGGCTTCGGGTTCGATCTTTGGTGTGGTCAATCCGATGATGAGGTTCACGGTCGCTACGCCGATCGCAGCGCCGCGCCAGCCCAGTAGACACGTCAGGGCGATGGCAGGAATGGGCAGCAGCAGCAGCAACTGCAGGGAGCCGGTGGCAGCAACCGTGGCGGGTGCTACCGGCGTTGCGTGCAAGCCGATGACAAGCGTGGCAACCAGCGACGCAGCCACGGCTGCGACGGACCGCTTGGACCACGATTCTTCGCTGCGCCGGATCCACAGCAGCGCCAATGGTGCAAGAACCAGGATGCCGATGAAATCACCCAGCGCGTAGCGCAGGGCGCTGGTCAGGAAGGCGGTTTCGCGCAGCGGTGGCCACAGCAGGTGGGAAATGCCCAGATTGAGCAGGCTTACGACCACGGCAGCGCACATCGCGATGGAGATGATGCCGACGATCGTGGTGCGCTCCAGCAGCTTCCGGTGCAGGCGCACGATCAGCATCACGGCTGGCATTAGGAATGCCGAGGCGAAGATCACCCAGCTGAGGCCATATTTTTCGAGAAGGGGGATGCGCAACTGCGCGAAGTAAGCGTACTCACCCAGCAGCAGGTAGGGCCACAAGCGTGGCGGGCACAGCAGCAGAGCGGCCACACGGACGCCGGCGGGCAGATAGAACTGGTCCAGGGACATCTTGCGCGCCGCCCAGCAGGCGAGTGCATAGAGCAGCGCCAGCGCCACTCCCTCGGGGCTGACCCGGATTCTCACCAGCAGTCCATCTTTCCACCACTGCATCCACGCGCCCCTTTGTTCCTGGACCAATTATGCAAACAAAGTGCAGCGGCGGATCAAGTCACAGGGTTGACAACGGGTTGGCTACCACAACGCATCGCGCAGCTTGTACCACGACATCGCCGCCACCAGCAGCGGCATGCGCAGCAGCCGTCCGCCGGGGAAGGGCGCGTGCTGCAGGCGCTGGAACACGTCCAGACGCTCGCTCTGGCCCGCAATCGCGGCGGCAATGACCTCGCCGGCCAGCCCGGCCGCTGCCACACCGTGGCCGGAGAACCCCTGCGCGAAGTACAGGTTCCCATCCAGCCGCCCCCAGTGCGGGGCACGGTTGCGGGTGATATCCACATAACCGCCCCAGACCTGCTGCAGCGGAATGTCGGCCAACTGCGGGAACACCTGGTGCATGCGCTGCTGCATCACCCGGTGCAGGCCCGGCGGCGGCAGCGCGGAATAGCTGGCACGGCCGCCGAACAACAGGCGGTGGTCATGGCTGAGCCGGAAGTAATCCAGCGCCCAGGCGGTATCGGAGACCGCCATGTTGTTGCCGATCAGGGCGCGGGCGCGCTCGGCACCCAGCGGCGCGCTGGCGCCGATATAGGTGCCGACCGGCATGATGCGACGTTCCAGCTCAGGCACCAGCCCCTGCAGCAGGGCGTTGCCGGCCACCACCAGATGCGGCGCGCGCACGCTGCCATGGTCGGTATGCAGCACCGCGTGTACGCCACGTTGGATGCGCGTTACCGGCGACTGTTCGTGGATGACCACTCCGGCCGCGCGCGCGGCATCGGCCAGCCCGCGGGCGTAGGCCAGCGGATGCAGGTGCGCGCTGAGCGGGTCGAACATCGCCGCGCGGTAGCGCGGGCTGTCCAGCTGCACGCGCAGGGTATCGCGCGGCCACCACTGCATCGGATAGTCGTAGTGCTGCTGCAGATGCTCGCAGTTGGCGCGCAGGTCCTGCTCGTGGCGTGCGCGGATGGCGACGCTGGCGTGGCCCTGCACCCAATGGCAATCGATGCGATGCCGGTCGATGCGCGCGCGCATCGTCTGTACCGCTTCGCGCGACCAGTCGAACAGGTGGCGCGCATCCTCGCGGCCGAGCTGGCGTTCCAGCTCGTCGACTTCACAGCCGTAGCCGACCAGCGCCTGGCCACCATTGCGGCCCGAGGCTCCCCAGCCGATCCGCTGCGCCTCCAGCACCACCACCCGCTGGCCGCGCAGGGCCAGTTCCAGTGCGGCGGTGAGGCCGGTGTAACCGGCGCCCAGTATCGCGACATCTGCCTGCAGTTCACCGCGCAGCGGCGGCAGCGCGGCCGGTTCGGGCAGGCTGCTGGCGTACCAGCTGGGCGGGAAGGCGGCGCTCACCGGCGGCCTCGCAGAAGCGGGAAAGGGCGTCGGAGCGGGGGAGGACGGTCGGGCTTCACGCCGATAGTTTGGCCCAAGCGGAGCGCCCGTGGTGTGACGGCAGCGGCTTGCCGTTGCCGGTGCCGGGCGGGTAACGTGATTGCACGCCAAGGAGTTTTCCCCATGCGCCGCCTGCCCTGGGTGGGCCTGCCCACCGACAGCACCGTGCTCGGCCATCATCGTTTCGCGGTGGCCGGGGAAAAGTATGTGCGTGCCTTGGTTGACGCTGCGCAGGCAACACCACTGGTGCTGCCGAGCCTGCAGCCGCCGCTGCCGGCACGCGACTGGTTGCAGGGCCTCGATGGCCTGCTGTTGACCGGCGCGGTCAGCAACATCGAGCCACAGCATTACGAAGGGGGCCGCAGCTGGGAAGGCAACCTGCACGACCCGGCCCGCGATGCCACGGCGTTCGCCCTGCTGCATGAGGCGCTGGCGATGGATCTGCCGGTGCTGGCGATCTGCCGCGGCTTCCAAGAATTGAATGTGGCGCTCGGCGGCACGCTTCATCCGCAGGTGCATGCAGTGCCTGGCCTGAGCGACCATCGCGAAGGCCCGCAGGCGCCGGTGGAGGTCCAGTATGGGCCGGCCCATGCGATCACCGTGGCCGATGGTGGTTGGCTGGCACAGTGGTCTGCCGGCGATCGGGTGCAGGTCAATTCGGTACACGGCCAGGGCATCGCGAAATTGGCCGACGGCCTGCAGATCGAGGCCTGGGCCGATGATGGCCTGGTTGAAGCGGCACGCAGCCAGCGCCATCGATTCGTGCTCGGCGTACAGTGGCACCCGGAGTGGCGGGTCATGCAGACGCCGTTCTATCACGCTATTTTCCGTGCGTTCGGCCAAGCTTGCCGGCAGCACCAACAGAATCGACTGGAATCCCCATGAGTTCGCGAACGCGCCCGCGCAAGACGGCTACGCCCACGCCACCGCAGGAAAGCAGCCTGCTGCGCTGGCTGAAGGAGCGGCGCATCACCGAGGTCGAATGCCTGGTTCCGGACATCACCGGCAATGCGCGCGGCAAGATCATCCCGGCCGACAAGTTCTCGCACGATTACGGCACGCGCCTGCCGGAGGGCATCTTCGCGACCACGGTCACCGGCGAATTCCCGGACGATTACTACGACCTGACCTCGCCGTCGGACTCGGACATGATCCTGCGCCCCGACCCGGACACCGTGCGCATGGTGCCGTGGGCGACCGACCCGACCGCGCAGGTCATCCACGACTGCTATACCAAGAACGGCGAGCCGCACGAACTGGCCCCGCGCAATGTGCTGCGCCGGGTGCTGGATGCCTACACCGAGCTCGGCCTGCGACCGGTGGTCGCGCCTGAGCTGGAGTTCTTCCTGGTGCAGAAGAACACCGATCCGGATTTCCCGCTGCTGCCCCCGGCGGGCCGCTCGGGTCGCCCGGAAACGGCGCGGCAGTCGTACTCGATCGACGCGGTCAACGAGTTCGACCCGATCCTCGACCTGATGTACGACTACTGCGATGCGATGAAGCTGGACGTGGACACGCTGATCCACGAATCCGGCGCGGCGCAGCTGGAGGTCAACTTCACCCACGCCAACGCGATGGATCTGGCCGATCAGGTGTTCCTGTTCAAGCGCACCATGCGCGAGTCGGCGATGCGCCACGGGGTGTATGCCACGTTCCTGGCCAAGCCGATGGAGAACGAGCCGGGCAGTGCGATGCACATCCACCAGAGCCTGCTGCGCATCAGCGATGGCCAGAATGTGTTCACCGGCGAGCACGGCGGTGAGGATTTCAGCCCGCTGTTCGCCCACTACCTGGCTGGCCTGCAGAAATATGTGCCGATGGCCATGGCGTTCTTCGCGCCGAACGTGAATTCCTACCGGCGCCTGGTGTTCGGCGAGGTCTCGCCGAGCAACGTGCACTGGGGCTTCGACAACCGCACCTGCGGCCTGCGGGTACCGCTGGATACGCCGGAGAACATGCGGGTGGAAAGCCGCTTCGCCGGTTCCGATGCCAATCCTTACCTGGCGATGGCCGCAACCCTGGCCTGTGGCCTGCTCGGCATCCGCGAGCGCCTGGCGCCGGATGCACCGGTGACCGGCAGCGCCAAGGAGCTGGGCTACGACCTGCCGCGCTCGCTGGGTGAAGCGCTGGACGGGCTGGAGCAGTGCAGCGAGCTGCAGGCACTGCTCGGCGAGCGCTTCTGCCGCGCCTACATCTCGGTCAAGCGCAAGGAATACGAGACCTTCTTCCGCGTGATCAGTTCGTGGGAACGCGAGTTCCTGCTGCTGAACGTGTGAAGGTCGCGAATAGAAAAATCCGCCGCCGGGGGGTAGGCTGGCACCCGTCGCCGGCCCGGCCGGCCCCCCTTTCCGCATTCTGGAGCACCCGATGAAGCTGCGTATCCTCACGCTCGGCCTGGCCTCCGCCATGCTTTCCGCCTGTGGCGGCGGCAACGGCGGCGGACAGGACAGCCAGGTCCTGAACGTCTACAACTACAGCGACTACATCGCCGAAGACACCATCCCGAACTTCGAGAAGCAGAGCGGGATCAAGGTCACCTACGATGTGTTCGACAGTGACGAGATGGTCGAGACCAAGCTGCTGGCCGGCAACAGCGGCTACGACGTGGTGGTGCCGACGCTGAACTTCTTCGGCCGGCAGATCCAGGCCGGTGTGTTCCTGCCGCTGGACAAGTCGAAGATCCCGAACCTGGCCAACCTCGACCCGGCGGTGATGAAGCGCATCGCCACCCAGGATCCGGGCAACCAGTACGGCGTGCCGTACATGATCGGCACCACCGGCATCGGCTACAACGTGGACATGCTGAAGGAGCGTTTCGGTGGCAGCGCCGACATCGCCAACAGCTGGGACCTGGTGTTCAAGCCGGAAAACATCAGCAAAATGAAGGACTGCGGCGTGACCATCCTGGACACGCCGGCGGACATGATTCCGATCGCGCTGCACTACCTGGGCCTGGATCCGCACAGCGGCAATCCGGCCGACCTGCAGAAGGCGGCCGACCTGCTGAAGTCGATCCGCCCGTACGTGCAGAACTTCCACTCTTCGCAGTACGTGGGCTCGCTGGCCAACGGCGGTACCTGCCTGGTGGTGGGCTGGTCGGGTGACATCATCCAGGCCCGCGACCGCGCGGCCGAGGCCAGCAATGGCGTGCACGTGGCCTACTCGATCCCGAAGGAAGGCGCGCCGCAGTGGTTCGACATGCTGGCCATCCCGAAGGATGCCAAGCATCCGGAAGCGGCCTACGCGTTCATCAACTACCTGCTGGAACCGAAGGTGGCCGCGGCCAACACCAACTTCATCCACTACGGCAACCCGGTACCGACCGCCACCCCGCTGGTGGACGAAGCGATCCGCACCGACCCGACCATCTACCCGCCGGCCGACGTGGCCGCGAAGATGTTCACCTATTCGATCAACACGCCGGAGACCGACAAGCTCTACACCCGGCTGTGGACCGAGGTGAAGACCGGCCGCTGAGCGGTCCTGGTGGCGCCGGGCCATGCCCGGCGGCTGCCTTACCCTGCGCCGGAGCCGGTACTGCCGCTCCGGCCAAGGTGCTGCAGGATGGCAGGCAGCAGGTCCCGTGCATCGCGACCGCCGTTGCACAGGAACGACGAGCTCATCCGCTGCAGGTTGTGCATGCCGATGAAGAACAGCCCGGGCTGCGGGGAGACACCGAACTCGCCGAGCGGGTAGCCTCGTTCGTCCAGCACGCCGTCCACGTCCAGCCATGGCCATTCGCTGACGAATCCGGTGGCCAGCACCACCGAATGGATGCCTGCCGCCTGCAGATCCAGCTCGCGCGGCGAAGGCGCCGGCTCCCAATGCAGGTAGACTTCCTCGGGAATGTAGCGCGCATCGTCCGTGCGCGGTTCGGGCTGCGTTGCGTAGTACGCGCTGGCCAGTGAGTCGAGGTAGGCGTACTCGGCCCGCGTCGCTTCCATCGCGCTGTGCAGTTGCGGGCGCGCATCGGCGAAACGGGCGATGCCCCCGGCGACGCTCTGCAGGCGGCCCAGCAGGGTGATGCCTTCGCGGTGCATCGCCAGCAGGCTGATCGAGCTGCCCCTGCCGGTGCTGCCCTTGCCGGAAATCAGCGGGAACTCCGCAGTGCGGGCCTTGCGCAGGGCATCGGGCTCTCCCGCCTTTAGGCAGAGGCGCACGCCGCGCATTCCATTGGTGATGGAAACAGCCCCATGATGGAAAGCACAATGGGGTGATCGCCGGGTTGAAGAGGTCGCAGTCGCTTTTCTCCCGCTGAGAATTCCCCGCAGCGGGGATGAAACACCAAAAATGCTGGGGAAATGGCGAGCGGATCAGTCCTCGTCCGTCTATTACTTGCATTTTACATGTCATGTCACGGATGCTTGGTGTCCACGCAAATCAGGGAAGTTGGCGATGAAATTCATATCCTGGATAGGTTCCGTAATCATATTTCTGGCCGTGGCGCATCCCGCAAGCGCACAGTTGTCTGTGCAGATGAAGCAAGCTGCTGGAACCGCTCGGACTGAGGTCATGGTCGACATCACCTACATCAATTCCGGCGCAGTGGCGCTCAGCATTCCCGAGCGGGGGCTACCCAGAGTCCTGCAGGATGGAAGGCTTTGGAATGATTCGTTTCTTGTCGTTTCGCAGGATGGAGATGCAGCCGCATATCGCGGAATCATCGCCCACCTTAGCGCCGCAGCTCGGGAAAAAGCGCTGACGCTGGAGCCTGGGCAGCGGCTTGTTCGACAGGTCAATCTTTCCCTGAACTATGAGCTTCGTCCCGGTCAGACATACAGGGTTTCTGCTCCGGTTCTTCGATATCGGAGTCTTGGCGGTACGGAAGCCGCAGGAGCGACTGCGATCGAAGAGGCAATTACCGCTCCCGTCTCGATGCTGATCGTTGCTCCGCTGCCTCGTGCAGGCCAGAGCGCCGAAACTGCGCCGCAGGATGCATCTCGAGCGGCGTCCTGCACGCCAGCCCGATTGAAGGACCTCGCGGCGGGAATTGCCGCTGCGGCAGGCATCGCCCGCAGTTCGAAGAACTACCTGGAGTCGCTGTATGGATATGAGGTGGGAGAATCATCCATTATCGTGACGTTCAAGGAGACTGCTCGATACAGGTCGTGGTTTGGTGAGCATGGTGATCCCAACATCGCAAATCCGGTCAACGACCGGATCAGAAAGACAGTCTCGGGAGTCGCTACCCGGTTCGCATTGCTCAGGCCACCTTCTTGCGATTGCCCGGAAGAGATGGTTGGAGACACCAATGCTTGGATCTCCACTGCAATTCCCTATGTTGTGAATTACTGCCCCCGTTTTTTCGATCTCCCGGTAGGTCCCAATGTGCCCTCTGGCTCAAAGGCGGCGACCATCTACCATGAGGTAACTCATTTTGCTGATACCTACGCGCTTGCGACGACCGATTTGGATGAGCAGTTTCCAAGCCCGGAAGACGCGCGCTACGTCGCCAGGACGGCGCGTGATCTGGCATCCGAGCACGCATACGGATATGAATATTTCGCTGACAATCATGGCAATGAGAACTGATCGGCAGTCCGTGGAATAAGTGGTTACTTTGTAACATTCCATGGATTCGCGCATGGATAGCGGGTCGGCAGGCAACCCCCTGACGTCTTATTGCCAGCCGCCGTCATATCCCCATCGGCCCCCGGCCGTTAGAATGGCGGCCGCTGTCCACCGCCCGCTCCCGGAGCCCCCATGCCCGTTGAAGCCCAGCCGGAAGCCGCCGTCGTCGAAGCGACCGGTGTGCCCGGCTATCTCTCCATTCGTGATCTGCGCAAGGAATTCGATGGCTTCGTCGCCGTCGATGACGTCAACCTGGACGTCCGCAAGGGCGAGATATTCGCCCTGCTGGGCGGCTCGGGCAGCGGTAAATCGACCCTGCTGCGCTGCCTGGGTGGGTTCGAGACGCCCACCAAGGGCAGCATCACCGTCGATGGCCAGCGGATGGATGCGCTGCCGCCGTACCAGCGGCCGGTCAACATGATGTTCCAGTCCTACGCGCTGTTCCCGCACATGACGGTCGAGCAGAACATCGCCTTCGGCTTGAAGCAGGATGGGCTGGGCAAGGACGCGATCAGCAAGCGTGTCGGCGAGATGCTGGACCTGGTGCAGATGGGCCATCTGGGCAAGCGCAAGCCGCACCAGCTGTCCGGCGGCCAGCAGCAGCGTGTCGCGCTGGCTCGGTCGCTGGCCAAGGGGCCCAAGCTGCTGCTGCTGGACGAACCGATGGGCGCGCTGGACAAGAAGCTGCGCTCGCAGATGCAGCTGGAACTGGTCAGCATCATCGAATCCTCGGGCGTGACCTGCGTGATGGTCACCCACGACCAGGAAGAGGCGATGACCATGGCCACCCGCATCGCGGTGATGGACGCCGGCTGGATCCAGCAGGTCGGCAAGCCCGACGAGGTCTACGAGCAGCCGGCCAACCGCTTCGTCGCCGAGTTCATCGGTTCGGTGAACCTGTTCGACGGCGTGATCGACGAGGACCTGCCCGAATACGTGACCGTGCGCTCGCCGCTGTTCCCGGCGCCGGTCTACATCGCCCACGGCATCACCTGTTATGAAGGGCAGCCGGTCGCGTTCGCGCTGCGCCCGGAGAAGGTGATGATCGGCAAGGACGAGCCCGAAGGGCACACCAACAAGGCGCAGGGCGTGATCGAGGACATTGCCTACTTCGGCAGCCATTCGGTCTACCACGTGCGCCTGCCCAGTGGTGCCAAGGTGTTGGCCAACTTCGCCAACTCGCAGCGCTGGGCCAGCGATGGCCTGACCTGGGGCGACGAGGTGTGGGTGCACTGGCGTGACAACGACGGCGTGGTGCTGACCTCATGAGCACGGCGGGCCTGAAGCGCTGGCTGCCGGGGCTGCGTGCCACGGTGATCGGCATTCCGTACCTGTGGCTGCTGCTGTTCTTCGCCGTGCCGTTCCTGATCGTGCTGATGATCAGTTTCTCGCACAGCCGGGTCGGCTCGCCGCCGTACACCTGGCTGCTGCAGTACGTCGACGGCGGGTTCTCGCTCAAGCTCAACCTCGAGAACTACCTGGCGCTGTTCCGCGATTCGATCTATGCCCAGGCGTTCCTGAGCTCGATCAAGATCGCCGCGATCTCGACCTTCCTCACCCTGCTGATCGGCTACCCGATGGCCTATGCCATCGCCCGCCTGTCGCCGGCCGCGCGCAACGTGGCGATGATGCTGGTGGTGCTGCCGTCGTGGACCTCGTTCCTGATCCGCGTCTATGCCTGGAAAGCGATCCTGGACCGCAACGGCCTGCTCGACCAGTTCCTGCAGTACACCGGCCTGCAGACGCTGATGACCAATATGGGCCTGCCCAAGCTGCAGCTGATCGACACCCCGACTGCGGCCTACATCGGCATCGTGTACTGCTATCTGCCGTTCATGGTGCTGCCGCTGTATGCCAACCTGGTCAAGCATGACCATCGCCTGCTTGAAGCGGCGTACGACCTTGGTGCCAAGCCGTGGCAAGCGTTCCTGCGCATCACCCTGCCGCTGTCCAAGGCGGGCATCATCGCCGGCTGCATGCTGGTGATGATCCCGGCGATCGGCGAGTTCGTGATTCCGGAAATGCTCGGTGGCTCGGAAACATTGATGGTCGGCCGCCAGCTGTGGAACGAATTCTTCAACAACCGCAACTGGCCGGGCGCCTCGGCGATGGCAGTGGCGATGATCCTGCTGCTGCTGGTGCCGATCCTGTTGTTCAACCGATCCCAGCAGCGCCTGCTGGAAGGAAAGCAGGCATGAGCCCACGTTCTGCCAAGGGCCTGGGGCTGGGCGTGCTGCTGCTCGGCTTCGCCTTCCTGTACCTGCCGATCCTGCTGTTGATGTTCTATTCCTTCAACAGCTCGCGGTTGGCCATGGTCTGGGCCGGGTTCTCCACCCGCGCCTACAGTGACCTGTTCGCCGACCGCGCGCTGATGGATGCGATGTGGACCAGCCTGGTGGTCGCGTTCTGGACCGCCTGTACCGCCACCGTGCTCGGCACGCTGGCGGCAATGGTGATGACCCGCTTCAAGCGCTTCCGCGGCAAGCCGTGCTTCGGTGCGCTGGTGACCGCGCCGCTGGTGATGCCGGACGTGATCCTCGGCTTCTCGCTGATGGCGCTGCTGGCCTCGATGGGCGCGATTCCGGGCTTCCCGGCGCGCGGCCTGGCCACCATCTGGATCGCCCACGTCACCTTCACCCTGTGCTTCGTCACCGTGGTGGTGTCCTCGCGCCTGCAGGAAATGGACCTGTCGCTGGAAGAAGCGGCGATGGATCTGGGCGCGAGCCGGCTGACCGTGTTCGGCCGCATCACCCTGCCGATCATCGCGCCGGCGCTGGTGGCCGGCTGGCTGCTCGCCTTCACCCTGTCGCTGGACGACGTGGTGGTGGCCAGCTTCGTCGCCACACCGGGCTCGACCACGCTGCCGATGAAGGTGTTCGCCTCGGTGCGCATGGGTATCAGCCCGAAGATCAACGCGCTGGCTACGCTGCTGGTATCGGCGGTGTCGATTGCCGCGGTGATCGGCTGGTACATCAATGCGCGTGCCGAGAAGCGGCGCCAGCGCGACCTGCAGCTGGCACGCCAGGACAACGGCTGAACCGGCAACATCCGGCTCACGGCGGCCGGCGCACAATGGGGGTCACCCTGATGGAGACCCCCAATGACCGTCGAGATCATCAACCCGGCCACCGGCCAGGTGACCTACCGCCATGAGCTGATGGACGCCGCTGCCATCGAGCAGCGTCTGCAGGCGGCAGCTGATGCGTTCCCGCGCTGGGCCGAGCGCTCGCTGCAGGAACGTGGCGCGATCCTCAAGCAGATCGCTGGCCAGCTGCGTGCGCGCCGCGACGACCTGCAGCAGGCCATGACCAGCGAAATGGGCAAGCTGAAGGCCGAGGCGCTGGCTGAGGTGGAAAAGTGCGCGAGCACCTGCGAGTTCTATGCCGACCACGCCGCCGACTACCTGAAGCCGCAACTGATCGATACCGAGGCCCAGCGCAGTTACGTGCGCTATGAGCCGATCGGCTGCGTGTTTGCGGTGATGCCGTGGAATTTCCCGATCTGGCAGGTGTTCCGCTTCCTGGCTCCGGCGTTCATGGCCGGCAACGTGGCGCTGCTCAAGCACGCCAGCAACGTGCCGCAGTGCGCCGACCTGATCCTGGCGGTATGCCGCGATGGCGGCCTGCCCGATGGTGTATTCGATGTGCTGCACATCGACAATGACCAGGCCGCCGAGGTGCTGCGCGATGCACGGGTGAAAGCCGTGACCCTGACCGGCAGCGAGCGGGCAGGGCGCTCGATTGCATCCAACGCTGGCAGCCAGTTGAAAAAGTCGGTGATGGAGCTGGGCGGCAGCGACGCCTTCGTAGTGCTCGATGATGCCGACCTGGACAAGGCCGTGGCCGCGGCGGTGAAGTCGCGCTTCGACAACAGTGGCCAGACCTGCATTGCCGCCAAGCGCTTCATCGTGGTCGAAGCGGTGGCCGATGAATTCACCCGGCGCTTCGTTGAAGCCGCAGGAGAGCGCCAGTACGGCGACCCGAACGAGCGCGGCACCACGCTGGCGCCGATGGCCCGTGCCGACCTGCGCGACGAACTGCACAAGCAGGTGCAGGCCAGCGTCGCCAAAGGTGCGCGCGTGCTGATCGGCGGCGAACCGGTGGCTGGCAGCCACGCCGGCTATCCGGCCAGCGTGCTCGACCAGGTGGGGCCGGGCATGCCGGCCTATGACGAAGAACTGTTCGGGCCGGTCGCCGCCGTGATCCGGGTCAAGGATGAAGCCGAGGCGCTGCGCGTGGCCAACGACACCCGCTTCGGCCTCGGCGGCAGTGTGTGGACGCGCGACCCGGTACGCGGTGAGTCCTTCGCCCAGCGCATGGAATGCGGCGCGGCCTTCGTCAACGCCATCGTCAAGAGCGATGCGCGGTTGCCGTTCGGCGGCAGCAAAGAATCAGGTTTCGGCCGCGAACTGGCCGACCACGGCATCCATGAGTTCATGAACATCAAGACCATCTACGTGGCTTGATGCACCTGCCTGTGTAGAGCCGAGCCCATGCTCGGCTGCTCTTTGCCGGGAACAGCCGAGCGTGGGCTCGGCTCTACAAAAAATCGGGTTACAACCACTTCACCCGCTTGAACAGCCGGTACAGGCCGACGCAGATGCCGCCGACGCCGACGATCATCAGCGGATAGGCCCACGGCTGGTTCAATTCCGGCATATGGCTGAAATTCATGCCATACCAGCTGGTGATCAAGGTCGGTGCGGCCAGCAGCGCGGCCCATGCACCCAGCCGCTTCACCGTCTCGCCCTGGGCCAGCGTCACCAGTGACAGGTTCACGCTCAAGGCCGTGCCCAGCATCTCGCGCAGGGTGTCGATCACATCGCTGATGCGTACCGCATGGTCGTGCACGTCGCGGATATACAGCTTCACTTCGTCCGGGAACAGTTCGCCCTGGTAGCGGCGCAGCTGCGCCAGTACATCCTGCAGTGGCGCCACCGCCATCCGCATCTTGTTCAACTCTCGCTTGAGCTCGTACAGGCGCACCACCGTGCTGCGCTTGTAGCTGTCGGCGAAGATGTCCTTCTCCAGCAGCTCGAGGGTGTCGCGGAAGCGGTTGGTGATGGGCAGGTAGTTGTCGACCACGAAGTCGGCCACGGCGTACAGGCAGTACGACGGCCCCATCTTCAGCAGTTGCGGCTCGCGCTCGACGCGTGCGCGCACCGGCGCGTACGACAGCGAGGCGCCATGGCGCACGGTCACCAGGAACCGTGGGCCGAGGAAGGCATGGGTTTCGCCGTACTGGATGCGCTCGTCGACCATCTGCGCGGTGGTCACCACCACGAACAGCGAGTTGCCGTAGGCCTCCACCTTGGGGCGCTGGTGCGCGTTGCGCGCATCCTCGACCGCCAGGTCGTGCAGGCAGAATTCTTCCTGCAGCTTCAGCAGTACGTCTTCGTTCGGGTCGTACAGGCCGACCCAGACGAAACCGTTGTTGCTGGCGATGACATCGCTGATGGCATCCAGGCTGATGTCGTGGCGTTTGCCGTCGTCATCGTAGTGGACGCAGTTGATGACGCAGGTGGGATTGGCTGCGGCGGAGGCGGCAGCAGGGACGGGCAATGAGGCGGGCAATGACATGCCCGCCATCGTGCGTCAGTGCTGCGTTTCCGACAAGTGAGGACGGCGCCCCAGCACCCAGGCCAAGGCTGCGTGGACCGGCAGCAGCAGCACGATCCACTGCACGTTGTACTGCGCCTGCAGGCTCAGCCAGTGCAGCACCAGGGCGGCCACGGCCTGCACCGCCACCAGCCACAGCACGATCCTGAACATGCGACCGGGCACGCGCCGCCGCAGCAGGCTGATCGCCCCCGGCAACAGCAGCAGGCACAGCGGCGAGAGCAGCAGCAGGTTACGGTTGGCCCAGGCGGCGTAGTGCGTGCTGAAGCCCCACAGGAACACCAGCAGGCCGCCGGCGATCGTGCACAGCAGCCACAGCGGCAAGGCCAGGCCGGCCAGCAGGCGCGGACGGTTGCGCAGCGCCAGCACGCCCGCCGCAATCACCAGGCCGCACAGCAGCCACGGCCACCAGCGGCGCGCGAACTCCTTCGGTTCGGGGTCGATGCGGTGCGGCAGCAGTTCCTGCTCGGACTGCACCAGCGGGCGGCCGTCGCTGTTGCGGGCTTGGCGCAGGGCATCGGCCAGGCGCATCGGCACGAAGGCTTCCTGCCAGCGCGACAGCGGCTGGTCGGCAAACGGGCCCAGGCCGATATCGAAGCCCAGCCACATCCACGGGGCAGGGGACGCCAGCCGTACCGACTCGCTGCGATAGGTGTTGCCGCGCGAACGGCCGGACAGCTGCGAGTGCAGCCCGCCACCCAACGCCTTGTCGAGGGTGTCGCGCACCATCGTCGCGCAGTTGGCGGTGTAGTAATCGTAGTGGTAGCGCGCGTTTTCCGGCTTGGCCCGTTCGGCCAGGTCGGCGGCCAGCGAGCGTGCCTGGTCAGGGGTGATATCCAGCCACTGTACGCTGGCACCGCGGCCGGTCTCGTCGTAGTACGACAGATCCTGCTGCAGCGGCAGGGCCACCAGGTAATACATCATGTCGCCGCGCACGAAGCGGCCGATGAAATCCTGTTCGGACGGATCGAAGTAGCCGAAGTTGTACGAGATCGCCTCGCCGCTCACCGGGTCCAGCACGACGATGGCATCGTGGCCGAAGCGCTCGAAGAACACGGTGCCCGGCTGCATGGTGACCACGCCGACACGCGGGGCAGGGGCATCGCTGGCCGTTGAGACGGTCGGCGCCGCCGCCTGCGCGAACGCAGCCGGGGGCAGGGACGTGGCCAGCAGGCACAACGCCAGCCACAGGGTCAGGATCAGGCCACGGTGCTTCAAGCGTCGTCCTGCGCGTCCGGTGCCAGCACCGTTACATGGAAGGCCTGGACCCGGCGCGCATCGGCGCGGGCCACACGGAACATGAAACGGTCCAGCGCCAGCTCATCACCGACTTCCGGCAGATGGCCGACGGCTTCGGTCACCAGGCCGCCGATGGTGTCGTAGTCCTCATCGGAGAAGGTGGCACCGAAGCGCTCGTTGAAATCACCGATCGGCGTGAGTGCATCCACCACGTACTGGCCGTCGGCCTGGATGGCGATCTGCGCCGAGAAATCCTCGGCCTCGTCATGTTCGTCGTCGATGTCGCCGACGATCTGCTCCAGCACGTCTTCGATGGTGACCAGGCCGGCGACGCCGCCGTACTCGTCCACCACGATCGCCATGTGGTTGCGCGACAGGCGGAACTCCTTCAACAGCACGTTGAGCTTCTTTGCTTCCGGAATCAGCACCGCCGGGCGCAGCAGTTCACGGATGTTGCCCGGACCATTGTCGGCAACCACGCCGCGCAGCAGGTCCTTGGCCAGCAGCACGCCGAGGATGTCGTCCTTGTTCTCGCCATGCACCGGGAAGCGCGAATGGCCGGACTCGACCACCTGCTTCATCAGCTCCAGGAAGGGCGCCTCCACCGGCAGCGAGACCATCTGCGAACGCGAGATCATCACGTCGCCCACGGTCAGCTCGGCCACCGAAATGGCACCTTCCATCATCTTCAGGGTATCGGCGGCGATCAACCCTTCTTCCTGCGCGGTGTGCAGGACAGCGACCAGCTCGTCGCGGGTGTGGGGTTCGCCGGAAAAAGCGGACGTCAGGCGTTCAAGCCAGCCGCGCTTCTTTTCACTGTGCTCCACGGAGGAGCTACTACTGTCGTCTTCTGACATCTCTGGAAAAAAGGCACCCGGCAGGCCGGGCGATGGCCCAAGTCTAGCAGGATGTGGGGGCCTGTCAGTGACCCTCGCCAGCCGGGGCGGTGGCGGCCGGGCCCTCGCCCTCGGCCGGCAGGTCCAGGCTGTAGGTGCAGCCAGCCAGGGTCTTGCCCGGGTGGCTGGCGACGGTGGATACGCTGAGGATGATCGACTCGATCTGTGCCTCGCCGGTCTTCGGGTCGGTCACATCGCGGCTGACCAGCTCGCGCCCGGCCATGAACTTGCCGTCCTGGTCGTAGCCGGTCTCCAGCGCCAGCTGCGTGGCCAGCGGTCGCGGATCGGCTTGGTCGAGCACGGCCATGATGCTGGCGCCGGCCACCGCCACGCGCTCGGTCTGCTGGCCGAACACGGTGATCGGGCTGGCCAGCCGGTACTCGCTCATGAACTGGTTGCCCTGCGGCAGCGGCTGCAGGCCGTGGGCCACCGCCTTCAGCGGATCGGCCAGCAGGGGGGCCAGCGCGGCATGCGCGGCCACGCCCTGGCGGCACTCGATCAGCGCTGGCAGGTCCAGCGGCGCGGCGGAAGCGGTGGCGGCAAACAGTAACGGCAGGAGCAGGAAGGTACGCAGCAGCACAAGCGAGGTTCCGTGGTAGAGCCGAGCCCACGCTCGGCTGCATTTGGGTCGGGTCTGCGGAGCGCGTGGCGCACCATGGCCAAGCATGGGCTCGGTCATGCAAGGCCGGCCCGGTGTCAGCGCTCGCCCGCGTACGGGTCGTCGATGCCGAGTTCGGCCAGGATCTCGCGCTCCAACTGTTCCATTGCCTCGGCTTCCTTGTCGTCCTCGTGGTCCCAGCCGAGCAGGTGCAGCACGCCGTGCACGGTCAGATGCGCGTAGTGGGCATTGAGTGCCTTGCTCTGCTCGTCGGCTTCACGCGCCACCACCGGCGCGCAGATCACCAGGTCGCCCAGCAACGGGAACTTGACGCCCTTGGGCAGGCCTTCCGGCACGTCCGCCGGGAAGCTGAGTACATTGGTGGCGTAGTCCTTGCCCCGGTAGTGCCGGTTCAACGACTGGCCTTCCTTGCTGTCGACCACGCGGATGGCCAGGTCGGCCTCGCGGATACGCCCCTTCAGCGCCGCCGCCACCCACTTGCGGAAGCTGACGGTAGAGGGCAGCCCGGCACGGGGCAGGGCGTAGCTGACGGCTACATCGAGGCGGACGGGACCCTTGGTCATGGCAACACCGGAATTTCAGATCGAACAGGAGGTGACAGTATCGCGCGTGTCGCCGTTCACTGCGACTTCCAGTCGCCGGCTTCGTAGGCAATTTCCATCACTGAGGCCTTGCCCGCACGAGCCTGGATATCGGCCTTCTCGGTCGATGCGTGGCAGTTGTAGCCGTTCTGCTGGGTCAGCTGGCTGGCCAACTGGATAGCGCCCTGCTCCGGCGCCGCGTCGGGGTCCACATACAGAGTGGCGCTTGCGCAGCTGCCGACGTTGGCCACTTCCAGCGCCGGGATCAGGCTGCGCGTGGCGCGGTCAGCGAGGACGTCGAACGCTTCGCGCGGAAGGTCGGACTGGTTGGCCGAGATGCGCAGCTTGAAGAAATGCAGCTGCTTGTAGAACAGGTAGCCATTGGAATGCAGCGGCTGTTTGCGGGACACCTGCAGCAGGCTCAGACGCAGTTTCTCGCCGCGGACCTGCTCGGCCTTGGCAACGGCCTGGATCACCGCCGAGTCGATGTCGTTGGCACCTTTCGCTGGCACCGCCCTGGGCGAAAGCTGGAAGGGCTCCCGTCCCAGCTCCTGCAGCTGTGCATAGATGCCGGACGCAACCGCCTGCCTGAGGTCCGCCTGCAGGGCCTGGATGCCGCGGTCCACGGCAACCTGCGGGTCCAGCCGGCCCGCCGGATACACGAAAACGCTGATCGCCGCCTCCGGATGCAGGTCACTGCGGTAACTGAATCCGGCCCCCGCCAACCGGTCGTCCGGGTTGTAACTGCTGCGCACCAGCGTGAAATCCTCCACCTGGTAGGGAGCAATCACATAGCTGGATTCAACATACGCCCGCGTTTCGGCGACGGGAGGGGGAGAGGCGAGTGCGGGGGCCGGCCCGAAGGCCAGCAGGCACAACGACAGCAGCAGACCCGGGCGTACCATGACACGTCCTTATGTGCACAGGAGCCCGGAGTGTAGTGCTATTCCGCGCCCGGTTGGATCTGATGCAGGTCGCGGCGGTCGTAGGCGCTGACGATGCGCGCCACCAGCGGGTGGCGGACCACGTCGCGGGCTTCGAAGAAGGTGAAGCTGACGCCATCCACATCGCGCAGTACGTCGATGGCATCGCGCAGGCCCGACTTCACATGCTTGGGCAGGTCGGTCTGGGTCAGATCGCCGGTGACCACGGCGGTGGAACCGAAGCCCAGGCGGGTCAGGAACATCTTCATCTGTTCGATGGTGGTGTTCTGCGCTTCGTCCAGGATCACGAACGCATCGTTCAGCGTGCGGCCGCGCATGTAGGCCAGCGGTGCGATCTCGATGACGTTCTTTTCCAGCAGCTTGAGCACCTTTTCCACACCCAGCATTTCATACAGGGCGTCGTACAGCGGTCGCAGGTACGGGTCGACCTTCTGGCTCAGGTCGCCGGGCAGGAAGCCCAGCTTCTCGCCGGCTTCAACCGCCGGACGCACCAGGATCAGGCGCTGCACACGCGATTCGTTCAGTGCTTCCACCGCGCTGGCCACGGCCAGGAAGGTCTTGCCGGTACCGGCCGGGCCGATGCCGAAGTTGATGTCGTGGCTGACGATCTGGTGCAGGTAGCGGCTCTGGTTGGAACCACGCCCGCGCACGGTTCCGCGCTTGACCTTGATCGCCACGTCCTGCGCTTCGTAGGAGCGATCGGCGATCTGTTCGATGTTCGCCGCGTTCAGGCGCAGGTGGATGCCGTGGCTGTCGAAGGTGGTCTCGGCGGCCTCTTCATACAGCGCCTCGATCAGCTTCTGCGCCTCTGCACTGGCTTCAGTCGGGCCGCTGACACGGAACACGAAGCCGCGGTTGGCGATTTCCACGCCAAGCTTCAGTTCGATCTGGCGAAGGTGGCCGTCGAACGGGCCGCACAGGTTGGCCAGCTGCGCGTTGTCTTCCGGCGACAGGGTGAAGTCTCGATGCTCGATGCTTTTCATTGCTTGGGGTGGGGCGGGGTCGCCGTCCACCGCGATGGAGTCAGGGACGACAAGGGTAACGCGCAAGGCGGCAGGACGACAGTTCTCCACACCGGGTGTGGACCGGCGCCGAAGAAACCTGTGGATAGTCCTTCGCAGCGCTTGTGCCACAAGGAAGATGATGCGGTGGTGAAAATTGCGCCAGTGCCCGCGGGGTTCTCCACATGTGGTGTGGACGGTGTTGCCGCGAACCTGTGGATAGGTGGCAGCGAGCCTTGCGGCAGTGGCGTTGCCGGCGGGTGATCAATTATTGACCAGCCCTGTTCTGGATCATTGCGGGTGCACAGGGAGCATGGCACCGTGGCGCCATCGGAGGAGGTGGCGCATGGCCGTGGGCACGTGGATGCGCAGGATGGGGCTGCTGGGCAGCTGCCTGCTGGCGGGCTGCGGCGAGGCACCGCCGGCGGCACTGGGTACGCTTGAATGGGACCGGATCAGCGTGCCCGCACCGGCGGCAGAAGTGATCAGTGCCGTTGACGTGCGCGAAGGGCAGGCGGTCAAGGCCGGCGCGCTGCTGATGCGCCTGGACCCTGCCCGTGGCGCCGCCCAGTTCGACGCGGCACAGGCCGAAACCGCCCGCGCGCAGGCACAGCTCGAGGAACTGCAGGTGGGCCCGCGTCAGGAGCAGATCGCCCAGGCGCAGGCACAGCTCACGGCGCTGCGCGCGCAGGCGGCTGAAGCCACCGCGTACCATCGCCGGGTGCAACCGCTGGCCCGTCAGCGGCTGGTTGCTGCCGCCGACCTGGACAGGGCCCGCGCGGCCGCCGACAACGCCGTGGCCAGCGTACGCGCTGCCGAACAGGCGTGGCTGGAGCTGCAGCGCGGCAACCGTCGTGAGGACATTGCCCAGGGCCAGGCTACCTCCCGGGCGACGCAGGCGCAGGAGGTGGTGCAGGCCGTCAACCTGCAGAAGCTGCAGCTGCGCGCGCCGCGCGACGGCGTGGTCGATGCGTTGCCCTATCGGCAGGGCGACCAGGCACCGATCGGTGCGCCGTTGGTGGTGATGCTGGTGGGCGAACGCCCGTATGCGCGGGTGTACCTGCCGCAGCCATTGCGCCTGCGGGTGAAGGTGGGGCAGGGAGCGCAGGTGCAGCTGGATGGTGCCAACACCGTGCTGAAGGGGCATGTGCGGTCGATCCGCAGCGAGCCTTCCTTTACGCCGTATTACGCGCTGACCGGTGATGACGTCTCGCGGCTGAGCTACCTGGCCGAGATCGAGCTGGACGACAGTGCCGACATGCAGGCGCTGCCCGCCGGGCTGCCGGTGCAGGTGCGCTTCTGAATCCTGTCAATGACATTGCCGTGCGTGCGCAGGGCCTGAGCCGCCGTTTCGGCGATCTGCTGGCGGTGGACAACGTCGATCTGCAGGTCCCGCGCGGGCAGGTATACGGCTTCCTCGGCCCGAACGGCTCGGGCAAGTCGACCACCATCCGCATGCTGTGCGGACTGCTTGAACCAAGCGCTGGCGAGATCGAAGTGCTGGGCCTGGCGATCCCGGCACAGGCCGAAGCGCTGCGCCGCCGCATCGGCTACATGACCCAGCGCTTTTCGTTGTACGAAGACCTGTCGGTGCGGGAGAACCTGGAATTCCTGGCCGCCATCCAGGATCTGCCACGGGTGCAGGCGCGGCAGCGGGTCGATGCGCTGCTGCAGCAGTACCGTCTGCAGGACCGCCAGGTGCAGTTGGCCGGCACCCTCAGCGGCGGGCAGAAGCAGCGGCTGGCGCTGGCCGGTGCGGTGATCCATGCGCCGGAACTGCTGTTCCTGGATGAGCCGACCAGTGCGGTCGATCCTGAGTCGCGGCGCGATTTCTGGGAGGCGCTGTTCGAACTCGCCGATGCCGGCACGACGGTGCTGGTGTCCACCCACTACATGGACGAGGCCGAACGCTGCCATCGGCTGGCGATCCTAGATCGCGGTGCCCTGGTGGCCGATGGAACCCCGGCCGAGCTGTGCGCGCAGCTGCAGGGCCGTACCCTGAAGGTCACCGCCTCGCAGCCCCGGCAGGCCAGCCGCGCGCTGGCGGCGTTGCCGGGTGTGCTCAGCGTGGCCCAGATCGGCACCGAACTGCGCGTGCTGTGCAGCGAGGGTGCGGCCGATACCAGCGTGTTGGCGCAGGCACTTGCCGCCGCCGATCCGCAGGCCAGCATCGAACCGGTGGCACCCAACCTGGAAGACGTATTCGTTGCCGCCACCCGTGGCCGTGGTCGGGAGCCGGCCGCATGAGCGTGCGACGGCTATGGGCGATCATGCTCAAGGAGCTGCGGCAACTGCGCCGTGACCGCATCACCTTGGCGATGATCGTTGGCATCCCGGTGATGCAGCTGCTGCTGTTCGGCTATGCGATCAACCTCAACCTGCGGCACCTGGATGCCGGTATCGCCGATCAGGCCAACAGTGCGGCGTCGCGCGCGCTGGTACAGGACATGGTCGCCACCGGCGTGATCACGCCGCGCGCGCAGGCCTATACGCCCGATCAACTGATGGAGGCGCTGCGACGGGGCCGGATCAGCGTGGGCATCGTCATTCCCGCCGATTTCGAACGACGCCGCTACGAAGGCCGCGAAGCCGTGCAGGTGCTGGTCGACGGCAGCGACACGGTGGTGCAGAGTGCGGCGATCCAGCTGGCACAGGTGCCGCTGGACGCGCGCCCGTCCAGCAACACACGGCCGCTGCGCGAAGGCAGCATCGCCAGCGGGCAGGTGAGCGTCATCAGTTTCTACAACCCGCAACGGCGCTCAGCAGTGAACATCGTGCCCGGCCTGATCGGGGTGATCCTGACCATGACCCTGGTCATGTTCACCGCAGTGGCGGTGGTACGCGAACGCGAACGCGGCAACATGGAACTGCTGATCGCCACGCCGGTATCGCGCAGCGAACTGATGGTCGGCAAGGTGTTGCCGTATGCGGCGATCGGTCTGCTGCAGACCACGCTGGTGCTGCTGCTGGGAACCTGGTTGTTCGAGGTCCCGATCCGCGGCAGCCTGCTGGATGTCTACCTTGCCGCCGTGCTGCTGGTGCTGGCCAACCTGGCGCTGGGCCTGCTGATTTCCACGCGCGCACGCTCGCAGTTCCAGGCCATGCAGATGACCCTGTTCCTGTTCCTGCCTTCGATCCTGTTGTCAGGTTTCATGTTTCCGTTCGCCGGCATGCCCAGGCCGGTGCAGTGGCTGGCGGAAGTACTGCCGCTCACGCATTTCCTGCGCCTGGTGCGCGGCATCATGCTGCGCGGGGCCTCGCTGTGGGAGCTGTGGCCGGACGCACTGGCACTGCTGGTGTTCATCGTGGCGATGATGACCCTGGCCATCCTGCGCTTCCGCAAGCGACTGGACTGAGGCATGCCGACCAACGGTCGGCATCCACACGGTAGGTGCCGACCGTTGGTCGGCACACCTCAATACCTCGGTGGATGCCGACCGTTGGTCGGCACACCTTATTCCGCCACCACGCGGCCACGCAGCGAATTGGTCAACGCTTCAGTGATCACCACGTCCACGAACTGGCCGATCAGGCGCGGGTGCGCCGGGAAGTTCACCGAACGCATGTTCTCGGTCTTGCCGGTCAGTTCGTTCGGGTTCTTGCGTGAGGGACCTTCAACCAGCACGGTCTGCACGCTGCCAACCATCCTTTCGGAGATGCTCGCAGCGTGTGCATTGATGCGTTCCTGCAGCCGCGACAGGCGTGCATGCTTCTCCGCATCGCCGATCGTGTCTTCCAGGTCCGCTGCCGGCGTGCCCGGGCGACGCGAATAGATGAAGGAGAAGCTGTGGTCGAAGCCGATGTCCTCGATCAGTTTCATGGTCTTCTCGAAATCCGCATCGGTCTCGCCGGGGAAACCGACGATGAAGTCCGAGCTGATCGAGATGTCCGGACGTACCGCACGCAGCTTGCGGATCTTCGACTTGAATTCCAGTGCGGTGTAACCGCGCTTCATCGCCGACAGCACGCGGTCGCTGCCCGCCTGTACCGGCAGGTGCAGGAAGTTGGCCAGCTGCGGCACATCGCGGAACGCATCGATCAGCGAATCGCTGAACTCCAGCGGGTGCGAGGTGGTGAAGCGGATGCGGCCAACGCCATCGATCTCGGCGATGGTGCGGATCAGCAGGCCGAGGTCGGCGAGCTCGCCGTCGCCATAGGGGCCGCGGTAGGCGTTGACGTTCTGGCCGAGCAGGTTGATCTCGCGCACGCCCTGCGCCGCAAGCTGTGCCACTTCCACCACCACGTCCTCGAACGGGCGGCTGACTTCGGTGCCGCGCGTGTAGGGCACTACGCAGAACGAGCAGTACTTGGAGCAGCCCTCCATGATCGACACGAACGCCGACGCGCCATCGGCACGTGGTTCGGGCATGCGATCGAACTTCTCGATTTCCGGGAAGCTGATGTCCACCTGCGGGCGCTGCTGTTCGCGACGGGCGCGGATCAGTTCCGGCAGGCGATGCAGCGTCTGCGGGCCGAACACCAGGTCGACGAACGGCGCACGCTTGATGATCGCCTCGCCTTCCTGCGACGCCACGCAACCACCGACGCCGATGATGACCTCACGGCCCTGGTTCTTCAGGCTCTTCCAGATGCCCAGCTGGCTGAACACCTTCTCCTGCGCTTTTTCGCGGATCGAGCAGGTGTTGACCAGGATGACGTCGGCGTCTTCCGGGCGATCGGTCAGTTCCAGGCCATCACTGGCGGCGAGCACGTCGGCCATCTTGGCCGAGTCGTACTCGTTCATCTGGCAACCGTGGGTCTTTATGTACAGCTTGCCTTTCACCTGGTCGGGCTTGCGCGGACCGGCGGGCAGGGCAACGAGCGGGGTACCACCCGGCGTGGCGGGCGGAAAGACGTCTGGCGTCCCGGTCATGGCGCTTAATCCATTCGGGTGGCGGGAAAGGGGGCGATTCTACCCGCATCCTGCGCCACCCGCCGCGCCCTTGTAGAGCCGAGCCCACGCTCGGCTGCTCTTCCCGCTTGCCATGGGGCAGCCAGGCACGGCCTGGCTCTACTGAAACCAGCCGAGCGTGGGCTCGGCTCTACAAAGGAAACCCGGCAAATGCCTTACGCCGCCACCAGCTCCGCATCGATCTGCCGCGAACGATCAAACGCGGTCAGCGCACTCATCCGTGCGATGTAGGCGGCGGTCGCCGGTGCTGGCTGCACCAGGCCGAACGCACTGGTCCATGCCAGTGCATTGCCCCACAGCACGTCGGCCGCACTCATCACCTCGCCCAGCAGGTACGGCCCCTGCGCCAGCTGTGCTTCGATCACCTGCAGCACCGTATCGGCGTCGTTGTAGGGCGACATCGCATGCGGCGGCGGCTCGCGGCGCATCGCCCGGTCGATCATCGCCGGCTCGAAGCAGGCGCCATAGAAGGCCATCCAGCGCAGATAGGGGCCGCGCAGGGCGTCGCCGATCGGCGGTGCCAGCCCGGCTTCCGGGTACAGGTCGGCCAGGTACAGGTAGATCGCCACCTGCTCGGTCACCAGGGCGCCGTTGTGGACGATGGCCGGCACCTTGCCCATCGGATTGATCGCCAGATAGGCCGGGGCCAGGTTGGCGCCAGCCTTCAGGTCCAGCACCTGCATGCGGTAGTCGGCGCCCAGTGCTTCAAGCAGGGCCACCGCGCCGCTCGAGCGTGAACGGGCGGCGTGGTAGAGGGTGATCTGGCGTGACGTCATGGCATTGCTCCCTGCAGGTGGTGGTGAAGTGGGGCCCATGCTGGGGCACAATTGCGGACGACTTCTGTCCGCGATCCGTCATGCGCCATACCGCCCATCGCCTGCTTCGCCTGATCTCGCTGCTGCAGGCCCGCCGCCACTGGTCCGGTGCCGAGCTCGCCGAGCGCATGGGAGTGGATCGGCGCAGCATCCGCCGCGATGTCGAACGCCTGCGCGAGCTGGGATATCCGGTGCAGGCGTCGGCCGGCGTAGGCGGGGGCTACCGGCTGGGCGCGGGGGCACCGGTGCTGCCGATGCTGCTGGACGAGGAAGAGGCCACCACGCTGGCGATTGCCCTGCGTGCGGCCTCGGCCACGGTCTCCGGCATCGACGACACCGCACGCGGCCTGCTGTCCAAGCTCGACCCGCTGGTGCCGGCGCGTCGCCGCCAGCAGGCCGGCGAAGTGCATGCGGCCACTGCGACCCTGTCCGATCTGCCATCCACCGATGCGCGCCTGCTCGGGCGGCTGGCCCAGCACTGCCGGCAGGCCGCGCGGCTGGCCTTCGAATACCGCAGCGCGCAGGACGCGGTGACGCAACGGCAAGTCGAGGCCCAGCACCTGGTCAACTACGGGCGGCGCTGGTATCTGCTGGCCTGGGACCTGGGCCGGCAGGACTGGCGCACGTTGCGCGTGGACCGGATGGGCGCTGTGCGGCCTCTGCCCGAGCCTGGCCTGCATCGGCGAACCCCGGCGCCGCCGGATGTGATGGTGCGGCAGGCGGTCAGCCAGGCGCCGTTCGCGCTGCAGGCCATCCTGCGCCTGGCCGGCAGCGAGGTGGAGCTGGCCGGGCGCATTCCGCCCTGGTGCGGCGTGCTCGAGGCTGACGGCGCAGACCATTGCCTGTTGCGGATGGGCGCGGAAAGCCGCGGCATGATGCTGGCACAGATCCTCAGCCTGGACCGCCTGCCGGTGGCGCTGTGGACCACGCCGGCCGAACTGCGCGAGGAGCTGGCTGAGCGTCTGGCCGGGCTCAGCCAGGTCCTGGCCGTGCCCGCGGTCACGGTCTGAGCCGGCGCTCTTGGCAAGCCGCAGCGAAGCTGGGACACTCGCGGCCATGAAGGGGAGACTGGGGATAACGGCGATCATCATCGCTGCGCTGACCGCTGCGCCGGCCAGCGCCGGCACCCTGTACAAGTGCCTTGGCGCCGATGGGGTCACCAGCTATGTCAGCAAGCGGGTGGCCGGTGCCCAATGCAGCACCATCAGCTACACCCGCAGCGCGGGCAGGGCGGTGCGTGCCCCGGTCGTCAGCTCGGCGCCGACGCCAGTGCCCGTGCCTGCTGCAGTGGTGGCCAGCGCCGAGCGCAACCCGGTTGCCGTGGCCGCCAGCGCTGCCAGTCCCGCTGTCGCGCCGGCTCCTGCGCCCGCGGCAGCGTCCACGCCGGCCAGCCCACGCGGCGGCAAGATGGTCAGCGGACAGGTCTATTCGTACATGCAGGATGGGGTGCGCCACTACACCAGTGCACGCCCGACCCAGGTCGCCAATCTCGGCCCAGTGCGGACCATCCGCTACAGCTTCATGGAGCGCTGCTACGCCTGCGGGGTCAATCCGCGCGTTGATTTCGGCAGCGTGCGCCTGAACACCACGGCCTTCCAGAGCGAGATCACCTCGGCCGCACGCGAGTTCGGGGTGGAAGAGGCGGTGGTGCGCGCGATCATCCATGCCGAGTCGGCCTACAACCCGACCGCGCTCAGCCGTGCCGGTGCGCAGGGCCTGATGCAGTTGATGCCGCCCACCGCCGCACGTTTCGGCGTCAGTGATTCCTACGACGCCGGGCAGAACATCCGTGGCGGTGTGCAGTATCTGGCGTGGTTGTTGAAGCGGTTCAACGGTGATCTGACCCTGGCCGCTGCCGGCTACAACGCGGGCGAGGGCGCGGTGGATCGCCATCGCGGCGTGCCTCCCTACAGCGAGACCCAGTATTACGTGCGCCGGGTCGGCCAGCTGGCCGAGCGTTATCGTACGGTGCTGAGCAAACAGTAGTGCCAGGCCATGCCCGGCAACCCCCCAAAGCAATGTTGTTGCAATGCGTTGTGTGGCGCGCGACGGTTCCGCTACACTCGACCGAGATTCAATGCGGCTCTGGCCCCCACCGGAACCGCTGGCAGCCTTAAAGCTACCTAATCAATATCGGAGTGCCGGATGGCCAACGATGGGGTACACGATCCAGTCAACACCGGACGTCGGCGTTTTCTTACTGCCACCACAGCCGTGGTGGGCGCCGTCGGCGTCGGATTCACCGCAGTTCCTTTCATCAAATCCTGGAACCCCAGTGCCCGCGCCAAGCTTGCCGGCGCACCGGTGGTGGCCGACATCAGCGCCCTGCAGGAAGGCCAACGCCTGATCGTGGAATGGCGTGGCCAGCCGATCTGGATCGTCAAACGGTCCAAGGCGATCCTCGAGGCGCTGCATGGGCTGGATGGCCGTCTGAAGGACCCCGAGTCCGGCGAGAAGGATCAGCAGCCGGAGTACGTGCTCAAGGAGAACCCCGAGCTGCGCTCGATCAAGCCCGAGATCTCGGTGCTGGTCGGTCTCTGCACGCACCTGGGCTGCTCGCCGGAAATGGTGGGTGAAATACGCCCCGAGCCCTACGACCCACAATGGAAGGGCGGCTATTTCTGCCCCTGCCACAAGTCGCGCTTCGACATGTCCGGCCGCGTCTTCAAGGACGTGCCCGCACCCATCAACCTGAAGGTGCCCGCGCACCACTACCAGGACGACAACACCATCATCATCGGTGTCGATCCGCAGGGGGCTGCCTGATGTCCAACATCCTCAGCCGTACCGCCACCGGCGTGGCCGACTGGGTCAATGCCCGCGCGCCGGGGTTGATGCCGATCTACCGCAAGCATGTCAGCGAGTACTACGCGCCGAAGAACTTCAACATCTGGTACTACTTCGGCTCGCTGGCGCTGCTGGTGCTGGTCAACCAGATCGTCACCGGCATCTTCCTGACCATGCACTACAAGACGAATGCCGCCGAAGCATTCGCCTCCATCGAATACATCATGCGTGACGTGGAGTGGGGCTGGCTGATCCGCTACATGCACTCCACCGGTGCCTCGCTGTTCTTCATCGTGGTCTACCTGCACATGTTCCGCGGGCTGCTGTATGGCAGCTACCAGAAGCCACGCGAGCTGGTGTGGATCCTGGGCATGCTGATCTACCTGGTGTTGATGGCCGAAGCCTTCATGGGCTACGTGCTGCCGTGGGGCCAGATGTCGTTCTGGGGCGCCAAGGTGATCATCTCGCTGTTCGGCGCCATTCCGGTCATTGGTAACGGCCTGACCGAATGGATCATGGGCGATTACCTGCCCAGCGACGCCACGCTCAACCGGTTCTTCGCACTGCACGTGATCGCGCTGCCGCTGGTACTGCTGCTGCTGGTGGTGCTGCACCTGGGTGCGCTGCATGAAGTGGGATCGAACAACCCCGATGGCGTGGAGATCAAGAAGGGGCCGAAGGGCAACCGCTGGTCACCGAACGCGCCGACCGACGGCATTCCGTTCCATCCGTACTACACGCTGAAAGATGGCGTCGGCGCGGGCTTCCTGCTGATCATCGCGGCCTTCATCATCTTCTTCGCACCGGCCTTCGGTGGCCTGTTCCTGGAACACGACAACTTCACCGAAGCCAACCGCCTGGTCACCCCCGAACACATCAAACCGGTCTGGTACTACACGCCGTACTACGCGATGTTGCGGGTGGTGCCGAACAAGCTGGGTGGCGTGATCGTGATGTTCTCGGCCATCGCCATCCTGTTCCTGGTGCCCTGGCTCGACCGCGCCAAGGTCAAGTCCTACCGCTACCGCGGCTGGCTGTCGCGCGGCCTGCTGGGCATGTTCGTGGTGTGCTTCGCGTGGCTGATGGTGATCGGTTCCGGTCCTGGTACCGATGCACACGAGACCTATGTCGGGCGGGTGCTGACCTTCCTGTACTTCGCCTTCTTCATCACCATGCCGATATGGACAAGGCTGGACAAGACCAAGCCGGTACCGGAAAGGGTGACCACGCATGACTGAGCGCTGGATGGTCCGGCTGGCCCTGGCGGCCGCCCTGATGCTGGGCAGTACCCTGGCCATGGCCGCCGAGGGCGGCACCAAGCTGCTGCAGGCCGGCAACGACCTGGGTGACCGGGCGTCGCTGCAGCGCGGCGCCCAGCTGTACATGAACTACTGCAGCGGCTGCCACGCATTGAAGTACCTGCGCTATTCGCGGATGGGTGAGGACCTGGGGCTGAGCGAGGAAGAGGTGATGAACAACCTCAACTTCACCGGCTCGGCGATCGGCGATCCGGTGCCGGTGGCAATGCCCAAGGAGCAGGCCGAGAAGTGGTTCGGCAAGATGCCGCCGGACCTGAGCCTGATCTCCCGGGTGCGTGGCAGCGACTGGATCTATACCTACCTGAAGTCGTTCTACCTGGACAGCAGCCGCCCGCTGGGCTGGAACAACGCGCTGTTCGCCAACGCCTCCATGCCCAATCCGTTGTGGGAGATGCAGGGCCTGCAGCACGCGGTGCATGGCAAGGCCGAAGCGCCGGGCATGGACCCGCCGGTAACGGGCCTGCGCATCGAAAGCCCGGGCTCGGTCGATGCGGGCCAGTACGACCAGGCCGTGCGCGACATCACCAACTTCCTCGAATACGCCGGCGAACCGGCCGCGCTGAAGCGGCAGCAGCTCGGTGTCTGGGTGATCCTGTTCCTGGCCCTGCTGACCTTCCTGGTGTACCTGTTGAAGAAGGAATACTGGAAGGACGTGCACTGATCCAGAGCCGGCCATTGCATCGGGCCTATTGGCTTTTGTGATGGTCGGTTGCACACTCGGGGAGGAGTCGACCGTCAGCACGGTGCTGGCGGCGCCGATACGGCAGGCGGTCTCCTGTCGTAGGAGAGCCTTTGATGGCGGCGAGCGTACGCATGCGCAATACACTGACGCTGTTTTCCTCGAACGACGATGTACTGTGCCACCGTGTGCGCCTGGTGCTGGCGGCCAAGGGCGTGAGTTTCGACTTCGTTCCGGTCGATCCACAGAACCCGCCGGAAGATCTGATCGATCTCAATCCGTACCACTCGGTGCCGACCCTGGTCGAGCGCGAGCTGGTGCTGTACGCCGCGTCGGTGGTCAGCGAGTATCTGGACGAGCGCTATCCGCACCCGCCGCTGATGCCGGTCGACCCGCTGTCGCGCGCGCGCATCCGCCTGGCCATGCTGCGTATCGAGCACGACTGGGTGCCGCAGGTGCAGGCGATCCAGCTGGGCAACAAGACCCAGGCCGAGGCGGGGCGCAAGCGGCTGAAGGAACTGCTGACGGCCTCGCTGCCGTTGTTCAAGGCCAGCAAGTTCTTCCTCAATCCGGAAATGAGCCTGGCCGACTGCGCGATGGCGCCGATCATCTGGCGCCTGCAATCGCTGGACGTGCCGTTGCCGAAGGACAGCAAGGCCATCGAGGACTATGGCAACCGGATCTTCCGCCATCCCGGTTTCGTCCGCAGCCTGACCGATCAGGAAAAGAAACTGCGCGATCTGCCGGGCTGATCCGGCATCCGCTTTCCCGTCTGCACGCCGACCGGCGTGCAGGCGATCCGCCCCGGCAGGGGCGTCGGGCGCTACACTTCACGCATGACCGAAGACTTCTTCCACATGACCAGCCACCGCCCGTACCTGTTGCGGGCACTGGTGGAATGGATCAACGACAACCAGCTGACTCCGCACATCCTGGTCGACGCCGGCGTTCCCGGCGTGCAGGTTCCGCCTTCGGCCGTCAAGGACGGCCGGGTGGTGCTCAACATCGCCGAGCGCGCCGTCGTACGGCTGGTGATCGACAACGAGTCGGTGAGCTTCTCGGCGCGCTTCTCCGGCACCAGCTATCCGGTGCAGGTGCCGATCAGTGCGGTGCTGGCCGTGTATGCCCGTGAGACCGGGCAGGGCATGGCGCTGCCGGACGACATCCCGGGTGGCGAACCGGCGCAGGCCAGCGACGAGCTGCTGCACGATGATGCGCAGACGCCGCCGGACGACACGCCGCCCGCCGGTCCGCCGCCCAAGGGCCGCCCGACCCTGCGCGTGGTCAAGTAACGGTGGGTGCCGACCGTTGGTCGGCACACCTTCAGCGGTTACACATCCTCGGCATCTTCGTTGTCCGCACGGATCTGGCTGATCCGCGCCGCGCCCGGGCCGGTGAAGGACACCAGCTGGTCGCCGCGCAGCACCATGCGGCCGACATGGCGATCCACGCATGGCGTGGCTCTACCGGCGCGCTGTCCAGTAGATCCACGCCATGCGTGGATGCCCTTGCTCACACATCCTCGGCATCTTCGTTGTCCGCACGAATCTGGCTGATCCGCGCCGCGCCCGGGCCAGTGAAGGACACCAGCTGGTCGCCGCGCAGCACCATGCGGCCGACATGGCGATCGATGCCGTCGTAGGAATACTCGAACTTGAAGGTGCGCTCGAAACCGAGCCGGCCATCTTCCCCACGCGACAGGCGCAGACCCGTGGCGTGCACCGCCTGGTCCAGCCACTGCACATCGGCGGCGCGGCAGGCATTGCGGCCCAGTTCGATCGCACGTTCGGCGGCCGAACGCGCTGCGTTCCAGAAGAAGTAGACGATACCGCCGGCAATCAGCAGGAACAGCAGGGTGGGCATGGCTTCAGCCGTCAGGTGTCGATCCGCCAAAGATGGCGACGAATGGCGAGCGGATCAAGCGGCATCTGCTCAGCGATCGCTGCCAGTCTCCGTTGCCGGCTGCAGCGGTACCGGTGTCGGTGCCGCGGGTACCGCCGGCGGACGCGGCGCAGTGGCATTCAACTGCAGCAGTGCGGCCCAATCCTGCCGGTTGAAGCTGCATTCGTCCTCGCGCCCCGGTGTGCAGGTCGGGTCGATGCCGGTGGTGTCGCGCTCGCGCGGCGGCGGCAGCTTGATCGTGCCGGTGCGATCCAGTTGCAGCAGGCGCATCGCCACGGTGTTCATGACATTGCCGCCCACCAGGTAAAGCGTCTGGTCACCACCGAGATTGGCCGCCACCACTACTTCGCAATGCGACTTCCAATGGCCGACCGAGCCGTTGCCCAAGGCCTGCACCAATCCGCTGTAGCTGAGTGTGCTGCTGCGGTCGCGCAGGAAGCACAACAGGTCGCCCGGTGCTGGCTTGGCGGTGGCCGGGTCCACCAGGCGGTAGGGCACCCCGGAAGGGCCTGCCTGGTAGGCGGCGCGGATGTAGTCGATATGGCGTGGGGACGTGTTGAAGCCGGGTACCCCGGCACGCACCATCACCCAGGAAATGAAGGCCGCCGACCACGGATTGTCGATCAGGAAGGCGCGGCAATCGCTGTCGGTGTAGCGGGTTCCCAGCGGGGCCAGGCAGCTGCTGGCGCCCGGTTGGCTGCCCAGTGCATTGAGCGTGCCGCTTTCGCGCCAGTAGCTGGTGACCCGTTGCCAGGCGATCAGGCCGTTGTCGGCCAGATGATCGCCTTCGGCCTCGGTGACACTGAGGCTGGCAGCGCGGCCGTCACGGTCGATGAAGGGGCGGAACCAGAGGCGATGCTCGTTGCAGGCCGTGTTGCGGATGGCGATGGCCAAAGGGCTCAGGCCGAAACGCGGGGGGACATCGCAGGCTTCGACGGCGGCGGCCGAGAAGGGCGTCGCGGCCAGCAGCAGGCAGGCGGGCAAGAGCATCCGGCGCATGCGCGGCTCCTGTGGGGGATGGTCGCAGCGTCGCAGCGCCGTTGTGAACGCCGGGTGTGAGAACGGGGTCAGATCCCTTTCCTTTGGAAAAGGGATCTGACCCCGAGGCCCGCGTCCCCGGCATCAACCCGGTGGCGGACCCAGTTTCAGTGAGAGATCGATGGCCTGCACGTGCTTGGTCAGGCCGCCGATGGAAATGCAGTCCACGCCATCTTCGGCGATCGAGCGCAGGCCACCGAGGCCGACGCTGCCGGACACTTCCAGTGGAATGCGGCCTTCGGTGATGCGCACCGCTTCGCGCCGCAGTTCTGGGCTGAAGTCGTCCAGCAGGATGCGTTCACAGCCGGCCTGCAGCGCCTGCCGCAACTGTTCGAGGTCCTCGACCTCGACCACCAGCGGCAGCTGTGGCCATTGCTGGCGGGCCGCCGACACCGCGGCAGCCAGGGAGCCGGCGGCACGGATGTGGTTCTCTTTCAGCATCACCGTGTCGTACAGGCCGAAGCGGTGGTTGTCGCCGCCGCCGCAACGCACCGCGTACTTCTGCGCCAGGCGCAGGCCGGGCAGGGTCTTGCGGGTATCGAGGATGCGCGTGCCTGTCCCTTCCACCGCAGCCACATAGCGGGCTGTGGTGGTGGCGGTGCCGGACAGGGTCTGCAGGAAATTCAGCGAGGTGCGTTCGGCGCTGACCAGACTGCGGCTGCGCCCATGCAGCAGCGCCAGCACGGTACCGGCGCTGACATTGTCGCCTTCGGCTACCCGCCACTCGATCTGCACGTCGGCATCGAGCGCGCGATGGGTGGCATCGAACCACGGGCGGCCCGCGATCACCGCATCCTGCTTGCACAGCAGGTAGGCGCTGTCGGGCTGGTCGGGCAGCAGGGCGGCGGTAACGTCACCGCTGCCCAGGTCCTCGGCCAACGCGCGGGCGACATCGGCCGCGACGACGGCTGGATCCGGCGTCGGCAGCGCGTTCATGCGGTCGGGAAGTCGGCGATCTGTGCGGTCGGGATGGCCTCTTCGGCCAGAAGCACCGGAATACCGTCGTCGACGCGGAACACCTGCTTGCGGTCGCGGGTGACCAGGGCTTCGCGCAGCGGCTGCGCCAGCGGGTTGCCATCGGCGCGGTTGACGGAACCGGCGGCGATCGCCCGGTTGAGGGCTTCCAGGCCCTTGCCATCCAGCAGGGACAGGGGCTGGCGGGTGTCGGGCGATACCAGCAGGTCGAGCAGCTTGCGATCCATGGTTCTTCGTCTTGCGTGGAAGATGGCTAGAATACGTCTTTAAGGCAGGTGACGGCCAATGACCCCCAACCCGATCGCGCCGCTTGTCGGCATCGTCATGGGTTCCCGCTCCGACTGGGAAACCATGCAGCACGCCGCCCAGAAGCTTGAAGCCCTGGGTGTTCCGTTCGAAGTGAAGGTGGTGTCCGCGCATCGGACGCCGGATGTGTTGTTCAGTTATGCCGAGCAGGCCGGTTCGCGCGGGCTGCGCGCGATCATTGCCGGCGCCGGCGGTGCCGCGCATCTGCCGGGCATGATCGCGGCCAAGACCGCGGTGCCGGTGCTGGGCGTGCCGGTGCAGTCCAAGGCGCTCAACGGCATGGATTCGCTGCTGTCGATCGTGCAGATGCCGGCTGGTATCCCGGTCGCCACCTTCGCCATCGGCAATGCCGGCGCGTCCAATGCCGCGCTGTTCGCCGCTGCGATGCTGGCCAGTGACCAGCCGGCGATCGGCCAGGCGCTCGATGCTTTCCGCGCGCGCCAGACCGAAGACGTGATGGCCCACGACGATCCGCGCCAATGAGCCTGACCGTCGGCATCCTCGGCGGCGGTCAGCTCGCCCGCATGATGGTCCTGGCCGGTGCGCCGCTGGGACTGCGCTTCGAACTGTATGATCCGGCGGCTGACGCCTGCAGTGGCCCACTGGCGCCGCTCACCGTCGGCGCCTTCGACGATCGCCAGGCACTGGCGGACTTCGCTGCCAAAGTCGACGTGATCACCTTTGATTTCGAGAACGTGCCGGCCGACAGCGCGCAATGGCTGGCCGATCGCGTGCCGGTCTATCCGCCGCCGTCCGCGCTGGCGGTGGCCCAGGACCGGTTGAGCGAGAAGACCCTGTTCCAGCAGTTGGGTATTCCGCTGCCGGCGTTCGCCGATATCCGCAGCCGTGACGAACTGGCGGCCAAGGCGGCCGAATTCGGCCTGCCGTGCATCCTCAAGACCCGCCGCCTGGGCTACGACGGCAAGGGCCAGTTCCGCCTGCGCAGCGAAGCGGACATCGATGCCGCATGGCAGGCGCTGGGCGCGCAGGTTGAGCGCACCGGCCTGATCCTCGAGGGTTTCGTCGCCTTCCAGCGCGAAGTCAGCGTGGTGGCTGTGCGCGGCCGCGATGGCAGCTTCCAGGCCTGGCCGGTCACCGGTAACTGGCATGTCGACGGCGTGCTGTCGGCCAGCGTGGCCCCGGCGGTACTGTCCGCTGCCGAGCACGACGCGGCGATCGGCTATGCCCGCCGCGTGGCCGAACACCTGCAGTACGTGGGCGTGTTCGCGCTGGAGTTGTTCTGCCGCGACGGCGAACTGCTGGCCAACGAGATGGCGCCGCGCGTGCACAACTCCGGTCACTGGACCATCGAAGGCAGCGAAACCTCGCAGTTCGAGAACCACCTGCGCGCGGTGCTCGGCCTGCCGTTGGGCAGTACCCGCATGCTGGGCCATGCCTGCATGCTGAACTGGCTGGGGGCGATGCCTGACCCGACGCCGGTGCTGCAGCAGGCCAGTGGACATTGGCACGATTACGGCAAGGAGTCGCGTGACGGCCGCAAGGTTGGTCACGCGACGCTGCGCGACGATGATGCCGGTGCACTGGCCGATGCGTTGGTGCAGGTCGGCCTGGAACTGGACCGCCAGGCCCAGGTGGCCCCGGCCGTGCACGCGCTGCGCAACGCCTGATCAAACGGGTGCCGGCCACTGGCCGGCAATGCCCACCAAGGTGGGCAGCTACCAGGGCGGTGCCCACAAAGGTGGGCCGCCGCCATGGCGCGGCGCGATGCCGGTAGCGCCGGGCCATGCCCGGCGGATGCCCGTCCGTATCAGCGCAGCTGGCTCTCGGCGAACTCCCAGTTCACCAGTTGCCAGAAGGCTTCCAGATAACGCGCGCGATCATTCTGGTAATCGGTGTAGTACGCGTGTTCCCAGACATCGCAGCACAGCAGCGGGGTGCTGTCGCCGGTCAGCGGCGTGCCTGCATTGCGCGTGGCCTGCAGGCCGAGTTGACCACCCGGGTGCTGTACCAGCCACACCCAGCCGGAGCCGAACAGGCCCAACGCGGTGCGGTTGAACTCCTCGCGCAGGCGCTGCACGTCGCCGAACTGGCGCTTGACCAGTTCGCCCAGGCGGCCCTGCGGTTCGCCACCGCCACGCGGGCGCAGGCATTGCCAGTAGAAGCCGTGGTTCCACGCCTGGGCGGCGGCATCGAACAGCGCGCCCTGGGCATGGCGGACGATGTCCTCCAGGGTGGCTTCTTCCCATTCGGTGCCGACAATGGCGGCATTGACCGCGTCGACGTAGGCGCGATGGTGGCGGCCGTGATGCAGTTCCACGGTCTGTGCCGACAGGTGCGGCTGCAGGGACGAGGGCAGGTAGGGCAGGGCGGGCAATTCGACGGGCATGGACAGGTTCGTGGCCAGGGGGCGGCGGCAGCCGGTACCATCGGCATACAATGGGGGCTACCGTGGGCAGTCTAGCCGACCATCGCGGTTGGTTCGTCCGGCGAAGCAAGGAGTGAGGTGTGGCGGTAATGCAGCAAATCCAGGCCGAGGTGGATCGTTACCCGCTCGTGCTGTTCATGAAGGGCACCCCGCAGTACCCCATGTGCGGCTATTCCAGCCGCGCCGTGCAGGCCTTGATGGCCGCAGGCGCCGTCGCGCTGCGCACGGTCAATGTGCTGGAAGAGCCGGAGATCCGCGCCAACCTGCCGCGTTTCTCCAATCTGCCCACCTTCCCGCAGCTGTTCATCAACGGTGAGTTGATCGGTGGCTGTGACATCGTCATGGAACTGTTCGAAGCCGGCGAGCTCAAGCGCATCGTCGAAGAGGCCGCGCAGGGATGAGCGCCTGGCCATCGACGTCACCGGCAGACGGGGCGCTCGATGGCCGCCCGTTGCAGGATCGCGTGGTGCTCGTTGCCGGCGCCGGCGGCGGGCTGGGGAGTGCCGCCGCTGTGGCAGCCGCCGAGGCGGGAGCGACCGTGGTCCTGCTGGGGCGCAAGCCACGCCGGCTGGACCGGGTCTACGCCCAGGTGCAGGCGGTCGGGCCGGAACCCTTGTTGTACCCCTTGGACCTGGAAGGTGCAGGTCCCGACGACTATGCCGAACTGGCCCAGGCCGTGGCGCAGGAGTTGGGACGTCTAGATGGCCTGCTGGTCTGTGCAGCGCACTTTCCCGGCCTGACCCCGTTCGAGCTGGCTGACCCGGCCAGTTTCGCCCGTGCCGTGCACGTCACCCTGACCGCACCGGCCTGGCTGGCCCAGGCCTGCCTGCCGTTGCTGCGCCAGCGTGAAGATGCGGCGCTTGTGTTCACCGTCGATGCCCCCGAACGGGTGGGGCAGGCGTATTGGGGCGGCTATGGTGCCGCCCAGCATGGCCTGCGCGGGCTGATCGGCAGCCTGCATGACGAGCTGGCCCGCAGCCCGGTGCGGGTAAGTGGTCTTTACCCCGGCCCCTTGCGTACCGCCCTGCGGGCGCGGGCCTATTCGATCGACCAGGATCCGGCCGCGCGTGGCCCGGAGGCCGCCGCTGCGGCGGCCGTGACCCTGTTGTCCGCCGCTGGACAGGCGTGGCGGGGGCAGGTACTCGATGCGGGCAATCCGCCATCGACGAGTGAAGACGTTCGTAAGGCGGAATGAAGATCCCGTCACGATAGCGTTGCGATCTGGTGCCGTTTGTCGCACAACCGTCACATTGAAAGCGTAGCGTGTTAATCTAGTGTTAACCGTTGCGGCAGCTGCCGTTCACGGTAGGGAACCCCAGATAAATGTCCGAACAGCCGCCCGCAAGGCTGCTTGGATGCGCTTTTTTTCCGCCATCGCCAACTCGCATCGAGGCTACCGAACAATGACTCACCCATTCCGGATGTCCAAGCTCACCCTTGGTCTCGTGGCTGCGCTCGCCGCCGCTCCCGCCTTCGCCCAGAGCACCTCTGCCGGTGTCGGCGGCCAGGTCGTGTCCAATGCGGGCGCGCCTGTTGCTGGTGCTGAAGTCACCATCACCCACACCGAATCGGGCACCGTTTCGCGTGCGACCACCGATGCGTCGGGTCGTTACAACGCGCGCGGCCTGCGCGTGGGTGGTCCGTACACCATCACCATCACCAAGCCGGGTGAGGGCACCAAGACCGAAGAGGGCGTGTACCTCAACCTGAACCAGGTCAACACGGTCAACGCCAACCTGGCCGGCGATGTCGCCGCCACCAATCTGGATGCCGTCCAGGTCGTGGCTGCCGCAGTGGGTAGCGACCTGTTCAGCGCCTACAAGATGGGCACCGGCACCAACGTCAACCGCGAAACCCTGGATTCGCTGCCGTCGGTGAACCGCAACATCCAGGATTACATCCGCCTTGATCCGCGCATCTCGCAGGTCAGCAAGGCCGACGGTGCGATCTCGGTTGGTGGTCAGAACACCCGTTACAACGCGATCCGCATCGATGGTATCGGTGCCGGCGATCCGTTCGGCCTGGAATCCAACAACCTGCCGACCGAGCGTCAGCCGGTGTCGATGGATGCGATCCAGGAAATCAACATCGACATCGCCAACTACGACACCACCATTGCCGGTGGTACGGGCGCGGTGATCAATGCGGTGACCAAGTCGGGTACCAACAACTTCGGCGGTACCGTGTATTACGCGTACCGCGACAAGGACATGGTTCGCAAGGACCTGGAAGGCGTCCGCTTCAACGGCTTCGATGACGAAAAGACCTACGGCATGACCTTCGGCGGCCCGATCGTCAAGGACAAGCTGTTCTTCTTCGCCAACTACGAAAAGATGGAGCGTTCGGCTCCGGGCGTCAGCCTGACCGATTCGCCGTACGGCAAGGGCACCATCACCGATGCCGACATCGCCCGTGCGCAGCAGATCGCCACCGGTTACGGCTTCGACGCAGGTTCGCTCAATGCGCCGGCCAACAAGACCGAAGTCGAAGAGTACGCGCTGAAGATCGACTGGAACATCAACGAGAACCACCGTGCTGCGGTGCGTTACAACAAGCTCGAGCAGAATGTTGTCCGCTTCCCGCAGATCAGCAACAGCGCGGTTTCGCTGAGCAGCTTCTGGTACCAGCAGCCGAAGACCTATGAATCCTGGATGGGCGAACTGTTCAGCGACTGGTCCGAGAACTTCTCGACCGAGTTCAAGATCTCGCACAAGGAATACACCTCGATCCGCACCACGCCGTCGAGCCTGCCGCAGATCCAGATCCGTGGTTTTGGCGCCAGCGGCAATGACTCGCTGTACTTCGGTACCGAGCAGAATTCGCACGTGAACGCCGTCGAGAGCAAGGAACTGAGCGCGTTCGGTGCCGCCACCTGGTACGTCGGCGACCACACCGTCAAGTTCGGTTTCGACTACTCCGACAACGACCTGATGAACTACTACGGCCGCAACGTCAACGGCGCGTATGTGTTCAACAACCTCAGCGATTTCGCTGCAGGTCGCGTTAACCAGTACGTCGTCCGTGCGCCGCGCGCCGGTGGCAGCTACGACGACATCCCGGCCAAGTACACGCTGAAGAACACCGGTCTGTTCATCCAGGACAGCTGGGCGGTCAACAGCAACTTGACCCTGCAGGCCGGCGTCCGCGTCGACATGCCGGACTTCGGCACGCAGAAGCTGTACAACCCGCGCATCATGGAGCTGTACGGCTACGACAACACCCAGCTGCCTGACAGCAAGCTGGTGCAGCCGCGCTTCGGCTTCAACTACACCTTCGACAGCGATCGCCCGACCCAGCTGCGCGGCGGCGTGGGCCTGTTCGGTGGCGCGGCCCCGAACGTGTGGCTGGCAGGTGCCTACCAGAACACCGGCCTGAACTACACCGAGTACACCGTCCGCAACCAGAACGGTATCTTCACCCCGAACACCAATCCGCCTTACATTCCGGCAGCAGGTGCGGGTGCTCGTCAGAACGTGGACATCGCCGCGCCCGACCTGAAACTGCCGTCGGTGTGGAAGTCCAACATCGCCTTCGATCACGAACTGCCGTGGTATGGCATCGTTGCGTCGGCTGAGTTCCTGTACACCAAGGTCAAGAGCGCGATCTACTTCGAGCGTCTGGACCTGTACAAGAACGCTGGTGGCCCGTCGTACACCCGTATTGGCCAGGACGGTCGCGAGCTGTACTGGAATCCGGCGGGCTACACACCCTGTGCCGGCGCCAACTGCTCCATTCGTGAAGGCAGCAACGGTGCGGGCGGCAAGTTCAATCGTCCGACCGACATGGGCGACGTGCTGCTCATGAAGAACACCGACAAGGGCAGCAGCCGCCAGTTCACCGCTGGCCTGAACAAGCCGCTGACCGAGAACTGGGGCTGGTCGCTGGCCTACACCTACACCGCGGCGAAGGAAGTCAGCCCGCTGACCAGTTCGCAGAACACCTCCAACTGGGGCAGCACCCTGATCGGTACCGCCAACGAGAACGTGGCCTATGATTCGCGCTACGCGATCAAGGACCGCGTGACCGGTTCGATCAACTGGAAGAAGGCGTTCTTCGGCAATTACAACACCACCGTGGGCCTGTTCTACGAAGGCCGTTCGGGTCGTCCGTTCAGCTACATCTACTACAACGACATGAACGGCGATGCCGCCGCCACCACTGGCGCCGGTTACTTCAACGACCTGTTCTACGTGCCGAATGGCCCGGGCGACGTCAAGTTCACCGGCGGTGCGGCGATGGAGAAGGCGTTCTTCGACTGGCTTGCCGCCAACCCGCAGCTGGAGAAGTACCGCGGCGAGATTGCTCCGGCAAACGCCTTCCGTACCAAGTGGGTGAACAGCTTCGACCTGCACATTGCCCAGGAATTCCCGGGCTTCGTGAAGGAGCACAAGGGTGAGCTGGCGCTGGACATCATGAATGTCGGCAACCTGCTCAACAAGAAGTGGGGCCGTATTGAAGATTACGGTTTCAACTCCACCTCCCGCGTGGCCAGCTACGCTGGTATCGATCCGGCAACCGGCAAGTACATCTACAACTTCACCGGCGCCACCGATACTCCGACCATCCAGGAAAACAACAACGACAAGGGCAACACCGGTGTGTCGCGCTGGTCGATGCAGCTGACCCTGAAGTACAAGTTCTGATCCTTCAGAACCTGAAGATGTAAAGGGAAACGGCCGGGGAAACCCGGCCGTTTTCCGTTCAGGCGAAAGTCCTTGCGGGGGGCGGGGCATCGGCGTAGCATCCAGACACGTGCGCGGCGCAGATGCCGCCGAAGCGGTCCCGAAGCGGCGAACGTGGGACGCACCTATCCAACGGTCGGGCTTCCCGGCCGTTTTGCTTTTTAAGGGGGCGGCAGTACAGTCGGACACCTTAAAGGAAGCAGAAAAAGTGGATATGACAACGAATGAAAAGGCAGCGCGGACGCTGCCGGTGCAGGACGCGCGGATCTACCCGCGTGGCGGCCTGGATGTGCTGTCCCGGGCAGAGGTTGCGCGCCTGCGCGATGCCTCCAGTGGTGGCATGCACGAGCTGCTGCGCCGCTGCGCGCTGGCCGTGCTGACCAGTGGCAGTGCCTCCGATGATCCGCGCGCCGCGCGCGATCTTTATCCCGACTTCGACATCCAGGTGGCGCAGCAGGATCGCGGCGTACGTATCGACCTGGCCAATGCGCCGGCGATGGCGTTCGTCGACGGCGAAATCATCCGTGGCGTGGCCGAGCTGCTGTTCGCCGTGGTCCGCGACCTGGCCTACATGGCCATCGAGATGGGCCCGGCCTACGCGGCCGAACTCGAATCGTCCGAGGGCATCACCAACGCGGTGTTCGGGCTGCTGCGCAACGCGCGCATCCTCAACCCGGGTGACCCGAACCTGGTGGTCTGCTGGGGCGGCCACTCGATCTCGCGCGACGAGTACCTGTACACCAAGCAGGTCGGTTACGAGCTGGGCCTGCGCGGCCTGGACATCTGCACCGGCTGCGGCCCGGGCGCGATGAAGGGCCCGATGAAGGGCGCCACCATCGCCCATGCCAAGCAGCGGCGGACGGTGACGCGCTACATCGGCCTGACCGAGCCGGGCATCATCGCCGCCGAGTCGCCGAACCCGATCGTCAACCACCTGGTGATCATGCCGGACATCGAGAAGCGCCTTGAGGCCTTCGTCCGCATCGGCCACGGCATCATCGTGTTCGCCGGTGGCGTCGGTACCGCCGAAGAGATCCTGTACCTGCTGGGCATCCTGCTGCGCGAAGAAAACAAGGACCTGCCGTTCCCGCTGATCCTGACCGGCCCGACCGTGGCCGCGCCGTACTTCGAGCAGATCGACCGTTTCATCCGCCTGACCCTGGGCGACGCTGCGGCCGAGCGCTACGAAATCGTCATCGGCGACCCGGTGGCGGTGGCCAAGAAGATGTCCTCCGGCATCAAGCGCGTGCGCGAGCACCGCCTGGCGCAGAAGGATTCGTTCTTCTTCAACTGGTCCATCGAGATTCCGTGGGAGTACCAGCAGCCGTTCGTGCCGACCCACGAAGCGATGGCGGCGCTGGACCTGCACCACGGGCGCGCACCGCACGCGCTGGCAGCCGACCTGCGCCGGGCGTTTTCGGGCATCGTCGCAGGCAACGTGAAGGAAGACGGCATGCGCCGCATCGAGGAGTTCGGGCCGTTCCAGATCCATGGCGACCCCGACATGATGCAGGCCCTGGACGCGTTGCTGCGTGCCTTCGTCGAGCAGCGCCGGATGAAGATCTCCGGCGAGTACCAGCCCTGCTACCAGGTGCTGGCGTAAGCCCGGCGAGGGCGGCTGGACGGCGCGGCGGGGGCCGTGCCGGACCGGCCGGGGGAGGGCGGGACGTCAAGGCTTTGACGCCCGTCGCCCGGATCTGACCGTTCATCCTGCCGCCGCTTGCCGGCGGCAGGCCGGTGCGCCATCGTGGCCACCAACACGCTGGGGAGCGTCCAATGTCTTTGCGCCGGTCCAATGGCTTCACGCTGGTCGAACTGATGGTCACGATTGCCGTGCTGGCCATCCTGAGCACCATTGCCTATCCCAGCTTCCAGGGCACGATCCGCTCCAATCGGATGGCCACCACCAGCAACGAGTTGATGGCGGCGCTCTCGTTGGCGCGATCGGAAGCCATTCGTGGCACGCATGGCGGTGGGGTGTGTGCGTCCACGGCGGGCACCAGCTGCGATGGCAAATCCTGGGCCGATGGCTGGATGGTCTGGAACGACGCCAATGGCAATGGCACGTTCGATGCCGGCGAGGTCGTGCTGCGCTACGCAGAGGCGCGGACGAAGATGCAGGGCGTCAGCGACCAGGCCCTTACCATCGCATTCGATCCCCGCGGCCGCAGCCGTGCCGTGGCCGCGCAGGACATCACTCTGCGTCCGACCGATTGTGGCAGCCAGCCGCTGCAGCGGAGGTTGTCCATCTCGCTTACCGGGCAGACTCGCCTGCAGAAGGAGGCCTGCAAGTGACACGTGCCGCTCACCAACGCCGTCGATTTTCCGGTCGTACGCAACAGGGTTTCACCCTGATCGAAGTGCTGATCGCGATCCTTGTGCTGGGCTTTGGTCTGCTGGGCTTCGCCCTGCTGCAGACGATGAATGTCCGTTACGTGCAGAGCGCGAATTTCCGCACGCAGGCGACCAATCTCAGCTACGAACTGCTCGACCAGATCCGCGCCAACCGCGTTGCGGCGCCGCTGTACGTGGGTGATTACACCGCAACGACCACGAAGTGCGCCCCGCCTACCGGCACGGCCATCGCCAAAGATACCTATATGACTGACTGGCGCTGCCGCCTGGGCAAATCGTTGGGCGCGGAAAGCAAAGCCTCGGTCACCCGCAATGGCAACCAGTATTCGGTCCAGGTCACCTGGGGCGACGAACGCTGGAAGGCGGATGCGGTCGACACCACCTTCACTGCGAGTACCCGCCTGTGAGCCGCATCAGTTTCTCTCCCCGGCGCATGCAGGGCCTGTCGCTGATCGAGCTGATGATCTCGCTGGTCATCGGCCTGATCATCCTGCTGGCAGTGGTGCAGGTCTTCTCTGCCTCGCGCACCGCCTATCAACTGTCCGAGGGCCTCGCCCGCGTGCAGGAAAACAGCCGTTTCGCGATGGATACGCTGCAGCGTGAGATCCGCATGGCCGGGCATTTCGGTTGTACCAACGACCAGGCGCATACGCTGGAACTGACGTCCACGCTGCGCTCGACCCTGGATGGCGCTGCCAATCCAGGCCTGGATTTCATGCGCTCCATTCAAGGCTACGAAGCCACCGGCACCGATCCAGGCAAGGCACTCACGCTGACGGCGACGCCGGCGACAGGCGGAACCGCCTATACCCCGGCGTTGCCGACGGCAATCGCCAGCGCGCTGACCAACCGGGTCGATGGCAGCGACATCATCGCCTTGCGTTACCTGATGCCAGACGGCGTTCCGATCACGGCCATCGGCGGCACCATCGAAAAGCCGGTGTACACCTTTGAGGCGGCGCGTTGGCCGGTGCTGCGCAGCGGCGTGACCAATCCCGGTCTTTTTGGCGTTGCCGACTGTGGTTCGGCTACGGTTTTCCAGGCCAGTGCAGTCAACGCAACGAGCGGCACCATCACCTTCGACACCGTCAAGTTGAACGGATCACGCACCTTCAGCTCTGGCTACATGCTCGGCCAGGCGATGCTGTATCGCGCGGAAAGCGCTGTTTACTACGTTGGCTATGACGCGAACACCAAGCAAAGCTCGCTGTACCGGGTGCGCTTTGGCGCGGCGCCCAACGGCGAGCTGGTGGCGTCCAGCCCGGAAGCGATGGTAGAGGGCGTGGAGAACCTGCAGCTGCTTTACGGCCAGGACCGCAGTCTCGGCGCTCGGCCTTCGGGTTACATCGATCGCCAGGGTACGGCGAAAGCGGTGCAGGAGTCGTTGCCCAGCGACGTCGGGCTGGCCTGGCGCCGGGTCGGTGTAGTGCAGGTGGGCCTGCTGGTCTCAAGTCCGGATCCCGCAGCGGCCCGCCAGGCAGACACCAACGCCGCGTTGGTCTCCATGGGGGTCACCTATACCGCCCCCACCGATGGACGCATGCGTGCGGTCTACCAGACCACCGTCGCACTGCGCAACCGCCTGTTCGGCAACTGAGGTCATCATGCGCGCTCACCGATTCCGGCCCGTCGCTCCCCGCCACCAACGCGGCGCGGTGCTCTATGTGGCCCTCATCATGCTCATTCTGTTGGCACTGATCGGCATCGCCGGCATGCAGGTCACCAGCATGCAGGAGCGCATGGCCTCCAACTACCTGCGCACGAACCTGGCGTTCCAGAACGCTGAGTCGAGTGCACGCCAGGTCGAGACAGGCATCGAGACAGCGCTGGACAGCGCGAATGTCTTCCTGGCTGATCAGGAAGAGTGCAGCCCTACCTACGATCCGCTGACCTGGGCCAACGCGATCACCAAGACTGCGGCCAGCTACACCCGGCGCATCGACAAATGCTCTTCCGGCAACACCGGTTCCAGCATCAAAACCGGCAAGCGCGCCAACGAAGAAACCGGAAACACCTACCAGGTCACGGCCCTGGCCAGTGATGCCCCCACCGACGCCTCTGCCAGTGCCGTCATCGACACGGTCTTCATCCCATGAACAACGAACGTCGTTTCCTTCGCCTCCGTCCCGCCACCTGGCTGCGTGCCGGGGCCGGGGTGGCCGTGCTGGCCGGATTGGCCGCGCTGATTCTTCCGCTGCAGGCGGCGCTCGGCGACTACGATATCGCCCAGGAGCCGCTGTACACCAAGCAGAGCCAGCCGCCGCTGATGATGATGGTGATGTCGCGCGATGAGCAGCTGTTCAACAAGGCCTACAGCGATTACAGCGACATTGGTGGTGGGCCGGGTGGCGAGCCGGACGGCATTCTTGACACCACCTATCTGGACGCATTCGAATACGGTGGCTACTTCGATTCCAAGCTGTGCTACGCCTACGCTGGCGGCGTGTTCAAGGCGTCGGCCGCCGCGGGTGGCACCAACGGCCACAGCTGCAGCAGCGCCTGGTCGGGCAACTTCCTCAACTGGGTGACGATGAGCCGCCTGGATGTCATGCGCGGCGTGCTCTATGGCGGCCAGCGTTCGGAGGATACGAAGGACAAGACCGTCATCGAACGCGCGCAGATCCCCAATGACCTGCACGCGTGGGTCAAGGTCTACAGCGGCAGCGACATCGGCAGTTTCACGCCACTTTCCGGCACCCAGTCATTCTGCAATGCGACCATCGGCGCCAACGGTGCGCCGCTGATGCGCGTTGCTTCCGGCAACTGGTCCGAGTGGGCGTCCACCGCATCCTATCAGTGCGGCGTCAATCGCACCGGCGAGGGCAGTGCGGACACGCCGCGCTCGACGGCTGACTACACCGTGCGTGCTGAAGTTTGTGGCTCGACCAATGCAGCCCTGCGTGAAAGCTACTGCCGCAAGTACAACGATGGCACGATCGATCGATACAAGCCGGCTGGCGTGCTGCAGACCTATGGTGAGAGCGGGCGCCTGCGCTTCGGCCTGATCAGTGGCACGTATTCCAGCCCGCGCGATGGCGGCGTCCTGCGTCGCAACATCGGCAAGATCGCCGGCAACGGCACCACGTTCTGTGCCGCAGGCGATGAGATCAACCTGTCCACGGGCCAGTTCTGCAGCGCGCTGGCCAGTGGTGCCGAAGGCATCATCAACACGATCTCCAACTTCCGCATCGATCAATGGAACTGGAGCAACAACTGGAACGACTGCAATACCTACGGCATCCTCAATCGTCAGGATCAGGGCGGCAATGGAAATCTGGCCGATCCGGGTACCAGTGGCCAGAAGTGCAGTGCCTGGGGTAATCCGCTGGCGGAAATGTATGCCGAAGCGCTTCGCTATGTGGGGGGCGGTGCCAAGGTCTACGGTGACAGTGGCGATCTCAGTGGTCTGCCAACCAGCGTGGCGTGGAAGGATCCCTACCGTCTGCCGGCGGACGGCGGCAACTCCTATTGCGCGACCTGCAGCATCCTGGTTCTGTCCTCGGGCCTGCCCTCGTTCGACAGCGACAATATCGGGTCGGTGACCAATCTTGCCGCTGCCACCACGGCTACCGATGCCATCGGCGCTGCCGAAGGCATCGCCGGCAATACGTACATGATCGGCCGCATCGGCGACACCCCCAAAGGCACTTCGCTGAACACCCATGAAGATATCTGCCAGGGCCGGAGCATAACGAGCCTGAGCAAGGCGCGCGGCATATGCCCGGATATCCCGTCGATGGAGGGCAGCTACATGATGGCCGGCCTGGCCAAGGCAGCTGCCGAGACCGATATGCGCCCGGGCGTGCAGAGCAAACCGTCCTCTTACAAGCTGACAGCGACGACTTACACCGTTGCGATGGCCGAAAATCTGCCGCAGTTCGAAATTGCAGTGGGTGGGCGCAAGATCGGCCTGGCCCCGCTTTGCCAGGCCAACGATTCCGGCAGCGCAACGCAGACCACCAAAGGCTGGCGCAGCTGCTTCCTGGGCTCGGTTGGCATCGGCACCAAGGTGGCAAACAGCACGGGCGGCAACCTCGTCTACGGCCGCACCTATCGCTCCGATGCCCAGGCCGGCAGTTTCTCGCTGGTCTGGGAGGATTCGCTGTGGGGCAACGATCATGACAATGACGTCGTGGCAATGTTGAGCTACTGCGTGGGTGCAGCCTGCAACGACACGGGTGCCTTCAACAACATCTGCTGGCGGGCCGATGCGAAAGTGAGCAACAGCGCGGTCGGCAATACCCGGCTGTGCAACTACACCCGCAACAGCAATGATGATTGGATCGGGACCACGTTGGTCAATGACGTCGCCGCTGATGAAGTGCTGATCCGTATCGAGAACCTGTCTGCCTATGCCGGCAACGCGATGCTGACGGGCTATACGATCACTGGCTCCAATGCATCAAACGCCGTGCAGCGCCTCGCGCTGCGCCCGGGTAATTCCAACGGCTCCGTGCTGAGCACCACCAACAACTTCCCCAGCAACTGGCAGAAGCCGGTGGTCATCAAGTACAAGGCATCGACCACTGCCGCCGGCCAGCTGGAAAGCCCGCTTTGGTACGCGGCGAAGTACGGTGTCCCTGCGGGTGGCAAGGCGTGGGACAGCAAGAAGAAGGGCGTGCCGGACAACTACTTCCTGGCTCGCAACCCGACCAAGCTGAAACAGGCGCTGGAAGAAATCTTCGACAGTGCGGCCGAAGGCGATGCGCCGGTCGGTGGCAGCGGCTCGGGCGCGCGCATCAGCGCCGGTTCGTTCACGGTAGCGTCGCATTTCCGCGTACCCTCCGGCAGCAACGACTGGACCGGCGATGTCATCGCTACGCGGGTGACCAATACCGGTGCCGACGGTGCAGAGCTCTGGCGGGCTTCGAGCAAGCTCGCCTCTTCAACCCGGCGCATCTACATGGCGACGGCGCCCACCTCCACCGATTCGGCCAAGGATACGGTTACCGCTGCCAAGGTGGCAGAGTTCACTTCGGCCAACGTACCCGGTGCCGACGATAACGCGAAGGCTGCTACCCTGGGCCTGGTCACCCGTCCGGACTGGTACACCGGCAAGACCTCGGCCAATCTGGTCAGCTACCTGCGTGGCGCGGCGATCAGTGGTTTCCGCACGCGCACCTCGCCGTTGGGCGATATTGTCAACTCGGGCACCGAGGTCGTCTCCAACCGTGATGACTTCGGTTACGGCTACTGGAGTGTCCAGGCGGCTCCTTGGAAGAAGACCCTGGGTACGTCGTATGCCACGTATCTGAAGGCAAAGCAGGCAAGCAGTGGCCCGCCGACGATGGTCTATGTCGGTGCAAACGACGGAATGCTGCATGGTTTCAACGGCTCGGACACCGCCGCCGCCGGGACCGAGGAGCTGGCATTCATTCCATCGTCGTCGCTGCAGCACATCGCTGAACTGGCCAACCCCAAGTACGGCCACCGCTACTACGTGGATGGTCCGCTGACATCGTCTGACGTCTACGACGGCAGCAATTGGCGCACCGTGCTGGTGGGTACCACCGGTGGTGGCGGTTCATCGGTCGCGCCCAGCGGTGGCAAGGCCAGCAACGGTTCGGTGTTCGCGCTCGACGTGGGCAATCCGACCGGCTTTGGTGCCAGCAATGTGTTGTGGGAAGTGTCTGGCAAGACCGAGTCGGATCTGGGCTTCGTGCTTGGCAAGCCGGTAGTGGTTCCAGTGTCGGGCACCACGGCCGGCGGCCAGCCACGCTTCGTCGCGCTGTTCGGCAACGGCGTCAATTCCACCAGCGGCAAGCCCGTGCTGTTCGTGGTCGATATTGCCACCGGCAAGGTGCTGCGCAGGATCTCCCCGGCCGGTGCGGCCTACGCCAACCGCAACGGGCTGATCAACCTCGCCACGGTGGCGCTGAAGAACAACGACGGCATCACGGATACGGTTTACAGCGGCGACATGCAGGGCAACCTGTGGAAGTTCGATCTGTCCGATGCCAACCCGGCCAACTGGGGAGTCGCACTGGGAGGGGCACCGCTGTTCACTGCTGTGCGTAACAGCAAACCGCAGCCGATCATGGGCGGCATCGAAGTCACCCGTGGCCCAAGTGGTGGCGTCAGCCTGTTCTTCGGCACCGGCCAGTACTTCGCTGCCGATGACAACGCGGTCAGCAGTTCCTCACCAGTGCAGAGCCTGTACGGTGTGTGGGACAACCTGCAGACAGCGGCTGGCGGGCGCGCCAACCTGGTGCAGCAGAACATCATCACCACTACGGCCACCGATGGTTACTCGGCGCGTGCCATCAGCAGCACCAGTTTCGTGTACGGCACCGTTCGCGGCTGGTACGTGGACCTGGTGGTGAACAGCAGCATCGAAGGTGAGCGCTTCGTGGGCAACCCGAACGTGCAGGGTGGCACGGTGTACTTCACGACCTATGTTCCAGGTACGGCCATCTGCGGCAGTGGGGGTGGCGTGAACTGGATGTACGGCCTGAACCTGTTGACCGGTCAGGGAGCCATGAGTGGGTTGAGTTCGACCATCGGTGGAACCTCGATCTGTACTGCCAACTGTGCGGGCGTGGCGCTGACCAAGGGCGGGGATCTGGGGCAGGGACCGCCGGTAACGGATACCAGCATGTTCGTGCCCAAGCTGACGCCTTGCGACCCGACCACATCCAGTTGTACGGTCGACAAGCTGCTGGAGGCCGAAGCCTGTACGTTCGTGCTGCGCAGCCCGGGTGCCGATCCGCTGTACAAGCCGCGTCCCTGTGGCCGCCAGTCGTGGCGCCAGATCCGCTGATGATGCAGTTCCAGGACCTTGAAGAATGAAGATTTCCAGCATCCGCCGCACAGCCCTCGGATTCACCCTGATCGAGTTGATGATCACGGTCGCCGTGGTTGCAATCCTCGCCGCCGTCGCCATTCCGTCCTACAGCGAGCACGTCCGAAAATCCCGGCGCGCGCAGGCCAAGGCGGACCTGGTGGAGTTGGCACAGCAGCTGGAGCGCTTCCATACCGTGCAGAACACGTACAACGGGATGACGTTGCCGTTCACCCAGTCGCCTCGGGATGGCAAGTCGTACTACACACTGTCGCTGTCCGGTGCGGCGACGTCATCGTCGTTCACGCTGCAGGCAGTGCCGGGGACGGGTCAGGACAAGGACAAGTGCGGCACCCTGACGCTGGATCAGGCCGGTCGCAAAACGCCCACCGCAGCCAAGGTGGCGGGCTGCTGGTAAGGGGCGGGGTGTTGCAACCGTCGCAATGAGCGTCTAGAATGCGCCTCCCCGCCCGAATAGCTCAGCCGGTTAGAGCACTTGACTGTTAATCAGGGGGTCGTTGGTTCGAGTCCAACTTCGGGCGCCAGATTCGAGAAAGCCGCGAGAAATCGCGGCTTTTTTCGTTCTCCGATCCGGCAATGGCCGCGTTCAGCACGGTTTTTCAGATCGTGGCCGCTCGCTGCGCACGCGACCGCCCACGTTGATGATCACCCTGCTGTGCTCTCTGTCGTCCACGCAGAGCAGCAGCGACTGATTGGTGCCGGCATTGCGGCCATCCGGCAGGAACTGTACATGCGGTCGGTGCTGGCTGGATCGGATGCGCACAGGCACCGGTAGACGGTCACGCACGTGAATGACGGTGGTGGCAGTCGCCGCCGTCCACGGCGAGGGCTCTATCCGTACCAGCCAGCCCTGGCTCCAGGCGTTGCTGCAGTTCAGGCCGTCCGACGACCCGCAGACCGTCACTCTTCGGCGCTGGGTGATGGCTGCATTGCGTGCCAGTGCCAGGCTGCTGGTCAGTTCGGCGCGCAGTGATTCCGCTTGCAGGTGGAGGAGTGTGCGCTGCCAAGGTGCCCAGGTCAGGGCCAGGAGCACCGACAGCAGCATCAATGCGATCACCAGTTCCAGCAGGTGAAGGCCGCGTGCCAGTCGCATAGGGTGGGGGAGGTGCGTGGCCGCAGTCATGGCCACAGGTTGGCTTCAGGCCTTGACTGCCACCATCAGCCAGCCCCCCATCTTTGACGCAGGCTTCCCCTCAGCCGACCGTCACCGGACGCCCTCTATACTTACCTTCCCCGGGACCTGGCAACACCATGAGCGACAGTTTTCAGCTTGTCTCGCCGTATTCGCCGGCGGGCGACCAACCCGATGCCATCGCCAAGCTGACCAGCAATTTCGAGGCTGGCGTGGCAAAGCAGACCCTGCTGGGCGTGACCGGCTCGGGCAAGACCTACACCATCGCCAACGTCATCCAGCAGATCCAGAAACCGACGCTGATCATGGCGCCGAACAAGACCCTGGCCGCGCAGCTGTACGGCGAGTTCAAGGCGTTCTTCCCGCACAACGCGGTGGAGTACTTCGTCAGCTATTACGACTACTACCAGCCGGAAGCCTACGTGCCGTCGTCGGACACCTTCATCGAGAAGGACAGTTCGATCAACGAGCACATCGAGCAGATGCGGCTGGCGGCGACCAAGACCCTGCTGTCGCGGCCGGATGCGATCGTGGTGGCGACCGTGTCGGCCATCTATGGGCTGGGTGCGCCGGAAGACTATCTGTCGCTGCGCCTGATCCTGTCCAAGGGCGAGCGCATCGACCAGCGTGACCTGATCAATCACCTGACCCAGCTGCAGTACACCCGCAATGAGTACGAGCTGCAGCGCGGTACTTTCCGCGTGCGGGGTGAAGTGATCGATGTATTCCCGGCAGAATCGGACAGTGAGGCCCTGCGCATCGAACTGTTTGATGGCGAGGTGGAAAAGATCACGATGTTCGATCCGCTCACCGGCGAGACCATGCGCAACCTGATGCGCTTCACGGTCTACCCGAAGACCCACTATGCGACCACGCGCGAACGGGTGCTGGCGGCGGTGGAAACCATCAAGGTCGAGCTGAAGGAACGGTTGGAGCAGCTGTATGCGCAGAACAAGCTGGTCGAGGCGCAGCGCCTGGCCCAGCGTACCCAGTTCGACCTCGAAATGATGGCCGAGGTGGGCTTCTGCAATGGCATCGAGAACTACTCGCGGCACTTGACCGGCAAGAACGCGGGCGAGCCGCCACCGACCCTGTTCGATTACCTGCCGGCCGATGCGTTGCTGGTGATCGACGAATCGCACGTGACCATTCCGCAGATCGGCGCCATGTTCAAGGGCGACCGTTCGCGCAAGGAAACCCTGGTCGAGTTCGGCTTCCGGCTGCCGTCGGCGCTGGACAACCGTCCGCTGCGTTTCGAGGAATGGGAGGCGCGCTGCCCGCGCAGCATCTATGTGTCGGCGACGCCGGGCCCTTACGAATTCCGTGAGGCCGGTGAGGACATGGCCGAGCTGGTGGTTCGCCCGACCGGCCTGATCGATCCGGTGGTGGAGATCCGTCCGGTCGGCACCCAGGTCGATGACCTGATGAGCGAGGCCAACGAGCGCATCAAGGCCGGTGATCGCGTGCTGGTCACCACCCTGACCAAGCGCATGGCCGAGAACCTCACCGAGTATCTGACCGAGCACGGCATCCGCGTGCGCTACCTGCACTCGGACATCGATACCGTCGAGCGCGTGGAGATCATCCGCGACCTGCGCCTGGGCAAGTTCGATGTGCTGGTCGGCATCAACCTGCTGCGCGAGGGGTTGGACATGCCCGAGGTCTCGCTGGTGGCGATCCTGGATGCGGACAAGGAGGGTTTCCTGCGCTCGACCGGTTCGTTGATCCAGACCATCGGCCGTGCAGCCCGCAACGTGCGCGGCAAGGCGATCCTGTATGCGGACAGGATCACCCGTTCGATGCAGGCAGCGATTGACGAGACCGACCGTCGTCGCAGCAAGCAGGTCGAGTACAACCAGGAGCACGGCATCATTCCGCGCTCGGTCCTGCGGCCGATCGTCGACGTGCTGGAGGGCGCGCGCTCGGACGCCGCCGAGAAGGAGTCCCGCAAGGGCAAGGGCAAAGGCCGTTCCGGGGTGGCAGAGGAGGCGGCCGACTACCGTTCGCTCAGTCCGGCGCAGTTGGCCGCCCGTCTCAAGGCCCTGGAGCAGCGGATGTACCAGCATGCCAAGGACCTGGAATTCGAGGATGCCGCCCGGGTACGCGACCAGATCCGGCAGCTGAAGGAAGCCAGCCTGGGCTGAACGCGATAACGCGGCTTTTCTTCACAAAAGTATTGCGCTTGCCGGCCGTCGTCCGTAATATACGCGGCCTGCACCGACGCAATCGCGGCGCTGCAGAAGCAACAAACGGGCGGTTAGCTCAGCGGTAGAGCACTACCTTGACATGGTAGGGGTCACAGGTTCGAACCCTGTACCGCCCACCACGAAGTCCCCCAGGGGGCTGTCGTGAGGATGAAAAGCCCGGCCCTGGCGCCGGGTTTTTACGTAGAAGCACCAGCCTGCGGGCTGTACGGAATTTTTGGGCGGTTAGCTCAGCGGTAGAGCACTACCTTGACATGGTAGGGGTCACAGGTTCGAACCCTGTACCGCCCACCACCGGTTCCCGGCATCGCCGGAGCAGCGGTGGACACGATGAAGCCGGCCTAGGGCCGGTTTTTTTGTGCCTGCGATTCGCGCTCGTCTGCGCCTGGCCGGTTGCTGTCATCGTCAACCGCGTTGCTCGACACTGGCGCTGCGCTGCAGCTGCCAATGACCATCCACGCGTTGCCACAGCTGCATGAGGCCCCGGGAGTGCGCTTGCCCGCGCTGTCCCGCAGGCGCTTCAGCGTGCACGCGACCATGAGCCACCTGCAGTACGCGGTCTGCACTCAAGCGCAGGATCTGCACGCTCTGGCGCTCCGCCTGCCCGTGCGTGGCCGGCTCGCGAGCGGCGCGTTGGGCATCGGCCTGCAGGATCTGCATTTGCAGCGAGTCGCTTCCGGTGCCGGCGTCGCGGTTGCATAGACCGGCCATCAACAGCAGCAAGGCAAGCATCGGCATGGCACGGTGCTCCGGAGAAGGGAGTCCAGCGTTGCACTGTGGCCTGCGGTGTGAAACCGGTATCCGACGAAGGCGGGAAAAGTGCGTGCCAACGAGAGCCAGCAAGGATGAATCCGGGCTGGGTCGGGGCAGCTGCAGGTCATTGCCATGAAAAAGGCCGGGCCACCTGTGAAGGCAGTCCGGCCTGTGTGCCCGGAAGTGACCCCGTTGGCCGGGAAGCCTGGGCTCAGGTCACGACATGGCTGGAACCTTCAAGCAGGCTCAGAGCGGATCGCAGCACAGGCGAGGGCCGGACCAATCGCCTGAACCGCCATACGGGCAACCCGGGGTGAACTCGCAACCCGGGGCGAATCCGGCCTTGGCCGGCGTGGCGAACGCCTGCGCGGCGCCGAACGACATGGCGGCAACCACGACGATGCCGGCAATGGACGAGAACAGCTTCTTCTTTCCGATCATCTGTATCTCCTTTGCAGAGCGTCGAGGTGGATCACATGGGATCGCAGCAGACCAGCAGGCCGTGGGAGCCGGCGTTGCCGTATGGGCAGCTGGGATGTTCCTTGCAGCCCGGTGCGAATCCGGCCTTGGCCGGCGTGGCGAACGCCTGCGCGGCGCCGAACGACATGGCGGCAACCACGACGATGCCGGCAATGGACGAGAACAGCTTCTTCTTTCCGATCATGTGTATCTCCTTGCAGTGGCGATGGAACATGAGGTCACCGCTTGCGGGGCGGTGTCGAAGCGGAATCAGTTGGCGACGCAGCAGATGCGTGTGCCGCCGGCGCGGCCATTGCCGCCGAACATGCACCCGGGGGTATCCACGCAACCCGGTGCAAAGCCGGTCTTCACCGGCGTGGCGAAGGCCTGTGCGGCCCCGAATGACATTGCAGCAACGATGACGATACCGGCGACGGACGAGAACAGCGTTTTCTTCCCGATCATGTGTATCTCCTTCAGTTGGTGTGGCTTCCCGGATTCATTGCGTTGGCGACGGCCTGTACCGTCTCTGTGTCTAGCTGGCCGACATGCTTGTAGGCGACGCTGCCATCTGCGGCGAGCACCATCAGCATCGGTGTCAGCGTGGCGCGGTAGCGCTTGGAGACCTCGCCCTGATCGTCAACAGCGATCGGAAACGCCAGCGCGTGTTTGCCGGCGTACGCAGCAAGCTGATCGTAGGGTGGCAAGCCGACACCGATCAGTTCGGCGCTGCCACGCGCCGCCGCGATCTGCTGCAGTTGCGGCACCGAAGCCAGGCAGTAGCGGCAGGCGGTAGAGAAGAAGTAGAGGATCTGCGGAACGGCGCGGGCGCCACCGATATCGACATGGGCCTGCTGCGTCGTCCGCAGCGTCAACAGTTCAGGCCGGGTGCCGATTGCCAGACCATGTGCATCCAGCTGGGTCTGCTGCAGCTGCGCCGCCATCTGTTCGTTGACCTGCCGCAACTGGCGGTTCTGCCAGGAGAGCATGATGACCAGTGCGGCCAGCAGCAGAGCGAATACGGGAAACAGTGCACGCTTGAGCATCGATCATCCTTGAACGCCGCGTTGCATCGACCATACCGGAAACCGCAACAGGATTGTCAAGCTTTTGTATCATCGGTGACGCAGTTCCCAAACCACAGGACGCCACCATGAGTGACCATGCTCCCGTTTCCCGGCCGAACCCGATCGTCGAGCTGCTGTTCGGCGGCAACATGCTGGAAGGCACCTTCAAGGCCGTGATCTGGGTCGCACTGCTGTCTGCAGTCCTGGCCTGGACAACCTTCCGCTGACGGAATGCTCAGGCAGCAGTGAAGGCCTGCCGCAGGCTGCGCAGCGTTGCCTGCCGATACTGAGCCGCACACGGCTCGCCCATCTCCAGTTCCTGCAGTCGCAGGCCGACCAGTGTCATCGACAGCGCATAGCCGCGCGCCGCATCTGCAGCGCGCGACAGGCCAAGTGCACGTCGGGTCAGTGCGTCCACATGATCCATGTCCGGCAGCAGGCCCAGGTAGGCGCGCTCGGCGCTGTCCAGATCCGGCGCGCGCAGGATCGCGTTGGCATCGGCGGTGGGGGTGACGGCGGCCATGCTGGATCCTTGCTTGTTGGTGGATTGGAAGCGGGTTCGGTCAGAACGCGCGCATCAGCGAGATGAAAGCGGATGTCTGGCTGCTGCGTCGTGCCATCGGGCTGTCCTCGACGGCATCACCGAACCACTGGTTGGCGACCACGCCGGTCGCGCGCCATTTCGTACCCAGTGGCGTGCTGACCGCGATCTGCAGGCTCGGCGAGGTGGCACTGCCGGGTTTGTAGGCTGCCAGCCCGGAGCGCAGGGCCTCCTCGTCGCTGATGCCGTAGTAGTAGTCGAGCAGGCGCGCGCTGGAATGCACCACGCCCACGCGCGGCACCCAGGTGAAGCGACCGGCCTGGATCGGATAGCTGTAGTGCAGGCTTGATTCAACACCGCCGCCATGCCCGCTCACTTCGCGCTTCACGCTGGCCGCCACCGCGCCCCAGTCCGCACTGTAGTCGGCGTTGATCCCGACCATCGCCGACATCTGCCGGCTGTGCAGGCGGCGCAGCTGTGGATCGTTCACGTCGTCGGTCTTGAAGCGCAACGTGTAGGGCGTAGCCACGGCCGACACGCGCAGGCCATCGGCCTTGTAGAGGTTCATGCCGAGCGAGCCAGGGCTGGCGAAGAAGCGCTTGCCCTGCCAGGACAGCGCCGGCAGCACCAGCGGCTTGTCGTCATAGTGCGCGTAGGCGCCGGTGGTCGCGCCGAAGGTGATGCCGGCCTGTACGCCCGGGGCCTGTTCCTGCGCGTTTGCCAGCAGCGGCGTGGAGAGAGCGACGGTGCACAGCAGGGGGCGCAGCAGGGCGGGGGGCAGCGAGGTCATCAACGTACTACTTTGCGGGGATGGCGGTGCATGCTGCGCGCACAACATTGTCGGAACATTGCGCGGGCGCAATCTGCTGCATCGGCGCCACTTGCACGCCGAAGGCACTATGATCGGCTCCGTTTTCGGTTGCCGAGCCCCCGATGCGCATTCTCCTGGTCGAAGATGATCCCGATCTCTCGCGAGCCCTGCAGTCCGGGCTTGAGCGCCAGGGTGTGGTCGCCGACGTGGTTGGCAGCCTGGCCGAGGCGGCGCTCGCCCTGCGTGAGCCGGTGCACCAGCTGATGCTGCTTGATCGGCAGCTGCCGGACGGTGATGGCGTGGGTTTCGTGGCGACCGCCCGTGCCCTGCGGCCGAATTTGGCGGTGATCATGCTCACCGCCAAGGGGGGGCTGTCAGACAAGGTGGAGGGGCTGGATGTCGGTGCCGATGACTACCTGGTCAAGCCGGTAGCGATCGAAGAGTTGATGGCGCGGATCCGCGCCGTATCGCGTCGACCGTCGGCCATGGTGACCCCCCGGTTGCGGCTGGGCCGGCTGGAGTTTGATTTCGAATCGCTGCAGGCGCAGGTGGATGGACAGCCGGTGGCACTGCCACGGCGGCAGGTACTGGTGCTGCAGGCGCTGGCGATGCGGCAGGGTCGTACGGTCACCCGCAGTGCGCTGGAAGCGGCGGTGTACGGGTTCGATGATGAGATCCAGTCCAATGCGCTCGACGCGCATATCTCCAAGCTGCGCAAGGCGCTGCAGCAGGCCGGGGCAGGCGTGGAGATCCACGTGATCCGTGGCGTCGGCTACCTGCTGGCGGAGGCCTGAGATGGCACGACCGATCCGTTCGATCACGCTGGGTCTGGCATGGCGGTTGTTCCTGGCGCAGGCTTTCACGGTGTTGTTCGCCGTGGTTGCGTTGATCCTGACGTGGGGCGACAAGGACACCTGGGGCATGGACATGTTCATGGCCGAGAGCGCAGCCAACGCCGTGCACAGCGAAGGCGGCCGGCTGGTGCTGGATGAAGCGCGCTGGCAGAAGCTCGATGCGCGTGCCGGTGGCAACCTGTGGTTCGCGGCAGTCGACGATCGCGGCGCATGGCTGCAGCGCGGCACGCTGCCTGCCATCCACGCGCCGCTGCTGGCCCGCCTGCCGACACTGGGTGCCACCGAGCTGGGGTCGCTGGTACCGCCGTACCTGGACGTGGCGCGGGTGATGATCCGCAACGAGGACGGCCGCCGCATCACGGTAATGGTGGGCGGGGCGCCGAAGGGCGGCCTGCTGGATGGCGCGTTGATGGTGCTGCGGTTGATCGGCCTGTGGTTCTTCCTGCCGTTGATCGTGGTCACGCTGCTGGTGATGCCGACGGTGATCCATCGGGCCATGCGTGGCGTGCGCCGGTCGGCGCAGCAGGCCAAGGAGCTGGATATCGGCCAGCCCGGTGCGCGCCTGGACGCGCAGCTGGTGTCGACCGAGGTGGCGCCTCTGGTCGAAGCGTTCAACGATGCGATCGACAAGGTGCAGCAGGGCTACGCAGCACGCGACAAGTTCCTGGCCGATGCCGCGCATGAACTGCGGGTGCCGATTGCGGTGGTGCAGGCGCGCTTGTCGCAGTTGCCGCAGGGGGAGTTGAAATCGCAGTTGCTGACCGATGTCGCCCGCCTCGGCAACGTCGCCGAGCACCTGCTCGACCTGCAGCGCCTGGACCGCAACATCGCCGCGTTGCAGCGGCTGGACCTGGCGCATGTCGTGCGCGAAGCGGCCGCCGACCTCGCGCCGCTGGTCGTTGGCGCCGGCTATGGCTTCGAAGTGGATGCGCCGGAGACGCCGGTCTGGATCCATGGTGATGGCCTGGCACTGGGCCGGGTGATCGCCAACCTGGTGCACAACGCCATTGTCCACGGCGGCGGGCGCGGCACCATCTGCGTGCGTCTGGACCGGCAGGGCCTGCTGGAAGTCAGCGACCAGGGCGCCGGTGTGCCGGTCGGTGATCGTGAGGCGATCTTCGAGCCGTTCCACCGCCTGCGTGCCGCTGGCAGCGGCAGCGGCCTGGGCCTGCATCTGGTCAAGGAGATCGTGCAGCACCACGGTGGCACGGTCAGCGTGGGCGAGGCGGTCGGCGGCGGCGCCAGTTTCCGGGTCAACTTCCACCGCGGCAACGTGCGTCGTTAGTGGGGCGCTGACAGCACCGCACGGCGTTGCCTGATGGTTGCGTGAGGCCGTACCACGGCACGCTGTGTCGATGGCTGCCGATCGGACCGTGTCGCCGTTGCTGGGCCCCGCGTGCGCAGCCGGCGTGGTCACCGGCGCGTTGGCCTGCGTGCTGTTGCCTGTGTTGCCACCGCTATGGGCGTCTGTTCCGGCAGCCGCGTTCGCGGCGTTGGGCTGGGTATTGCGCTGGCGCGGGCGCGCGGCGGCTGCGTTGCTGTTCGGCCTGGCCTGGACGTCCTGCCATGGATACTGGGCACTGCAGGCGCAGCTGCCGGCCGGTGCTGCCGCGCAGGATGTGATCGTCCGGGGTCAGGTCGTCGATCTGCCAAAGCAAGCGCTTGGATACACCCGGTTCGAGTTCCGGGTCGATGCGTCCGATGCGACCCCGATGCTGCGCGGAAAGCGGCTGCAGGTGTTCTGGCACGCGCCCCGGCGCGGGCCGGTCGACGCCGGGACAGATCAGAGACATCGCCTGCACGCTGGCGCGGACTGGCAGTTGTCGCTGCGCGTGCGGCCGCCACGCTCGCGCATCAACCCGGGCGGCTTCGATGGCGAGCGGCACGCGCTGCTGCACGGATTGGCCGCGAGTGGCAACGTGCGTGACGCCGGCGCTACGCGGCAGCTGCGCCCCGCACATGGCCTGCCGGCCTGGCGCGAGCGCACCAGTGCGGCCATCGCCACGCAGATCGCACACCCCTCGGCGCGGTTCATCCAGGCCCTGGCGCTGGGCGATACGCGTGGCCTGTCCGATATCGACTGGGCGCAGCTGCGCGCGCTGGGCCTGACCCACCTGATCGCCATCTCCGGCTTCCATGTCGGTCTGGTGGCGGGCTTCGCCGCCTTGCTGTGTTCTGTTCTCTGGCGGTCCTGGCCAGGACTTGCCGGGTTCTGGCCACGACCGCAGGCGGCGGCCTGTGCCGCTGCGGTGGCGGCGGCCGGCTATGCCGTTGTTGCAGGCAGCGAGCTGCCGACCGTGCGCACCGCGTTGATGATCGCGGTGGTGGCGTTGGCGCGCGTCGTCCGCCGTCCGGTGACGGTCGCACAGGGCCTGGCGCTGGCCGCGTTGGCGATGCTGCTGCCGGCACCGCTGTCGGTGCTGTCTGCGGGCTTCTGGCTCAGTTTCGGCGGCGTCCTGTGGTTGTTGTGGTGCCTGCCGCAGGGGCGGCCGAAGGGGCTTGCTGCAATGCTGCGCGGCGCTCTGGCAGGACAGGGGGTGGCCAGCGTCGCTCTGCTGCCGCTGGCAGTGGCGCTGTTTGGCGGCACCGCACGGCTGGGGCCGCTGGTGAACCTGCCGGTCATTCCGCTGTGGAGCCTGCTGGTAGTGCCTTTGGCCCTGCTGGGAACCGCTCTGGAGGCCCTGCGCAGCGGGGCAGGGCAGTGGCCCTGGCGCGCGGCAGCCTGGGTGTTCGATGCCAGTTGGCAGCTGATGCGGCCGTTGGCCGAGCACCCGCAGGCAATGTGGTGGCTGGCGCAGGGGCCTGCCTGGGCGTTGCCGGCGGCCTTGCTGGGGGTGTTCTGGTGGCTGTTGCCACGCGGTGCGGGTGCGGTGCTTGCCGGGTCATTGCTGTGCCTGCCCCTGCTGTGGCCGGCACGGTCGGCGCCACAACGGGGCGAGCTGGAACTGGTGGTGCACGATGTCGGCCAGGGCACGGCGGTGCTGTTGCGGACCGCCCACCACGCACTCTGGTACGACGTCGGTCCGCCCGCAGGCAGCGAGGGCGAGGAGCGGATGCTGCTGCCGACGTTGCGCGCGTTGGGGCAGGCACCTCCGGCGCGGGTGATGATCAGTCACGACCACCTTGACCACAGCGGCAACCTTGCTGCGCTGCGCCGGCAACTGCCGGGGTTGGAGATACTGGCGCCACGGGGCAGTGCGATTGCCACTGCCGGCACCTGCCAACAGGGACTGCGCTGGCAATGGGACGGGGTCGATTTCCAGGTGCTGCACCCACCTGACGCTGTCCCGGCCGCTGGCATGAAGGGCGCCGACAACGAGGCCAGTTGCGTGCTGCGGGTTGCCGGCGCCCATGGGGTGGTGCTGCTGCCCGGCGACATCGGTCGGCCAGGCGAGCAGGCGCTGCTGGCGGGCGCTGCCGGCGCGCTGCGTGCGGACGTGGTGCTGGTGCCCCATCACGGCAGCGGGGGCAGCTCCACTGCGGGCTGGGTGAAGGCGGTGGCGCCGCAGCTGGCGCTGGTCTCGGCCGGGCACCAGAACCGCTTTGGCCACCCGAAGCGTGACGTGGTGCAGCGCTGGCAGGCGGCCGGCGCCGAAGTACTGTCCACCGCCGAGTCCGGCGCGATCCGCGTATGGCTTGGCGCACAAGGCCTGCAGCTGCGTGAACAGCGTATCCACGCAGCCCGGTGGTGGGATGCCGCTGGGCGGGCACGGTCGGCTGCTATCCTATCGCCGATCGAACAAGCGGCCGTTGGGCCGGAGGGTTGAAACGTGTGGGAACTGGTCAAGGCCGGTGGCTGGCCGATGGTGCCGCTGCTGCTGTTGGGCGTACTGGCTTTGGCAATCGTCCTGGAGCGTTTCTGGTCCCTGCGGCGTAACGAGGTGCTGCCACCTGGCCTGGGCCAGGAAGTGCGCAACTGGGCCGCGCGCGGCAAGCTTGACCCGGCGCACCTGCAGACCCTGCGTGCCAACTCACCGCTGGGCGCCCTGCTGGCCGCCGCACTGGAAGCGCGCAACCGCCCGCGCGACCAGATCCGCGAGCGCATCGAAGACACCGGTCGCCACCTGGTGCACCGCATGGAGCGTTTCCTCAACGCGCTGGGCACCATCGCCTCGGCCGGCCCGCTGCTGGGCCTGCTCGGCACCGTGGTCGGCATGATCCAGATGTTCCTGGGCATCCTCGACCACGGCGTGGGGGATGTGAACCAGCTTGCCGGCGGTATCGGCAAGGCGCTGGTGTGCACCGCCACCGGCATGATCGTGGCGATCCCGGCGCTGATGTTCCACCGCTTCTTCAAGGGCCGCATCCACGGCTACGTGGTGGAGATGGAGCAGGAAGCCAGCGCATTGCTGGATACGCTGGATGGTCGCCCCGGGGTGATGACCCCGGCTCCCGCCGCGCGCGCGTCCTCCGCCGCCACGGCAAAGGCCTGATCGATGCGTATCGGCAACGACCGGTCCCAGGATGAACCGCATATCGACCTGGTGCCGCTGATCGACGTCATCCTGGTGCTGATCATCTTCTTCGTGGTCACCACCACCTTCGATGCGCGTTCGACCCTGCAGGTGCAGCTGCCGACCGCCAGCCAGCAGCAGACCAACGAGCCGCCGCGATCGCTCAGCGTGTTGATCAACGCGGACGGCCGCTATTTCGTCAACGATCAGGAAGTGCTGCGCAGCGACGTCGAATCGGTCAAGCAGACGATCGCCGCCGTCGCCGGCAGCGACCGTGAACAGACCGTGCTGCTGCGTGCCGACGCACGCACTCCCTACCAGGCCGTGGTCACCGCGCAGGATGCGCTGGGCCAGCTCGGCTTCCGTCGTATCGCCATTGCAACAGCGCCAGAGGTGCGTCCATGAGTTCCCATCACGCGCCAGTGTGGCCGATCTACAAACGTCTGCTGGGCTATACCCGCACCTACTGGGTGTTCATGATCGGCGCGGTCATCGCGATGGTGGTCGAAGCCCTGGCCGGCTATCACTTCACCAAGCTGATGGAGCCGCTGGTCAACCGCGGCTTCGTCAACCCTGAGCCGCGCATGGCGGTGATCCTGCCGCTGACCATCCTCGGCCTGTTCCTGATGCGCAGCGTGGCCACCTGGGTCAGCGACTACACGCTGGCCAAGACCGGCCGCAGCGTGGTCCGCGACCTGCGCGAACAGGTGCTGCAGAAGTACCTGCACCTGCCGTCCTCGCACTTCGACGCCGAAGCGACGCCGGTGATGGTCAGCCGCCTGAACTTCGATACCGAACAGGTCACCCAGGCCAGCGCCGATGCGCTCAAGACCGTGGTGGCCGACACCCTGACCATCATCGCCATGCTGGCGGTGATGCTGCAGATGAGCGTCAAAGTGACCTTGGCGATGCTGGTGGTGGTGCCGCTGATCGGCGTGATCGTCTCCTACGTGGGCAAGCGCTACCGGCGCATCAGCCGCGGCATCCAGGACGGCATGGGCACCATGGCGCAGACCGCCGAGCAGTCGCTGGCCGCGCAGCAGGAAGTGAAGGTGCACGGCACCCAGCAGCACGAGATCTCGCGCTACTCGCGCCTGGCCAACCGCATGCTGGCGCTGAACATGAAGGTGGAAGTGACCCGCGCGGCGGCCTCCAGCGTGGTCCAGTTCCTGGCGGCGCTGGCGCTGGCGGTGATCGTATGGGTGTCCACCCGCGAAGCGCTGGCCGGCAAGCTCAATGCGGGCCAGTTCATGGGCCTGATGACCTCGATGATGGCCATCATTCCGTCGCTGCGCCGGCTGACCAGCGTGCAGACCTCGATCTCGCGCGGCGTGGCCGCTGCCGAGCGCCTGTTCGGCATCATCGACATGCCGGTCGAGCGCGACGAGGGCAAGCACACGGTGCAGCGCGTACGCGGCGAACTGGCCTTCGAGCACGTCATGCTGCGTTACCGCGAAGACAGTGGCATCGCCCTGGACGACATCAGCTTCGTTGCCAGGCCGGGTACGGTCACCGCCATCGTCGGTCGTTCCGGCAGCGGCAAGACCAGCCTGATCCGGCTGGTGCCGCGCTTCTACGAACCCAACGGCGGCCGCATCCTGCTCGACGGCGTTGCCCTGGATGACTACCCGTTGGCCGATCTGCGCAGGCAGGTGGCCATCGTCGGCCAGAAGGTGATGCTGTTCGACGACACCATCGCGGCCAACATCGCCTACGGCATGGATGCAACCGACGAGCAGATCCGCGCGGCGGCCGAAGCGGCCAATGCCTGGGAGTTCATCGCACGCATGCCGCAGCAGCTGCAGACGCCGGTGGGGGAGAATGGCGCGCTGCTGTCCGGCGGGCAGCGCCAGCGCCTGGCGATCGCCCGCGCGATCCTGCGCGACGCGCCGATCCTGATCCTGGACGAGGCCACCGCGGCGCTGGACAACGAATCCGAGCGCCTGGTGCAGGACGCCCTGCAGCGCCTGATGCCCGAACGCACCACGCTGGTGATCGCGCACCGCCTGTCGACCATCGAGCATGCCGACCAGGTGCTGGTGATGGACCATGGCCGCATCGTTGAGCGAGGCACCCACCAGGAACTGCTGTCGATGGGTGGCCTGTACCAGCACCTGCACAACATGCAGTTCCGCGAAAGGCAGGACTGATGGCGGGCAAAGGTACCCAGACCCCGCCGTACTGGTATGACGGCAGCCCGGTGCCGTGGCCGATGCGATTGCTGGCACCGCTGTACGCGGGCGTCACCGCGCTGCGCCGGCGCCTGTACCGCCGTGGCTGGTGCAAGCGCCATGCGCTGGCGGTGCCGGTCATCGTGGTCGGCAACATCACCGCTGGCGGCACCGGCAAGACGCCGCTGACCATCGCTCTGGTCGAGCGCCTGCGCGCCGCGGGCTGGAAGCCCGGCGTCGCCAGCCGCGGCTACGGCCGGGAGCAAGCGGACAAGGCACGTTGGGTGGAAGCCGATACGCCGACCGCCCTCGGTGGCGACGAGCCGGTGCTGATCGCCTGGAAAACCGGCGTGCCGGTGCGCGTGGACAGTGATCGCGTGGCGGCGGGCAAGGCGTTGATCGCCGCCGGCTGCGACGTGATCGTCTGCGATGACGGCCTGCAGCACTACCGGCTGGCGCGCGACATCGAGATCGAGGTGGTCGATGCCCAGCGTCGCTATGGCAATGGCCTGATGATCCCCGCCGGCCCGCTGCGCGAGCCAGTCAGCCGCGCCGCCGAATGCGATTTCCGTGTGGTCAACCTGGGCCAGGCGGATGCAGCGACGGCTGCCCAGGCCTGCGGCTTCGGCCAATGGCCGATGGCCCTGCACATCGACAGTGCACAACCACTGGCCGGTGGACGGGCGCGTCCGCTCTCGTACTTCGCGGGCCAACGCGTGCATGCCGTGGCCGGCATCGCCCATCCGCAACGCTTCTTCGACATGCTGCGCGCGCGTGCGATCGGCGTGGTGCCGCACGCCTTCGCCGACCATCACGCCTACCAGCCGCAGGATCTGTCCTTTGGCAGCCAGTTGCCGGTGCTGATGACCGAAAAGGATGCCGTGAAGTGCCGTGCGTTCGCCAACGACTGGCAGTACGCCGTGCCGCTGCGTGCCGAACTGCCCGCTGCATTCTGGATCGCGCTGACCGATCGCCTGGACAAGCTGCGACCGAACTGAGGGGCCGTGCGGCGCTTGCAAATGCACGCCGCCGGCCGCATTCCTGCTGTATCGCGCCTGCCGAGTACCGCCCGCATGACCGAGTTCGTTGTTGCCATCCCGGCCCGCTATGCCGCTTCGCGGCTGCCGGGCAAGCCGCTGCGCCTGCTGGGCGGAGAGCCCATGGTGCTGCATGTGGCCCGCCGCGCGCTGCAGGCCGGCGCGGGTGAGGTCTGGGTCGCGACTGACGACCAGCGCATTGCCGACGCCTTGTCCGGCCTCGGGGAAGTGAAGGTGGCGATGACCGCTGCTTCGCATGCCTCCGGCACCGATCGCCTGGCAGAATGCGCGCGCATCGCTGGCTGGGCTGAGGACACCGTGGTGGTCAACCTGCAGGGCGATGAACCGTTCGCACCGGCTGCCGGCATCCGCGCCGTCGCCGCGGCACTGGTGGAAGGCAGCGCGCCGATGTCGACCCTGGCCACGCCGGTCGAGGATGCACACACGCTGTTTGACCCCAACGTGGTCAAGCTGGTGCGCAACGTGCGCAACGAGGCCATGTACTTCAGCCGTGCGCCGATCGCCTGGCATCGCGACGGCTTCGCCCGCAGTCGCGAGATCCTGCCCGAGGGCCACCAGTGGCTGCGCCACATCGGCATCTATGGCTACCGTGCCGGCTTCCTGCAGCAGTTCGCCTCGATGCCCCCGGGCACGTTGGAACAGGTGGAATCGCTGGAGCAGCTGCGCGTGCTGGAAGCGGGCTATCCGATCGCCGTGGCGATCTCGCCCGAACCTTTCCCGCCGGGCATCGACACCCCTGAAGACCTGCAGCGCGCCGAAACGCTGCTGCAGGCGATGGCCGCGCGATGAAGCTGCTGGTCGTCTGCCTCGGCAACATCTGCCGTTCGCCGATGGCCGAAGGCGCGCTGCGCGCCCGCCTGGATGCCTCGGCGCTGGCGGGGCGGGTGCAGGTCGACTCGGCCGGTACCGGTGACTGGCATGTGGGCCAGCCACCCGACCGGCGAGCCATTGCGTGCGCGGCCGGGCATGGCGTGGACCTGGGCAGCCTGCGCGCGCGGCAGCTGCGGCCGCAGGACTTCGACACCTTCGACTGGATACTGTGCGCCGACGAGGCCAATCTGCGTGATGCCGCGCGCCTTGCCACCGCCGACCAGCGCGAGCGCCTGGCGCTGTACCTGCCGTGGTCGGGCGGGCAGGGCGAACGCGCGATTCCCGATCCCTATACCGGTGGCAGCGATCATTTCGAACAGGTCTGGTCGCTGGTCGACGCCGCTGCCGAACGTACCGTGGCACGCCTGTTGCATCACGCCGACTCCGGCATAATCGGGCCATGAACATCCAGCCCGTCCCGGACCTGCCCGAGTTCGCCGCCTGGCTCAATGCCGCGCCCTGCACCCTGACCGAACTGCGTGGCCGGCCGGTCGCGCTGTTGTTCGTCAACGCGGCTTCAGCGTGGAGCGCGCAACGGCTGGCCGAGTTCAGCCAGTGGCTGTCACGCCACCCCGGCAAGCTGCAACCCCTGGTGCTGCAGGTACCGCGTTTCGATTTCGAGCGTGATGCCACGGCTGCATTGAAACTGCTGCGCCGCCAGGGCCTGACCATGCCGGTGCTGCTCGATGCCGATTGGGATGGCTGGCGCCGCTTCGGCGTCACCGCGTGGCCGACCATGGTCTTGCTGGACGCGCAGGGTCGCGAACAGCAGCGCTTGATCGGCCAGGGCGTGCCCGGCGAGCTGGAGCGGGCCCTGAATGCCCTGTGCGAGGGTGCGCCGTCGGCTCCTTCGCGCGGCGGCAGCGAACTGCACCCCGAGCCGCGCCAGGCGCTGCGATTCCCCATGGGGCTGGCAGTGAACCAGGAACGGCTGTACATCGCCGACAGCGGCCACCACCGCATCCTGGAATGCAGTCACGGCGGCCGCGTGCTGCGCCAGTTCGGCCTGGGCACCGCCGACTTCATGGACGGCAACCTCGCCGAAGCTGCTTTCCACCGGCCGCAGGCGCTGGCGCTGGAGCGCGAGTCGCTGTACGTGGCCGACACCGGCAACCACGCCGTGCGCCGCATCAACCTGCTGACCGGCCTGGTCGACACGCTGTGCGGCAACGGTCGTCCGGGCGCTCCCGAGGAAGGGCCGGTGGCGCAGCCACGACAGGTGTCGCTGGATCATCCGGTCGGCCTGGCCATCGCCGAAAACCAGCTGCACATCGCCATGGCCGGCGACAACCGCATCTGGAGCTATCACCTCGGCCAGCGCAGCCTGCAGTGGCGTGCCGGCAGTGGCGCCATCGACGAGCGCGACGGCAGTGGCCACCTGGCCGCGTTTGCCCAGCCCACCGCCGTGGCCGTGGTCCAGCAGGTGCTGTACGTCGCCGACGCACTGGGTTCATCGATCCGTTCGCTGCAGCTGCGCGGCGATCTGGTGCAGACCCTGGTCGGGCAGGGCACCTGGCGCTTTGGCGAAGACGATGGCCCGCGCGCGCAGGCCAGCCTGCAGTTCCCGCAGGCGATCGCGCTGAGCCCGGATGCGCCGTTGCTGTGGATCGCCGATACCGGCAATGGCCGCCTGCGCACGTTGCGCCTAGGCGGCGGCGAACTGACCACCCAGCCCTTGCCGCGGCGCCTGCACGGCCCGGCCGGCCTGGCCGTCGGTGCCGGTGCCGTATGGATCGCCGAAACAGATTCGCACACCGTACTGCGTCTGGACCCTGACAGCGGCGTGCTCAGCGAAGTGCCGATCAGCGAATGACCGTTGTTCCCGTCCCGTCCTTCGATGGCAAGGCATTCGCGGCCCAGCTGAGTACCGCCCCGGGCGTGTACCGCATGTACGCGGCCGACGACACGCTGTTGTACGTCGGCAAGGCCCGCGCGCTGCGCAACCGCGTGGGCAGTTACTTCAATGGCAGTCCGAAGAACGCGCGCATCATGTCGATGCTCTCGCAGATCGTGCGCATGGACGTGACCGTGACGCGCTCGGAAGCCGAAGCGCTGCTGCTGGAAAACCAGCTGATCAAATCACTGTCGCCGCGCTACAACGTGTCCCTGCGCGACGACAAGACCTATCCGCATGTGCTGCTGACCCGCGAGGACTGGCCGCGCATCGCCCTGCATCGTGGCCCGCGCGCCATTCCCGGGCGCTATTTCGGACCGTATCCCGGCGTCACCGCGGTGCGCGAAACGCTGAACCTGATGCACAAGCTGTTCAAGCTGCGCAGCTGCGAAGACAGCGTGTTCCGCAACCGCTCGCGGCCCTGCCTGCAGTATCAGATCGGACGCTGCAGCGCGCCGTGCGTGGAGCTGGTGCCAGCGGCGGACTACGCCGAGTCGGTGCGCCGCGCGGCGATGTTCCTGGAGGGCAAGAGCGATGAGCTGACCCGGGAGCTGGGAGAGCAGATGCAGGCCGCCAGCGAGGCGCTGGAATTCGAGCAGGCCGCGCGCCTGCGCGATCTGATCACCTCGTTGCGCAGCATGCAGACCCGCCAGTACGTGGACGGCCGCGCGGCCGACCTGGACGTGCTGGCGGTGGCCATGCAGGGCTCGCAGGCCTGCGTGATGCTGCTGGCCTTCCGTGACGGCCGCAACCTGGGCACCCGACCGTTCTTTCCCCGCACCAACGGCGAGGAAAGCGCGGACGAAGTGCTGGCGGCCTTTGTCTCGCAGTACTACATCGAATTCGAGCCACCGCGCGAGATCCTGCTCGACCGCGAAATTCCCGATGCCGATCTGATCGGTTCGGCGCTGTCGGCCTCGGCCGAGCGCAAGGTGCAGCTGAAGTGGAACGTCCGTGGCGAGCGCGCCGGCTACCTGGAACTGGCCAGCCGCAACGCGCAGTTGACCCTGGCAACCGAGATCAACAGCCGCACCGCGCAGCACGCGCGCAGCGAAGCGCTGCGGGTGATGCTGGGGCTGGCCGAACCGGTGAAGCGGGTGGAGTGCTTCGACATCAGCCACACCATGGGCGAAGCCACCGTGGCCTCGTGCGTGGTGTTCGATGCTGCCGGCCCGGTGCGCGCGCAGTACCGCCGTTTCAACATCAGTGGCATCGAGCCGGGCGATGATTACGCGGCGATGCGCCAGGCCATCGACCGCCGCTTCCGCCGCGCGGTGGAAGAGCAGGGCGTGCTGCCTGACGTGCTGCTGATCGACGGTGGCGCTGGCCAGCTGGCGCAGGCGCAGGCGGCGTTGGCCGATCTGGGCGTGGAAGGCGTGCTGCTGGTGGGTGTGGCCAAGGGCGTGGAACGCCGTGCCGGCCACGAAGCCCTGGTGATGCCCGATGGCCGCGAACTGCGCCCGGGTGCGGCCGATCCCGCCCTGCAGTTCATCCAGCAGGTGCGCGATGAAGCGCACCGCTTTGCCATCACCGGCCATCGCGGACGCCGGCAGAAGGCGCGGATGACCAGCAAACTGGAAGATATCCCCGGCATCGGGCCGCGCCGGCGCGCCAGCCTGCTGAAGCATTTCGGTGGCCTGGTCGGCCTGAAAGCGGCCGGAGAAGCGGAAATCGCCAAGGTGGAAGGCATCAATGACGCCCTCGCCGCGCGCATCTACGCTAACCTGCACGGGTTGGCCGCGCCTGATCCGGCCGAGTAGAGAGAGAATAAAGCAGCATGACGTTGACCCTGCCCACCTGGCTGACCCTGTTGCGGATCGTGATGATCCCGGTGCTGGTGCTGGTGTTCTACCTGCCCTACACCTGGACCAACTTCGCATCGGCGGCGATCTTCGGCCTGGCCGCGATCACCGACTGGCTTGATGGCTGGATCGCGCGTCGATACGGCCTGGAATCGGCGTTCGGCGCCTTCCTCGACCCGGTCGCGGACAAGCTGATGGTGGCGGTGGCGCTGTTCCTGATCGTGCAGGGTCATCCGACACCGTGGATGGCGTTCTGGGCGGCGGTGATCGTCGGCCGCGAGATCGCGGTGTCGGCACTGCGCGAGTGGATGGCCGAACTCGGCCAGCGTGCCAAGGTACGCGTGGCGATGATCGGCAAGGTCAAGACCACCGCGCAGATGGTCGCGCTGCTGTGCCTGCTGTATTCAGTGGCACCCAACGTGCCGGTCAACGACATCTGGATGGGCCCGCCGGTATTCCATATCGGCGACTGGACCCTGGCCATTGCCGCCGTGCTGACCCTGTGGTCGGGCCTGCAGTACCTGCACGCCGCCTGGCCGAGCCTGCGTGATGATGAGCGCGCTGCGCGCGAGCGTGCGCGGCAGAAGAAGCTGGGTAACTGAGCACCGGGGTCGGAGCACCGGGGTCGGATCCCTTTCCGCAGGAAAGGGCTCTGACCCCATCGCCGCCCGCATCCACGCATGGCGTGGATCTACTGAAGCGTCCATCCACGCGCGGATCTACCGATTTGTGGGGGCGTGGAGTAGATCCACGCCATGAGTGGATACGCGGTGCAAGGCGCCTCGCTGACCCCGAAAAAAGCGCTTGACGCCATTTCCAGAATAGGTAAAATTTCGCCTCCCAAGCGGGAATAGCTCAGTTGGTAGAGCGCAACCTTGCCAAGGTTGAGGTCGCGAGTTCGAGTCTCGTTTCCCGCTCCAGATTCAAGAAGAACGCTCCCGCAAGGGGGCGTTTTTCGTTTGCGTCCAGCGCGCTTCATATCCACTTCACCGCCACTCCATCGCCTCACCACGCGCACTCGCGAAGCTGCATCTCCCTTCTCAAGTGGTGATGCCGCGATGCCTCACACTCCCACCGCCAACGACTACGACGTGATCATCGTCGGCGCCAGTTTTGCAGGTGCTGCCTGTGCACTCGCCGCCGCCCAGTACGGCCTTCGCGTCTGCGTGCTCGAACGCAAGGCCGACCCCGGCGAGCGCCTGCATACCACCGGCATCGTGGTGAAGGAAGCGATGGAACAGACCTGGCTGGGGCGCATGCCCGAACAGCTGGTGCAGCGCGTGGCGCGCGTGCGCCTGTACGCACCGAACCTGCGCAATGTGTTGCTGGCCGCACCGGGCTACTACTTCCTCACCACCGATACACCGAACCTGATGCGCTGGCTGGCCAGCGAGCTGCGTGCCAGTGGCGTGGACCTGCGGCTGCAGCAGTCGTTCACCGGGGCCTGCCGCGACGGCGACGCATGGCAGGTTGAAGGGGTGGGGCGCACCGGCTATCTGGTCGGCGCTGACGGCGCGCGTTCACGCGTCGCGCTGCGCACCGGCCTGGGCCAGGTGCGCGACAACCTGTACGGCGTCGAGCGCGAGTTTGCCGGCGTGCAGCTGCCGGAAGGCGACGCCTTGCACTGCTTTGTCAGCCGCCGCTTCGCACCCGGCTACATCGGCTGGGCGGCGCAGAATCCCACCGGTGTGCAGGTGGGGCTGGCCCTGCGCCACGATTCCGCCCATGCCCGCCCGCCGGATATCGAGGGTTTCCTTGAACACGTGCGCGACGTGGTGGGTCTTCCGCGTGCGGCCGAGGCTGCCGGCACCCGCGCGGGGCTGGTGCCGTGCGGGTTGCCGGATGGCCCGATCACCGCGCCCGGCGTGATCCTTACCGGTGATGCGGCGGGTGTAGTTTCGCCGCTGTCGGCAGGCGGCATCCACTCGTCATGGCGGCACGGCTGGGCGGTCGGCGATGCCATGGGCCTGCACCGGCGTGGCAAGGGACCCGCCGCCGAGCAGGTGGCACGGCAGGCGGCGCCCACTTTTCACCGCAAGCGCGTGCTGCGCTGGGCCATGGACCACCTGCAGCGGGACTGGCCGGTCGACGCCCTGCTACGTACCGGCCCGGTGCGCCGGCTGGCCGAACAGATCTACTTCCACCGACGGGGCGTTCGGGCGTGATCCGGAAGCTGAACGCTGGCCGGTAAAAGGGCTGCAGAATCCTGTTGACGCCGTGCAGCAATATCGACACAATAGCGCTCCTTCGACGCAGGTCGAACGGAATCTGCGGGAATAGCTCAGTTGGTAGAGCGCAACCTTGCCAAGGTTGAGGTCGCGAGTTCGAGTCTCGTTTCCCGCTCCAGATTCAAGAAGAACGCTCCCGCAAGGGGGCGTTTTTCGTTTGCGCGCCGCGCTGCAGGTGCAGCCTGCTAGCGCGGAACGCCCCGGCTAGCGCTGCACCAGGTACGCACGTCCGCACGGTCGAAGCCGGCGCAGGCGTTCTTCCGCGGGATGTACAGATAGGGCGCGTCGGCCTGGTAGGTGAAGTGGTAGTAGTAGGTGCGGTCCTGGCCATACAGCCAGTAGTTCGACGAGCCGTCACTGATCACGTACGGCTCGAAGGAAAAAATCGACGACTGCGCGGGAATGAAGTTGCTGCGGTCCATCAGCAGCATGGCCGCGTTCGACGCCAGCGGCGTGGCCAGGCAGATCACCATCGCGCCCACGGTAAGCACGGCCATGAAGATGCCGAGCGCGCGGCGGGAGCTGGATTTCAAGCGTGTTGCCTGCCGGTAGGAGCGTTCAGGCCAATGTGCCGCAGCGCCCCCGAACAGTCCAGCGTTCAGTTTGGCGGCGCCCATGAAAGGCTGGGGAAAGGCCGAGGGTTCGCAATGCAGGCACCGCATACGCGCTGTAACGCAGCTCCGACTGATTCTCCATGTCCACTCCACAATCGCGGCGTAGCCTCCCCGGCTTCTCTCTCCACGAAGGTGGGCGGGTGGCCAATCGTTTCACTTCCCCTGCAGTGTCCGCTCAAAGGTATGTCGCCGTGCCGCGCAGGGTGTTGCGTAGCGGGGTGCTGCTGGCCAGCGTGATGCTGGCCGGCTGCATGTCGGTGCCGGTTCCTGACCTGCCCGATCGCACTCCAGTGGTCTGGAATCAACCGGCCCCTGGGCAGGGCGTGGCGGTCGATGCGCGCCAGTGGTGGAAGGTGTTGGCCGATGCGCGCTTGAACGCACTGGTGGAAGAGGCCATCGCCGGCAATCTGGACCTGCAGCAGGCCACCCTGCGGCTGCAGGCGGTACGGCTTGTGTCTGGCACCGCCGATGCGCGCTTCCGTCCGGAGATAACGGCCAGTGCCAAGCAGGTACAGGACGCCGCCGCGGTCGACACCTACTTCCACGCCGGTGTCGAAGCGATCTGGGATCTTGGCCTGTTTGGCGCAGCGGAAAGTGCCCGGCTGAGCGCGCAGGCGGCCAACGGAAATGCAGAAGCACTGCGCGATGCCGCGCAGGTGGCGGTCATCGCTGATGTGGTGCGCAGCTATCTGGATCTTTCCGTCGCGCAGGCGCAGTCGGATCTGTTGCGCAAGCAACAGGCCGTTGACGCACGCGGCGAGCAACTGGGGCTGGTGCGGCAGCGCCTGCATCTGGACGAGCCTGGCGAACTGGATCGCCTGCGTGCGCGGCAGGCGGCCACACGCGCTGCCATTGCACAGGCGGATGAAAATGCAGGCAACGCCGCGCGCGCGCTGGCGCTGCTGCTGGGGCGCGATGGGCCGGATCCGGCCTGGAATGCCTACCGCACGCCGCCGCAGTTGAGCGCCTTCACCCTGCAGCAGGTCCCGGCCGATCTGCTACGCCATCGCCCGCAGATCCTGCTGGCCGAGGCCGATGTACTGCAGGCCACCGCCGAAAAGGGCAGCGCACGCGCGGCGATGTTCCCGAAACTGAGCCTGGGCGGCTCCATCCTGTACGCCTACAACCTCACCCAGAACGCACGCTCCAACTCCGATTCCAGCCCGTCGATCGGTCCCTACATCGACATTCCGCTGTGGGATTGGGGCCAGCGCCGCGCGCGCTACCAGTCCGACGACAAGCAGCTGGATGCGGCATTGCTGGGCTATCGCAAGGCCGTACTGCAAGGCGTGGCTGAAGTGGAAGGCGCATTGGGCAGCCTGGGCCGCCAGGACAGCAGCATCCAGTCGCTGCAGGTGGCCGACGAAACTGCCCGGCAGCAGGTCGCGCGACAGGCCCGGCAGGTGCAGCTTGGCCTCTCCAGTGAGTTCGACGGGCTTGAAAGCCAGCGTGCGGCATTGTCCGCGCAGGCCGATCTGATCGGCGCGCAGGGTGCGCGCGTGCTCGCCTTCGCGTCGCTGTACCGCGCCGTGGGCGGCGCACCTTTGCCGGTCGAGCCAGAAGGCGACGCGCAATGATCGCGCTTGCCCGCAAAACGCTGGTTTACGAGTGGCGCCGGTTCCTGCCGGTGGTGCTGGCCATGTGTTTCGCCGGTGTCCTGCTGATCGTGCAGGCGGCACTGGTGCTGGGCATCTTCGGCACCGCTGCGATCTACGTGAAGGCATCGACCGCCGATGTCTGGGCTGGTTTTGCCGGCACGCAGAGCGTGAACTACGGCCATGCGATCAGCGCGGATGTCGAGAGCCGGCTGCGCATGGACCCGGATGTCACCCGCGTCGAGCCCTACGAATGGGTCGATGGCGAGTGGCGCTCCAGCGCGCAGGGTACCGGCAACGTGTCGGTGTATCTGTCCGGCATCTCCACGGCGAACGACGCGATGATGTTCTCGCGCATCCTGCCGCCTGGGCTGCGTGCACAGTTGCGCGAACCCGGTGCGGTGATCGTCGACAGCGCTGACCTGGACACCCTGGGCGTTGATCTGCGCAGCAACCAGGCCTGGATCAACGGCAAGGCCGTGCGTGTGGTCGCCGCACAACCCGGCCTACGTGGTCTTGGCGGCGTCAACGTGCTGGCGTCACTGGACACCGCGCGTGCCATCGCCGGAACCGACCCGCATGAAGGCAGCACCTATTTCGTGGCGGGCACGCGATCACCGGAGCTGGCCGGTCGCGTTCGCGATCGCCTCAGCGCTTCGACAGGCCGCGCCACACCCGTCGAATTCTGGACAGCACCGGAGTTTGCCAGCCGCTCGCAGCAGTACTGGCTGTTCGACACCGGTGCCGGTATCGCGGTGCTGTTCATGGCCGTCATCGTCTGCTTCGTCGGCGCGGTGATCACCAACCAGTCGTTCGCGGCGGTGGTGGCCGGTTCGGTACGTGAGTACGCCACGCTCAACGCGCTCGGAGCAGGCCGTTATGCGCTGGCCCGTGTGGTGTTCGAACAGGCCGTGCTGATCGGCGGCGTCGGCATGCTGCTGGCCGCCGCCTTCAGCACGGTGGTGCTGTTGGCGGCGCAGACCCAGCGCGTGCCGGTACAGCTCACGCCGATGGTGGTTCTCGGCTGCGTGGCGCTGGTCGCGGTGATGGCCATGCTGTCGAGCATCATGGCGGTGCGCAGCGTCGTCCGCTCCGATCCATCGTTGCTGTTGCGTTGAAGGGCGACCGATGACGAACACCTCCATCACTTCCCCGACGCTGCGTGCCGACGCACTGGAAAAGGGCTTCGTGTCCGGCGATGTGCACGTTCCCGTGCTGCGCGGCCTGTCGCTGGACATCTATCCCGGCGAACTGACCCTGGTGTCGGGTCCCTCAGGCTGCGGCAAGAGCACGCTGCTGTCGCTGATGTCCGGGCTCTCAACGCCCGACGGCGGTCGCGTGCATGCGCTGGGCCAGGACGTCAGCCATATGACCCGCAGTGAGGTGGAGCGCTTCCGCCTGCATCATGTTGGTTTCGTGTTCCAGGGCTTCAATCTGTTTCCGGCGCTGACCGCGTTGGAGCAGGTGCAGCTGCCCTTGGGCTATCGCGGCATGCGCAACCGTGACAGCGAGCCTTTGGCACGGCAGGCGCTGGACGAGGTCGGCCTCTCGCACCGCAGCCACATGCGCCCGGCGCAGTTGTCCGGCGGTGAGAAGCAGCGCGTAGCGGTTGCCCGTGCGTTCGCCAAGTCACCCACGCTGATCTTCGCCGATGAGCCCACCAGCGCATTGGATGCCGAGAACGGCCAGCGCGTGATCGACATCCTGCACCGTTATGCACGCGCACATCAGGCCACGGTGCTGTGCGTAAGCCACGACCCACGCCTGATCCGCCATGCGGATCGGGTGATCGCCATGGAAGACGGCACGGTCCGCGATGACCGCCGCCAGAACGAAACCGCAGAGCCCAGCCGATGACCAGATTGCCGCCGTTGTTTTCCCTCAGCATCTCCTTGGGCGCGGCATTGCTGCTGGGCGCCTGCAGCAGGGACGCACCTGCGCCCGTGCGGCCGGCGGCGACCACGCCCGCTACGGCGGACAAGGTAGCCGTAGCCCGCGGCATCATCGATGTGGAAGGCGGGCTGATTACACTGGTTCCAGCGATGGATGGTTCGGTCAGCACCGCGCCGGTGAAGGAAGGGGCGGCGGTCCGCAAGGGTGATGTCCTGCTCACCTTGGACGGCGCGCTGCTTGAACAGGAAGTGGGGATGGCCAACGCCGATCTCGCGCTGGCTACCGACCGGCTGAAGGGCACCCAGGCGCAACTGCGCGAGTTGGAGCGCAACGCCACCCGCTTGGCCACTGGCGCCAGCGAGGGCGTGTCTTCCAACCAGCAGGCCGACGCGGCAAAGCAGCAGCTGGCTGGCGTTCGCGCTGATGTCGATGTGGCGGGCGCGCAGGTCGAGATGGCCCAGCACAAGCTGGAGCACGCCAGGCTCAAGCTGCGGCAGATGTCGTTGACTGCGCCGGATGCCGGCACCGTGATCGGCCAGGTGCCGGGCGTCGGTGCATTCGTGCAGGCCGGCAAGCCGGCGATGTCATTGCTGCCGGCGCGGCCGCTGCAGGTGCGCGCCGAACTGAGCGCGGCCTATGCCGATGCAGTGCAGGTGGGCATGCGCGCGACGGTGGTGATCGATAGCGATGGCACCGAGGGCAAGCCGCTGCCGGTGGCACGCGTGGTCCGCATCAGCCCGGTGTTCGCGCCGGCGCGGTTGCCGGAGGATGCAGGGCGTGGCGTGGCCAAGGTGGTGGAGTGCGTGCTGGAGTTCGAGAGTGCGGCAAAGGCGCGCGTCGGCCAGCACGTGCGGGTGGAGTTCCGGAAGTAGGGCTGCTGGGTCAGCCGCTGAGCCAGCTTCGCAGGCGCGGCCAGACCGAGGCCGGGACAATCACGAGCAGCGCCAGCAGGTGAATGGCGGCAACGGCCAGCAGCCAGTTGAGGTGCACGTCGCGCACGGGGGATTGATGCATGGCGGCCATGCCCCACAGAGCGGTCCATCCCAACCACGGAAAGACGCCGATCAGCATCCGCAGCCACAGGCGGTGGAACCGCCATGGCTTTGCGATCAGCCCAAACACTGCGATCTCCACAAGGACGATCAGAGCGAACGTGATGACTGACGCTGTGGGGTAGGGCAGAGTGCCGGACTCGATGTGACGCAGCCGCCAGTGGTCTGGCTGGAAACCGGCGTGGATGAGCGCGCAGAAGAGCAGCAGCCACACAAGAAATGCGAGCAGCCAGAAGGTTCGGTACGGGGCGGGCTGGCGGAGAGAGGGCTTCATCTATCTGGTCAGGTAACCCTGTTGCGTCCAATAGTCCATCGCGAAGGCATCTTCATCCGCAAAGCAGGGCGCTTCACCGTCGAGCAGGGTAGCGTTGGTGCGACGCATTTCCCGAGCGCCTAGCTTGAACAGTCGCAAAGCGGCGGCCAAGCCAGGCCCGCCAACAGGATCGATCTGGGCCGGCGCCTCATCCGCGTCCTGGTCGGCCTTGTGGCGGATACGGACGCGTTCCTTGCCGTCCATGCACGTCTCAATGTCGTAGTAATAGCTTTCGATAACGCGGGACCCGTTGGGCTGATGCATTTCCTGGGACAGGCGAAGTATCGGCTCTTCAATGACTGGAGCAGTCTTCTGCTGGCGAAACGCAGCATGACAGCGGCCGACCCAGAACCCGCACCGATCCTCATCGTCGTAGTCATCGTAGGGTTGGCAGATAGCCAACGCGAGTAGATTGCGGATTTCCTCCGGCGAAATGATCTGCGGTGTCCAATGGCGACTGGACGTTCCTTCCTGGAGGAATCGCCAGCCCTCGAGGATCAGCGCAACATGGGGTGGTTGGATTTCATTCGCTTCGACTTGCCTCCATTCCGCCTTGTTCTGACTCGTATCGTTGCAGACGTATTTCCAGAGGCCCCAGGTCTCCCGAGGTCGGCGGCCCATGAGGCGATCAATCACTCCGACGTCGGTCTCAACGCGCTCCATTACGAAGCGGGCGCCAATTCTCTGTGACAGATCCTCCATCTGCACGATGTAGGCAGCAGCTTCCGGATGCCCGGTGTCCGCCTGCACGTAAAGTGAAATGCCGCTGCGAATGAACTGATAGTCACGAGTGTCCATCGGCAGCATGTCTTCGCCACACACTCTCAGGAAGTTCTCTGGGCTGACATTGGCATCACCAAACAAGTTGAGTGTGCACAGCAGGGGATCTGCCACTGACAGGCCCTCCCTCCGGATGACGCCTTTCCCTGATTCCAGCCTTTCGAGTATCGCTTCCGCACTCAGCGACCAACGACTGTCTGGATGAGGGTCCTCTCTGAACAGACAGTCCGCCTCGATGAGCTGCGCCAGTTCATCGCCATCCATGGCTTCGACATCGTCGATCCTGCGCAGGAACTGAATCGGGCCATCAAGCTCCACGGAATAGTCGGTTTGGATGAATAGCGCGGCCTCGGTACTTCCTACAACATGCAGGCGTCCGTGGTTGTAGTCGCCCCAGAACAATTCATGGACACGGAGATTTCTGCCGACTCGGATTTCCTGTCCGCCGACGATGGCATTGGTGGTCGTCAGGTCACCCGACACAATCAGTCCACATGCGCCGTCGGTCTCCAGGCTATGAACGTGTCGGGCTATCGTCATGTTGCCGCGAACGAAGATGAACCATACATGCTCGCCAATGTTTTCATTCCGCCATGGAGCCAGCGGGTCGTCCAGGTCCAACGTGTCGAGTATCAGGTCGCCATCGGCGAAGAGGACCACTTCATCCTGCTTCTCGGCAGGTTGCCGCCCGCAGCGGTAATTCGAGTCCTCAGGTATTTCATCAGCAATGTCCGCGTAGCGAACAATCTGGAATGGGCATTCCGGAGAAAGTCGCGTGGCGATCTGATGCGGAGTCGGTACCGATGATCGTCGTGTTACCGGGGAGAGTTCCCCATTCGGGTCTTCGCGGACGAGTTGGAAGTCGGCGAGTTGGGCAAGTATTGAAAAATGAACCGGCGCGTTCACCGCCTGCAGAGAGTCAAGGTGCGCAATGCCGCCCAGTCCCAGTGCAGGAAAGAATCCAAAGCACTGCCCGACGCCCAAGGGCCCATGCTTCAGAGTGGCAGCGTCGAACAATGGCTGGCCGTCATGGCTGATGAGGTCCAGCATGTCGTCGGGGAGTCGGAACGGAGAGGTCGCGCCTTGTCCGGTATCGCATGATGAGGATGGCCCCTCAGTCAACTGTTTGCAAAGGATCGTACCGTTCAAGAGGTCGATCTGACCTGCGCCGTGCAGCCCATGGACGAAGTAGATGGTACCGAACGCGGAGTACGCATAAGCATGCGTGTCGGAAGGAGCAAGATCAACGTTATGCGCGAGGATCTGGTCCATCACCATCGCGAGATCCTGGGGATGGCATAGCTGGATTCGTCCATTTCTGAAGATGGATCGCCCACGCCGGATCAGCAGGCTCCGGAGAGTGGTCGGCAGTACCTCATCAAGCGCTTCGATCTCCGCGCAGTTGAGTAAGATCGATGCGACGTGGTTGTTCGACTGCTGCATGGACGGTCCTGGATCGGAAAGAGATCAGGGCGCGGCATGGTCAACAGGAACATGGCCGACGCCAGATGCTCGGGTCGCATACTGTCCGTTATTCATTCGCCATAGGGCCATGCAACTATTCTGAAAAAACTGCCATGACCGGTTCGCCTTCTTGATCGGAGCGTCTCGCTCATCAACTCAGCGCGAACCTCCATGCTTGCTGGCTGTTGGCCTCCCGTACGCTCGCCACGCGCTGACCAGCGACACCACGCACAGCGCCAGCAACAATCCCACGTCCAGAAGCAGCAGCCACAGCAGGTGCATTCCCTGTACCGGTGGCTGGTGCATCATCGATGCCAGCCAAGGGAAGGTCCACGCCAGCAGCAACACGCAGGCGATCAACAGTCGCAACCACAAGCGACCGAACTTCCAGGGGCGCACGATCAGCGCAGCGATCACCAGCTCGACCGTACTCAACAGCGCGAACACGACAACGCTGCTGGTCGGGTAGGGCAGGGTTCCGCCTTCGAAGTGCCGCAACATCCAGTAGTCCGGCGTGAAGCCGGCATTGACCAATGCGGCGATCACCGCCAACCAGGTGAGGGCGACAAGGATCCAGAACAGGCGAGCGTAGCGAGGTCTCGTGGGCGGGTTCATCGGGTAGGCGGGCTGTTGACGGCGTGAAGGAATTTCGACACAATAGCGCTCCTTCGACGCAGGTCGGAGAATCTGCGGGAATAGCTCAGTTGGTAGAGCGCAACCTTGCCAAGGTTGAGGTCGCGAGTTCGAGTCTCGTTTCCCGCTCCAGATTGCACAGGGCCCCGGTTGGGGCCTTGTTTTTCTCCCGCCACGGCAAGGCGGGGCACGTTGAGCCACAAGGCTTTGCGCGCAGTCAGAAAAGTGAAAACTGTTGTGAAATGGCTGGTGTGTGTCCCGGGCTTCCGGTACCATGACGGCTTATGCGGGAATAGCTCAGTTGGTAGAGCGCAACCTTGCCAAGGTTGAGGTCGCGAGTTCGAGTCTCGTTTCCCGCTCCATGTTCCGACAGGCCCCATCGCGGGGTTTTGTCATGTCAGGGGCGTCGTTCCTGATCGCAGTACGTTGGCCTCATGGCAGAGTGGCTATGCACCGGATTGCAAATCCGTTTACAGCGGTTCGATTCCGCTTGAGGCCTCCAATTGAAAAGCCCTGATTTCGATCAGGGCTTTTTCTTTGCGCGGAACCTGGCACCCGCAGGCTGTACCAAAATGCACATGCGACCCGGCGGGGGCGGCTGCTAACGTCGCCGCACTTCTCTTCAGCAGTGGTGGCCGCAGTGCGAAACCTGGCGATCCAGCAGGCCGTGTATGTACCCTTCGGCGCCATGCTGGCGTTGATCGCTTTTGCTTTCACCGTGCCCGGCTACCACTCGCTCTCGCAGCACCTCAGCGAGCTTGGCCTGCTGCCGGGGCTGCAAGCCAAGGCGGTACAGGTCGGCCCGATGGTCAGTGGCTCGGCCATCCTCCTCTTCAGCCTCGCGTTGCTGGCGCAGAGTCGACGTTTCGCGCTCACTGCGCTCACCTCCACCCTGTTCGGGGTGTCCATGGTCAGCAATGGCGTCTTCACCATCGGCAGCCCCATGCATGGCCTCTATGCCATCGGCATCTTCTCGATCCTCACCCCGCTGCTGTTCCTGGCAGAGCTGGGCCCGCAGGCGTCCACGCGGATGGCATGGTTTGCGCGCGTCAGTTCGCTGCTGGGCATGGCCTATCTGTGGCTGATGATGTCCGGCTTCGATCCGGAGCCCTATCGCGGCCTCACCCAGCGCCTTGCGCTGCTGCCGGCGTTCGGCTGGTACACCCTCGCGGCGCTGGAGCTGCGTCGATTCCGCGGTTGAGCCAAGCGCTTCCTGCAGCAAGCGCTGGCAGTCTGCGGCCAGACATTCAAGCCGCCGCTGGCGCCGGGTCGTCAGCACGGAAATTGCGCGACACCGGCGTCGTCGTGCCCACATAGTGGCGGAACAGGTAGATCAGCGGTGCCCAGCGCTGCACGTCGATGTGCTGGGTACCTGCAATGGTGATCGCCTCGTGTGCATGCACCCGGCAGATCCGTCCCTCGACGATCATGAAGCCCTGATCCTGCGTTCCGCTGGGTCGATGCGAGGCAAGCAGTACCACCTCCACCTGCAGCGGGCATTCGGCGATCGCCGGCGGTGCCACCAGCAGCGAGTCGACGCGGCTGAAGCCGCCCAGTGCGAATTTGTCACGCACATGCACATAACCCATATCACGCTTCGAATCCGGCACAGGGGTGCGCGCAGTGGCGCGGGCGATGGCTTCAACCTGCGTCGCCTGCGTGGCATCTGCGAAGTTCAGCACGCATTCGCCGCGTGCCAGAAGATTGCTGCAACCCTGGCCCTGTTCGCCGATGCCGAGCACCACGCGGTCGCCCAACGCCCAGAATGACGAAAGCGGGCTGATGTTCGCGCTGCCGTCTTCATTCAGCGTGGTCATCAGCACCACCGGCGTTCCCGGATAGAGCACGGAGGGAGTGATACAGCGGCGTTGGATGTCTTCCGGTGGCATGCTTGAACTCGTGGGTTGCGGGCGATCACTGTGCCCTGTGCAACGGCGCGGACGCTTCGATCCAGGTCGAACAATGAGTGGCAGGCGGCATGCCACACTGTGGCCATGGTCCAGACCTCCCGCTCTTTCATCAATGTCGGCACCTTGGTCGGTGACCACGCACGCGCGGCCATGCTGTTGACGTTGATGGATGGCCGCGCGCACACGGCATCCGAGCTGGCTGGCGTGGCCGGCATCTCGCCACAGACGGCAAGCAGTCATCTACGGCGGTTGCTCGACGGCGGCATCCTGGTCGTGGCGGTGCAGGGGCGTCACCGTTATCACCGTCTGGCTTCGACCGAAGTCGCCGACATGCTGGAAGGCATCCTGCGTTTCAGCGATCAACTGCCACAGCGCTCTCCGCGAGCCGTAAGGGTCGATGGCGGCTTCCGCCGGGCGCGTACCTGCTATCAGCACCTGGCTGGTGAATACGCCGTCGCCATCTCCGACCATCTGCTGGGCACCGGGGCGATCACCGCATCAGCAGACCACTGGCAGCTGACGGCTCATGGCGCCGACGTCCTGCGCGCCGTGGGCGAGCCGCTGGCAGAGCTGATCGAGCGATCACCGCGGGTGAGGCCCGAGCGCTACTGCCGCGGCTGCCTGGACTGTACCGAGCGTCGTCCGCACATGGCCGGCATGGTCGGCGAAGCCATGCTGCAGAGTTTCCTGCTGAACCACTGGCTGCACCGCCTCGAGGGGCGGCGCGAACTGCGGGTCACGCCAGCCGGGCAGGCAGCGTTCCGCAGGTTGTTCGACGTGGGCGCCTGAGACCCGCCACGCGCCCCTGTCAGTCTCAGCCGGCCACGACATGGCGACGGGGTATGGTCGAGTTCTGGTCTTCGGGAGCAGCAATGGCAGGCAAGGACATGAGGGGCTGCATGCATGATGCAGCTGGCGGGCAATGAGCAGATCCACCGCAGATGTGCGCTGGCTTACATTCCGGCTGAAGAACGGGCAGTCCATCGGCCCCGATCAACTTAAGGACGGCTGGGTCCTCGCCTCGGAGAACCGTCATTGTGACGTGCGCCGCGAACGCATCGAGGGCGCAGGCGTGGTCTATGCGCTGTATGGCCCGCCGGATCTTCCGTCGCCCCGCCGCGCCGAGCTGCGCATGCGCGACTTCCTCATGCGCTCCGGCTATACCTTCACCATGGGTACGCTGGGGCACTGATCCGGTTGGGCATTCAGCGGGCAACCGCTGCTGCCTTGAGCGCCTCGACTACCTGTGAATCGGTAAAGCCACAATGGCCTTCGCCAACCGGCGGCAGCACCCGCGGTAATGGTGTTGCGCCTGCGCGTTTGGCCAGGTGCGGGTACACCGTCTGCATGCGCGGCACGATGCTCGGGTCATCGTTGTTGAACTGGATCACCAGCGGTCGCTTGACTGTGCCGGTCAACGCCAGCTTTTCGCGCACATATCGCTGTGCCGGCGCAGCAGGTGCCAGCCGCTGCACGCCCGCGTTGAACGCCTTGTCGTCACCGAATCCACGATAGACCGTCGTCAGGTTGCCGACCGGCATGCCGCCGGCGCGCGTGGCCAGTTCGTGCAGGATCATCGCGTGCAGGCTGATCGTGCCCGGCAATGCCTCCACACTTACCTGCAGCCGTGTCGCCAGTTGCGCGGCCACGGCGGGCCGGGTCTGTAGCGCGGCAGCGATGCCTTGATAAAGCGCCATCTGTGGCAGTGCTGCAGCGTCCGCCGATGCCAGGCCCTGGCGGGGCAGCCCTTCGGCCTCGGGGAAGAAATAATCGAACGCCACCAGTGTAGTCAGCAGGTCGCTGGCCAATTGTTCGCCGGGCAGGTTGGCGCCGCACAGCGATACGCCACCGCTGTAGCGCTGCGGCAGGCGTTCGAGAGTGGCGATGGCCACCGCACCGCCCATCGAGAAACCGAGTATCCAGGTGCGACGCACGTCCTTCAATTCGGACAGGGCGTGCACGCGCAGGCGCTCCATGTCGTCGATTGCATCGGCCACGGCCCAGCCCTGGCTGGCATAGGCGCTCTGCGCAACGGCGTAGCCGGCTGCAAGCAGGCCGGCGGTGCTGTCGTTGGCTGGCATCGGCGATTGCCGCGGCGCGCCAACCGGCTCGTAGCCATGCGCCAGCATCACCAGTTCACCGTTCCAGCCGGCGGACACATCCAGGCGCCAGCGTGCACCCTGCAGCTCGCCGCTGGAGGTGTGCGGTGGGGCTGTGGGTGCGGCGGACAGCGGGGTGTGTGGCAGCAGCAGGGCCACGGCCAGGGCGAGTCGAAAACGTGGACGCATCGTGACCTTCCTTGCAGGGCGTGTGGCGAGGATAGGGCTGGATAGTGCAAGGGGCGCGCTGCACCGCATCAGTGGCTTGCCCAGGCGCCTGATCTGACGCTAGTCTCGGGGAATGGTGACCCAGCGCATTCCGGCGATTATCCGAATTCCCCACGGGAAGGCGGGTTAGCGCGCGGCTGTTCCAGCCATGCAACCCGCCCGGGAGGGCGGGCTGCCACCGTTCCCGGGCGATCGACGTTCCTTCGCCCTCGGAGATGGCACATGCAGCTACTTCCCACCAGTACACACGATTGCCCGGCCACCCTGCACCTGGTATGCGGCAAGATCGGAGCAGGCAAATCCACGCTGTCCCGGCAGTTGTCGATGCAGCCGCGGACTGCACTGATCTGCGAAGACACCTGGCTGGCGGCACTCTATCCCGGCCAGATCACGTCCGTGGCCGACTACCTGCGGAACGCGGCGGCGTTGCGCGGCATTCTTGCCGACCACGTCTGCTGCCTGCTGCAGGCGGGGGTGTCGGTAGTGCTCGACTTTCCCTCCAATACCCCCGCCAGCCGCGCATGGGCACGGCAGATATTCGTTCGCGCCGGCGCGGCGCATCGGCTGCACTTCCTGGACGTCCCTGATGAGGTCTGCAAGGCGAGGCTGCACGCGCGCAATGCTGCTGGCGCGCATCCATTCCAGGCCACGGAGGCCGAGTTCGAGCGGATTACCCGCCATTTCGTTGCTCCTGCCGAGGAAGAAGGATTCGACGTGATCCACCATCCCGGAGGATGAGCCCTTGTTCCGGCTTGGGCCGCCGTGCCGGTAGGTCTTGAATCCGATACGATCTGGCGTATCTGCCTCCCTTCGTTTGACCTGGAGTCCCGCCATGGCCGATCGTCTCGCCATCCTGCTCGAACGCTTCGCGGTCACCGCCTCGGTGTTCCATGCCGGCGCGCTGTGTGGCATCAACAGCCTTGAAGGAGAGGGCGAGGCCGGCCAGTTGCATCTGGTGCGGCGCGGTCCGTTGCAGGTCAGTCATGGGGCGCAGACGATGCAGGTCGACGTTCCCAGCCTGCTGCTGTATCCGCGCCCGCTGCCGCATCGCTTCCACACCGATCCCCAGCTCGGCGCCGACATGGCCTGCGCCAACCTCCACTTCGAGGGCGGCAGGCTCAACCCGATCAGTGCGGCGCTGCCCGACTTCATCTGCCTGCCGTTGACCGAGCTGTACGGTGGCCATGCCGCGCTGGAGCTGCTGTTCGAAGAGGCATTCGAGCAGCGCTGCGGTCGCACGGTGATGGTCAACCGCCTGTTCGAGGTGGTGATGATCCAGGTGCTGCGGCAGTTGATGGAGGGCGGCGAGATGCGCGGCGGCCTGTTCGCCGGGCTTGGCCATCCGCGGCTGCGGTTGGCGCTGGTGGCGATGCATGAGGCACCGGCGCAGGCGTGGACACTGGAAGATCTGGCCGACGTTGCTGGCATGTCGCGCAGCGTGTTCGCCGCCAGTTTCCGCGAGGCCATGGGAACCACCCCCGGGCATTACCTGCAGGGGTGGCGGGTAGGCCTGGCGCAGCAGGCGCTGCGCCAGGGGCGACCGTTGAAACGGATCGCCGACGAGGTCGGCTATGGCAGCGAGGCGGCGTTGTCGCGCGCGTTCAAGGCGCACACCGGGCAATCGCCACGGCAGTGGCGCGGGCAGGCGCGCGTTGCCGCGAGCTGAGTGTCACCCCAGCGCGAGCCGGGTCAGCTTCATGCCGGCGAACAGCCCGGCCAGGCCAAGGGCGACCGAGCCCCCCGCGTAGAGTGCGGCCAGCCCATGCTGGCCCCGCTGCAGCAGCAGGCCGGTTTCCAGCGAGAAGGTGGAGAAGGTGGTATAGCCGCCAAGAATGCCGGTGGCCAGCAGCAGGCGCAGTTGCGGTGACGCGCCATTGCGCAGGGCAAATGCCTCCACCACCACGCCCATCAGCAAGGCACCGCTGATGTTGACCAGGAACGTCGACCACGGCCAGGAACTGCCGACGGCGACGCGGGTGCCGATCAGGTTGCAGGCGTGGCGCAGGCAGGCGCCGACACCGCCGCCCAGGAATACCAGCACATAGTTGTTCAACGTCTGCATTGCTTGCCTCGCGTGCGTGTTCGCAGGTTCGACGGCGTACGCAATGGCGGGCAATACCTGCCATCGACGAACGCCGGGTTCGTCGCAGCAGGAGCCATCAGCCATCTCAGGCGGTTATCGGGGGAGCCCCATCCCCATCGACGGCCATGCTACCAGCCCGCGATGGGTCAGGGCAGGGCCGTCATCACCACGCGTGCGACCTTGCCGCGGCTGACGCCCTCCATCAGCAGGTCATGGGCCATCAGCCCCAGCGTGGCCTCGCGGCGGTAGCCGACTTCCAGGCCTCGCTCGGCAAGGATGTGGGCGACCAGCTCATAGGCCGCTTGCCAGACATCCAGATGGGCTTCGCTGGGCATGTGCATGTAGGCCGTGCCGCGTTCGCCGACGCCCCGTCCCAACGGGCCGAACAGCAGCTCGCGCGGGTCCAGCTTCACCGCATCGGCGATGCGGAACAGCTGTTCGGCTTTCACGTGGTTGGCCTTGACGTGGTCGTTGAGCCAGTTGCTGACCGTTGCCGTCGTCGTTTCGGCGGCACGCGCCAGGTCGGCCGGGCGTGCATGCCCGGCGTCCTTCATGGCGACCGCGAGTCGTTGTCCAAGAGTATTCATCTATGCAAGCCAGCTTAACGCGTGGAATCGAAAGAGGCCTTGGCGCAAGAATAAGTTTGATGATGAAAGGGATCGAAAATGGACGAATTCTGGAGCAAGCGGCAGGTCCGCATGCGGCTGGGCTTTTCCACCGACGCAGAGCTCGCCAAGCTCTTTGGAATCAGCAGATCCGCTGTCTCGCAATGGCCCAGAGGCTTTCCCATCCCGCCGCTGAGGCGCTACATCCTGCAACAGCGTTACCCTGCGTTGTTCCCGATGGATCAGGGGCCAAGCGATGAAACGGCATGAGATGCGTCTAGGCCTGTCGCAGACAGACCGCTAAGATCAATGTGCTAAGCATGCTTAGCAAGATAGGCAGAATCGATCGCCACGCTCGCAGCGACGGCCTGATCTGTGATGGGTACCCGGCTTCGCTGGCGGGCGGTGTCGACATCGGCACGGAGATTCCCGATCTCCTTCGTGACCGTCCTTCATGAACGATTAATAATTTCAATCGCGAAAGTCGCGTCTTGTAATTGACGTGTCGTGAAATCTATGACTAATTGGCATCAACCGGTTGTGAAGGCCGGGAGTCTTTCAGTAGCTCGCAAGTGAATCGGTCGACCGTCAACGATGCAGAACAAGTCCAACGGAGGTCGTATGGAATACGGCATGCATGGCTTGGCTGAACGGGTACGCCGCGAACTGGAAGCCAGTTATCACAAACACGGATGCGGTCCGGCGTTCTGGGATACCTACCAGCAGGTGCTTGACCGTCTGGTTCCGCAGGGGACCGGGCGGACCGATGTCACCAACGAAATGGCGCTGATCATCGAGCAACTGGGCATCGTCCGTCGTGCCCAGCTGGTACCGCCGCGCCCGGGCGACCCGGGCTGACTCAGAGCAGGCGCCAGGCGCCACAGGCCAGCAGGGCCAGCAGCATCGATGCCAAGGCGGTGGTGCGGGGGCGCCACCACCGACGTGGCTGGCCGGCCATCACCTGCGGGCTGCAATAGCTGATCAGGCCGGGCCCGAAGCCCGCCTGCTGCTGTTGCCGGGTGCACGCTTGCAGACAGGCGCCACAGGCCAGGCAGTCGGCCTGTGGGCCATGGCGGATGTCCAGCTGCATCGGGCAGGCGCTTACGCAGGCCATGCAATCGATGCAGTCGCCCAGGCGATCTGCACTGAAGGTCGGCATCGGTCCGGCCAGCAGTGGATGTGCGGCACGGAAAACGTAGTCATGCGCGGTGGTCGGGTCGAGCAGCCCACGACCGCGGCCGAGCACGCCCCCCAATGCCGGCGGGCGCGCACCGCGCGGTTCACCACGGCGCGGGTCATACAGCATGCGCGGGGTGTGCGGGTCGGTCAGCAACGGTTGCATGCGCGCGAATGGACAGAGCGATCGGCACACCTGTTCGCGCAGGAACCCGGCGTTGCCCCAGGTGGCGGCGGCATAGAACAGCACCCAGAAGGTCTCCCAGCCGCTCCAGCCGCCATCGAATGCGCCGGCGACCAGTTCGCGGATCGGACTGAAGAATCCCACGAAGGTGATCCCGGTCCAAAGCGACAGCAGCAGCCAGGCCAGCTGGGTGGCCGGTCGCGCCAGCTGCGCAGGCAGGGCGCGGGACAGTGCCTGCGCGATCCCGTCGAAGGCCCGTGTCCACAGCGTCTGCGGGCAGGCATGTCCGCACCACACGCGACCGGCCAGATGGGTGAGCAGGGCCAGGCCCACCGCCATCACCGCCAGCAGGCCCAGCAGCACGCCGACGTCATCCGGCCACAGGGTCCACGCGAACAGGTCGAAGCGGCGTGCGTCGAGGTCCAGCAGCAGGGCCTGCCGGCCATCCCACTGCAGCCACGGCAGCGCATGGAACAGGACCAGCAGCGCAAGGCCCAGGGGGCGGCGCCAATGCCACGGGCGCGGTGGCGGCGAAGCGATGATGCTCATCCCAGCGGCAGCTCCTCGTCCTCGTCGTTCGGCATCGGCCGCAGCAGGTAGCCGGTCACCGCGCTGGAAAGTGCGGTGACGGCCCAGAACATGAAGAACCCTGCGGTGTAGCCCAGCTCACGGCTGATGGCCGTACCCGGGAAGCTGATCGCCTGCAGCCGCAGTGGATCGACGAACGCAAAGAACACCACGCAGGCCAGGCCGGCGGCGATGAAGCTGGGCCACAGGACTGCGCCCCAATGCTGGATCAGCCGCTGGCGGCTGGAAGACGGTGTGTTCATGCGGGTTCGGGTCGAAGAAGAGGGCGGCGCGTATACTTCGCCGTGGTTGGCGCAGCATCCGCAGGGCATGCTTCCTGCAAGCGTGTCAGCCTAGGTGCGCCGCAGTGCGCTGACATTGATCTGGATCAACAGTAGTGGTGGCGGCCTGCGGCACACTGCCGATCCGCATTTGGTGCCCTGATGAACGCAACGCCCAAGACCGATATTCCCGTTGCTTCACCAGAGCTGTGCAGCGAGGAGGAAGTGACCCGGCTGGTTCACGATTTCTACGCGCGCGTGCGTGACGAGGAGCGTCTGGGGCCGGTGTTCGAAGGTCACGTCAAAGAGTGGCCCGAACACCTCGCCCAGCTCGTGGATTTCTGGTCGGCGATGCTGCGCGGGACGCGCAGGTTCAAGGGCTCGCCGATGTCCAAGCACATGGCAATCGATCTGGAAAAGGATCTGTTCGATCGCTGGCTGGTGCTTTTCCACATCACCACGGCCGAATGCAACAACCCGCCGATGCAGGCGCTGGCCGACGATGTGGCCGCCCGCATCGCCGAGACCTTCTGGCGCCGCTACCAGATGCTGCGCTGGCCGCAGGTCATGCTGCCGGTGCTGGGCGTCCCCGCCAAGGATTGATCTGGGTCAAGGCGCACCGCCTGGCTTGGCGCGATGCTGGCGCCATGGACACGTTCTCTCCCGCTGCCGGTGGCCTGGCCTGGACCTTCGATCCCGATCTGCTGCGCCGGCATGACCGGCCCGGCCCGCGCTACACCTCCTATCCCACCGCGCCGCACTTCCATGACGGCTTCGATGCGCCGGCGCTGCGCCAGGCGATCGCCGACAGCAACCCGCTGGCGCGCGCGCTGTCGTTGTACGTCCATGTGCCGTTCTGCTCCAGCCCCTGCTTCTACTGTGGCTGCAACCGGGTGATCACCCGCGACCGCGGACGTGGCCACAGCTACGTGTCACGCGTGCTGGCCGAGGCGGACCTGCTGGCACCGCAGTTCGCCGACGGCCGTGAAGTGATCCAGCTGCACCTCGGCGGCGGCACGCCGAATTTCCTGGATGCCGATGCGATGACGGCACTGGTCGAGGGCCTGCGCCGGCGCTTCGATTTCAGCGATGCCTCGCAGCGTGATTTTTCCATCGAACTGGATCCGCGTTTCATCGACACCAGCGACGTGGCGATGCTGGCCCGGCTCGGTTTCAACCGCGCCAGCCTGGGGGTGCAGGATTTCGACCCGCAGGTGCAGGAATCGATCAACCGCGTGCAGGGCGTGCGGCAGACGCTGGACATCCTGCGCGCGTGCCGCGACAGCGGCATGCGTTCGGTCAATGTCGATCTGATCTACGGACTGCCCGGGCAGAGCCTGGAGGGCTTCGGCCGCACCCTGGAACTGGTGCTGGCGCTGCGCCCGGATCGACTGGCGGTGTACGGCTACGCGCACCTGCCACACCTGTTCCGCGCGCAGCGGCAGATCGACGAAAGCCGCATGCCGTCGCCGGAAGACAAGCTCGCGCTGCTCGGCCTGGCGGTGGAGCGCCTGTCCGCGGCCGGCTACCAGTACATCGGCATGGACCACTTCGCATTGCCGGAAGAAGATCTGTCGCGTGCCCAGCGCGCCGGCCAGCTGCATCGCAACTTCATGGGCTATACCACCCACGCCGACACCGATCTGCTTGGCCTCGGCGTAAGTGCGATCAGCCACATCGGTGCCACCTACAGCCAGAATCCGCGCGACCTGCCATCGTGGGAAAACGCGGTGGACCAGGGGCAACTACCGGTCTGGCGCGGCGTCGCGCTCAGTGCCGACGACGAGCTGCGCGCCGAGCTGATCCAGCAGTTGATGTGCCAGGGCGAAGTGGATGGCGCGTCACTGGCCCAGCGCCATGGCATCGACTTCGAGGCCTACTTCGCCGAAGACCTGCAGGCCGTACAGCGCCTGCAGCAGGATGGCCTGGCCGAGTACCGCGATGGGGTGGTGCGCACCAGCGAGCCGGGGCGGCCGCTGCTGCGCCTGCTGGCGATGTGCTTCGATCCCTATCTGCGTGTCGCCCAGGAGCAGCCGCGCTACTCGCGGGCGATCTGAGCGCAGGCCTCAGCGCTTGCCGACGCCGCGTTCGGGGTGGCGCGCGGCCATGCCTCCACTGGAGGTGGTGGTCCAGTTGCCGCTGAGATCGCGCACGCTGGTCGAATAGGAACCATCGCTGTATTCGGTGCGCCACCTGCCGCTCAGGTCACGCTTGCTGACGGAGTAGGCGCCGTTGCTGTACTCGGTGCGGATGTTGCCGCTCAGGTCGGTGCTGCTGTTGGAGTAGCTGCCATCGCTGTGGGTGGTGCGCTTGCGGCCACTCAGATCAGTGGTGGTGGTCGAGCGGCTGCCGTTGCTGTGCTCGGCGATCTCGCGGCCGGACAGATCGCGCTTGATGCGGCTGGACGATCCGTCGCTGTTGCGGATATCCCGACTTCCGTCGAGGTTGTGGTGGCTGTCCGAACGGCTCTGTGCCGATGCGGGCGCGGTGGCCTGCGCGAGCAGCGTGACCAGCGCCAGCGATGATGCGAGCCATATCCACTTCATGGGGGATCTCCTTATGCGTCGTTCGGCGGCCGAGGCGGCGCGTCCGATTCTGCCATGCCGGCCTGAAGCCGTCTCGAACGCAGCGACGGCAGCCGGATGGCCGTATCCCGTTCAGTGGGCTGCTGTAGAACCAGCGATGCGCGGGCCTGGTGCGGGGGCGTCGGTGCGTGATTGGGTGGTGCCCGGAGCCGGAATCAGAATCCCTTGTGCTGCATCGGTCAGTTCTTCCCTGGCGTGAAGATTGGCATCGCCATCCCATCGCCGCGGTTCTACTACTTTGCGCAGTCCCAGGACCGCTGCACGATGACGGCTGACTACTTCCACATGACCAGTGACAACCGGATCTTCATTTCCCGGCTGCAGACGGTCCAGCAAACCCTGATCACCAACACCTTCCCGGTGGGTGGCGTGACGATGGGGCCGCAGAACGCCACGATCTTCATCGTGGACCTGACCGAGGTGCCGTTGGGTTTCGGATAGAGCGCCGGAAGGCATTGGCGAGCCACCATTCGAACTTGGTCATATTGCACGCCAAATACGATCTAGGTCTCGGTGGCACAAATTTTCCTGCTCTAGAATCGACGTGCGGGCAAGACGCCCGCTGGAAATCTGTACGTCCATTCTCTAAGGAGTAGATGTGAAGAAGATGATTGCTGTTGTAGCTGTCTTGGCCGGATCGATGGCGTTCAATGCATCCGCGCAGGAAATTGAGTACTTGGGAGCGTCTCCGAAGATCCTTGCAGAGGCGAATGCCTATGCAGCTGATTTGCCCGCTGGCGTCCAGTTGGTCGAGCTGGAACGATGGCGGTGGAGGGATAACACTTTCACTGCGCGGCCGATCACTTCGGCAGGATCGCGTCACCCCGGCAATCGGGAGGGCATTCTGGGCTTCATCTCGTACTACCCATTCGAGGGGAGCATCACCCTTTATGCTTGCCTGCATAACAACTGGATGGATTCATTCTCGTCGCGAGATCCGAACTGCGAAGGTCATATGAAGACGACCAACGGTATGCCAATCACTGGCTACATGGCGGGTACGCAGCTTCCCGGGACTGTGCCGCTCTATCGCTGCACGCGAAACATCCCGAAGGTCTACGCCTACAACGATCATTTCGATACGCTTGATCCAAACTGCGAAGGCAAGTATCAGGCCGTGTTCGAAGGAATTCAGGGCTACATTTGGCTCTGATCTGTTCGTCATAGATTCGTTGAAAGACGCCCCTTTGGGGGCGTCGCTGCCCTCACGCCGCCTCAACGGCTTCTGGGGCCAGATTGCGGTCATGTGCTATTCCGCCCAAATCGAAGCCGCCTACCAGAAGCTGGTCCGCATGACCGGCGCGACGGTGTCGCTGCAAGAGTTCGCCGCGCTCTATGCTCACGATCCGGGCAAGAAGCGGCCTAAGTCGACCAAAGGCGTTTGACAAAGCCACCTCGGTTTGACCGAGCCATATGTCTGGGGTACAAACGACTTGCCAGCGAGAGGATTTTCGCGTGCTCGCATCCATGTTGACAAGGAAGATCCATATGAATTTGCAGAAGGTACTGCTTTCGGCGTCTTTGGGTTTCGCTTTTGCTGGATTGGCTTTGCCAGCGTTTGCTGCACCCAAATCCAGCACAGTAGTAGTCAGTTCCAAGTCGGCATACGCATCGGGGTCGGCGGAAGCAAGTGAGGTCCTGAAGTGGATCTCAACACACGCGCCTGAGTACAGTCCGATCCTTACAGGTGTTACGGTTGAAGTCGCACACAAGTCGTCGCTGAAGACCTCAAACAGTGGCGGTAGGATTGTTGCCGCTTCTCCCCCGCCGCCGCCCGTTGCTCCGCCACTGAACGGGCAGCCGGGCGACGAGTTCACGGTGACGATCCGTGATCGTGCTGGCAATACCGAAACCTGGGGCTTCACCTACGTTGGTGGGGGAATGGGGAACGGTGGGTGGGTATGTGTCGAGTACCACTACAAGAATGTCGACTTCGAAAATCAGGACTCTCCTGAGACCCTCGGCGGCTAGTAGCTGTCTCTTGGCCACTGACTGACCGGGACTTGGCGTTACCCCGCCCGTCGCAACATTAGACGGGCGGTCTTGCCTGGTAGAGGCAAGCCAACCCGGAGGCGCCTGAGTAGCGCCGGGCCGGCACCAATTCAGCCAGGTGCTACCCATGTTCGCAGGATATGCGGCCGCGGTCTCCGTTTGATCCCGCTGAGACATCCTTTAAGCAATAATAAGCCAATGAATTGCCAGATAGACTCTGAGCGGCTTTGGCTGACGCCGTTTGCTGAGAAGGATGCGGATGCGGCTTTTCCCGCTATGACGCCGTCATTGACGCGATACATGGCGTTTGATCTGCCCGAGTCACAGAGTGACTTTGAAAAAGTCTGGCGTGAGTGGCTTATCACTGGCGAAGAGGGAACCGACTACGCGTTCACTATTCGGTCTAAACATGATGGTCGCTTCATTGGACTGGCGGGCTTACATGATGCGCGCGAGGTGCGCCCAGAGCTTGGAATCTGGATCAGTGAATCAGAACACGGGCATGGTTACGGCTTCGAGGCTGTGCAGGCTGTAGCCCGGTGGTGTTCCTCGAAGGGTTCTCCCACCGCGTTTCGTTACCCTGTCGCCGAATTGAATCAATCCAGTAGACGCATAGCCAAGCGCTTAGGCGGAACGGTAGTGGCATTCGAAGTGACACCGAAGTACAAATCAGTCATCTATGAAATTCCCCCGGTAGTTGATCCTGGTCTCATGAAGGCCCGACGATTCAGCAGCTGAATCAGCTTGATCGCAGTCGTTGAGACGCTCAGGCGTATCCTTCCGGCCATGCTCCCCTCGCACGGCTACCAAGGCTTCCGCTCAGCACCGCCACCCTCTGGCTGGGTCCAGATGGGGGAGGGCTGGGTGCTGTGGTGGAATGGCCCGCAGATCGCCCATGTCACGTCGGCCAAGGATGGCGGGGTTCGCGTGCACCTTGATGCCCGAAAGGTGTGGGACACCAAGAACGTAAGGGCGGCCAGCATCCAGCAAGGCAAGCGCTATGCCGAGCGGTGGTGCGCGGCCCGGCTCCACCCCGAGCTGAGGCTGCGGGAAGCGGTAGCTAGGCTGGTGGATAGCACGCCGACCGAGCTGCCGCCGCCGATGCCTGGATTGCCGCCCACACCTGAGCAGCTGCAACAGGCCCGCCGCCTGGCTGAGGCCGGGACGACGGAGCTGGAACGGGTCAAGGAAGCGTTGGAGCCGCGCAGGCCGCCGAAGGAGACTAAGCCCAGGGCGAGGTATCCGATGAAGAATTGGGTGAAGACGGGAAGGGCTCAACTACGCCGCGGCTACTGACCGCCGGGTGCCTTCAGGGGACTCAAGCAGCAGTCCGGTGGCACGACGAGACACGTCGCCTCTTCAAGGCTGGAGGCTGGTCTTTACCGCAGAGTAGTCAAGGAAGGCGGTGTCGCGCTCCTTGTAGATTGAGTGGTACTCGATCTTCAGTTGTGTATTTGCGAACCGTCCATGTATGACATTCCAGTCTTCCTCCTCTTCCGTATGAATGAAGATGATCGGCATTGTCTCTCCGGCGGAAATGACGGTGCGATTGGACAGGACCGTGAACTGATGACTGAGGGGGCCTTCCTCAGTTTCGTCGGTTTCAGCGGCGACTAGTCCTCTGATCATCTGCGCAACGAAAGCCTCAAGCTGGTTTTCTACTAGAAGATCGTAGGTCTTGCCGTCAAATACTGCGCTTATCGAGTCCACTAGCGCAGGGCCCAGTCCAGAATTCCTAAGAATCAACGTGTTAGGTTCTGGGTTGAGGTCAATCTCCATTAGGGGTTTGGCGCTAAGACGACTATTTGTTCGCTGAAGCCAGCTTGCATAGAGCGTTGCACAAAGCGCTAAGAAAGCAATAAAGGCCGACGTGGCAGCTATGAAATCTGCCGTGCTCGCTGATGCGAAATGGGAGCCGCATTGAAAAGATGTTGCTTCTACGATGACTTGCATTTGGGCGGTCCTTGCACCTTTAGCTCTGTGACCTACATCGGCGCTCAACCGTTAACCTTTAGCCCAGATCCTTCGAAAAAGTGTCAACGATCCGCCCGGGGCACTAGTGTCATCCCAGTTGTCGAGCGATCTCTGAGGCCGGCTCGTGGTATTAGATCATTAAGGACTTGAGATCTCGATGGCCTATGATCCGCGCTAGTTACAGGATGTCCAACTTCTTTGAGAGCCTCCAGATGGCCTCAGCTCGACTATCGTGGAAGTGGACCTCTCGGTGCCCGGTCCTGTCGCGGATCTTCCGCCAAAGTGCGTCCCGTATGCTTGCCTTAAGGTGAAACACTGGTCCGAATCCCAAGGGTAGCGCCTTCAGGATTTCGCATGCTCGCCGACTAAGCGGAACGTCCCGTGCGTCACCGTTCTTGGTCTTCGGCAAGTGCACATATTGCTCAGATAGATGCACGTTCGGCCATGTAAGCGACAGAATTTCGCCTGATCGCATAGCTGTTTCGAGGGCGAGCAAGAAGGCCAAACCCGTCCGTTGGGTTGCAGTCTCCCCAAGTAGGCCCGTATGGAGGCCAAACGCTGCGACCAAGTCGGCCTCCTCGGTTGGGGACACACGTCGCGCCCGACCCTTGGGCCGCTGGGGCCGACGAACATCAGACATCGGGTTCTGCGTGATCCACTTCCACTCGCGGCGCGCTGTCTCAAACACGGACCGCATCAGGTTCATATCCCGGGCAACCGTTCCAGGTTTGACCTGCTTAAGCCTTCCATCCCGCCAAGCGATGATGTCCGAGGCATCAATTGCGGCAATGCGCCGATCCATGAGTGGTAACGATCGTTCCCAAGCAGCAATGCGTACAGACTCCCACCGCTCCCCAGCTCGCTTGGGCGCCTCTTCCTTGACGTAGCGACGCATGGCTTCACGAAGCGACTTGTCAGGCAGCTTCCCGCCGTGCAACTCAGCCTCGCGCTCAAGAGCCCACTTCGCAGCTTCCTGCTTTGTGTGTTTGGTAGTGGAATCGCGAACGCCCGCCACGTACACCTGCACGCGCCACTTGTTCCCTGATCGTTGAATGCTGGCCATGGCCGCATCATATGGGGAAATTTTGGGGAGAGTAGCCGGGCAAGTCCGGGCAAACCGGGGTGAGTGCGGATTATTTTATCCGCCTAAGTGGCTGATTTTGTGTCGATTCGTGGCGAATCGTTGTGAGGGCGTAGGCTCCCCAAAACATGCAGTGGTGCCCGGAGCCGGGATCGAACCGGCATGAGGTTGCCCCCGGCGGATTTTAAGTCCGATGCGTCTACCAGTTTCGCCATCCGGGCCTGCAGCGCGTGCCGATTGTAACGGAATCGCCGCCGCTGCCGTCGGCTAACGCGGCTTTTACGCAGTCGGGCGCGGGGCTGGGTACAGTCCGCCAACGTTTCCGGGAATGGCAATATGCGTGCACGTGGCAAGCGATGGATCGGATGCAGTGCCGTGCTGGGGCTGATGCTGGCGATAGGCTCTGCCACCGCGCAGCAGGCACCAGCACCCACGGGCCCGGTGGTGGACATGGACACGGTGCAGGTGACCGGCGAACAACCCGGCCCCGGCCTCTGGAAGGTCACCGCTCAACAGGGGCATGTGCTGTGGATCCTGGGGACGGTCTCGCCGTTGCCAAGCGGCGTGCAATGGCGCTCGGATGAAGTCGAACGGACCATCGCCGGTGTCGACCATGTGCTGGGCGATCCCGGTTTCAGCCTGGATGCGAAGATCGGTGTGTTCAAGGGCCTGACCCTGCTGCCGCTGGCGATGAAGACCGCGCGCGATCCGCAGGGGCGCACGCTGGATCAGATCCTGCCGGCGGCAACGTACGCACGCTGGCTGGGGCTGAAACAGACCTACCTGGGCAATGACCGTGGCGTGGAAAAGGACCGTCCGCTGGTGGCCTCCGGTCGCCTGTACCAGGCGTTCCTCAAGCGCAACGGCCTGCGCGACGGCAAGCAGGTGAAGGAAGCGCTCGGGCGCGCCTACAAGGCCCGCGACCTGAAGCCGGAAGAAGTGCAGGTGAAGCTGAAGGTCGACGACATCCGTGGCACGTTGAAGGAACTGCAGGCCACCGAAGTCGATGACCGCGCATGCTTCGAACGCACGCTCGACACCGTGGAATTCCAGGCACCGGTGTTGCGTGAGCGGGCCAATGCCTGGGCACTCGGCGATGTCGCTGCACTGCGTCGGCTGTCGGGTTCGGCGATGGCGCAGACCTGCCGCGAACTGCTGCAGGATTCGGCCTTCGTGCGCAGGCGCGGCTGGAGCGACATGCCGCAGCAGGTGCGCACGCGCTGGCTGCAGGGCGTGGATGCGGCGTTGGCCCATCATGCGGGCACCTTCGCGACGGTGCCGGTCAGCCTGCTGCTGGGCGAAGGCTATCTGGACGCGCTGGTGCAGCGCGGCTACCAGGTAGAGGCGCCGCCGGAATAACCAACGCTTGAAGTCCTCGTGCTTCCTGTCATATTCCTCTGCACTCAGGAGGGGAGTGATGGACATGCCGTTGCATGCGTATGCCTATGTCAGCACGGCCAGGGAGGGACTGGACGTGCCCGAGCTCGATGCGCTGCTGGCCGATGCGACCGCCTTCAATCGCATGGCCGGAGTCACCGGGGTGCTGATGTTCGATGGCAGCCGTTTCCTGCAGTACATCGAAGGTCCGCGGGATGGTCTGGCCTCGGTGCACGCGCGCATCAGCAACGCGCGGCGCCACGGCAGCGTCGTCCAGCTTGCCGCAGGCCCGATCGCGACCCGCTGGTTCCCGCGCTGGACGATGGCCAACCGGCATGTGGATCCGGCGACGCTGGCCAGCATCGTAGCGGCCCCGTGGCACGGTTTCAGCCTGGAACAGAACCATCTGGACCACGGTTTCTGCCTGTTGCTGCGGGCCTGGACCGGGGGCCACGGCGAGCTCGAGCCGGCTGCCGTCAGCCTCGGATCCTGATCCGGGCGTGGTCTGCCGCCGCCGCCGCGGTTAACCTTGTCGGCATGATTGCCTGCACCCGGACCCTCGCATGACCCAGTGGACCCCGTCGCCAGCTGCCGGACGCCGCGCATGAGCGCGCCCATCGGCGCAGCCCAGATGCCGTCTCCGGCCATCATCGGCCTGGGGTACGTCGGGCTGCCGTTGGCGGTGGCCTTCGGCCGCCAACTGCCCACCCTGGGGTACGACATCGATGCCGCACGCATCGCCGAACTGGCCGGCGGGCAGGACCACACGCTGGAGATGGAGCCGGACGAACTGGCCAGCGCGTCGCTGCTGCGCTACAGCAGCGATCCGGCACAGCTGGACGCCTGCAACATCTACATCGTCACCGTGCCCACGCCGATCGATGCCTACGAGCAGCCCGATCTGGAGCCCTTGCGCTCGGCGACGCGACTGATCGCCAGCCATCTTCGCGCCGGTGACCTGGTGATCTACGAATCCACCGTCTACCCGGGTACCACCGAAGAAGTCTGTGTGCCGCTGCTGGAGCAGGGCTCGGGCCTGCGCTTCAACGAGGATTTCTACTGCGGCTACAGTCCCGAGCGGGTCAGCCCCGGCGACCGCCAACGGCGCCTGGCCGACATCCGCAAGATCACGTCCGGTTCAACGCCGGAAGTGGCGGCGGTGGTCGATGGCCTGTACCAGCGGATCATCACCGCCGGTACGTTCCCGGTGCCGTCGATGCGGGTCGCCGAAGCGGCCAAGGTGGTGGAGAACATCCAGCGCGACGTCAACATCGCGCTGGTCAACGAGCTGGCCCTGATCTTCGATCGTCTCGGCATCGATACCCAGGATGTGCTCGACGCCGCAGGCAGCAAATGGAATTTCCTGCCGTTCCGGCCGGGGCTGGTGGGAGGCCACTGCATCGGCGTGGACCCGTACTACCTGCTGCACAAGTCCGAAAGCATGGGCTACCACCCTGACCTGATCCATACCGCGCGACAGGTCAACAACCGGGTGGGCGAACATGTGGCTACCCGTGTGTTGGCGATGCTGGCCGAGCGAGGTCGTGCGCCGGCGCAATCGCGCATCCTGGTGCTGGGCGTGACCTTCAAGGAGGACTGCCCGGACCTGCGCAACAGCCGCGCGCTGGAACTGGCCCAACGGCTGACCGACAGTGGCGCGCAGGTGGACGTCAGCGATCCCTGGGTGGGGCCGGCCGCACTGGCGGACGAAGGTGTGAACTGGTTGGCCGAGCCGGTGGCCGGCAGCTACAACGCGGTGGTGCTGGCGGTGGCGCATGAGCGCTTCAAGGCGATGGACATTGCCCACATCCGCAGTCTGCTGGCACCCGCTGGACTGGTCTACGACGTGAAGTCTGCCTGGCCGCGCAGCGTGGTCGACGATCGCCTGTAGGTGCTTGCGCGGTAGACTCGGGGGCAGTTGCAACCGAGGAACGCCATGCACCGGTATATCGTCTACCTGCTCGCCATCCTGATGTTTCCGATCTGCCTGTGGCTGGCCACGATCTGGCCGGCCTGGTATTGGGGCGTCGGCCTTACAGCCGCGATGGTGGCGCTGGGGACCTGGGACCTGCTGCAGAAGCGCAGCACCCTGCGCCGCAATTATCCGGTGATGGCGCACTTCCGCTACGGCCTGGAATCCATCGGTCCGGAGATCCGCCAGTATTTCGTGCAGAGCGATCTGGAAGATGTGCCGTTCTCGCGGCAGCAGCGCGCGCTGATCTACCAGCGTGCCAAGAACCAGATGGACACGGTGCCCTTCGGCACCCTGCGCAGCACCTACGCGGTGGACTACGAATGGATCAACCATTCGCTGGCGCCGACCACCATCGCCAAGCACGATTTCCGCGTGCTGATCGGTGCGAACTGTGCCAAACCCTATTCGGCGAGCGTGTTCAACATCTCGGCGATGAGTTTCGGCTCGCTGTCGGCCAACGCGATCCGCGCATTGAACGAAGGCGCACGCCGGGGTGGTTTCTACCACGACACCGGCGAAGGCTCGATTTCGCCCTATCACCGTGAGATGGGCGGCGACCTCGTCTGGGAGATCGGCTCGGGCTACTTCGGCTGCCGCGACGACAAGGGTGGCTTCAGCGAGGAACGCTTCGTTGCCAATGCCAACCACGATCAGGTCAAGATGATCGAGATCAAGCTGTCGCAGGGTGCCAAGCCCGGCCACGGCGGCGTGTTGCCGGCGCCGAAGGTGACGGCCGAGATCTCGGTGACCCGTGGCGTGCCGATGGGCGTGGACTGCGTGTCACCTTCGCGCCATTCGGCGTTCTCCACGCCGGTTGAACTGCTGCAGTTCGTCGCCCGCCTGCGCGAGCTGTCCGGTGGCAAGCCGGTCGGCTTCAAGCTGGCCATCGGCCACCCGTGGGAGTGGTTTGGCATCGCCAAGGCGATGCACGAGACCGGTCTGCTGCCTGACTTCATCGTCGTCGACGGCGCCGAAGGCGGTACCGGTGCGGCACCCGCCGAGTTCGTCGATCACGTGGGTGTGCCGATGCACGAGGCGTTGCTGCTGGTGCACAACACCCTGGTGGGCCTGGACCTGCGCGAGCACATCCGTATCGGCGCGGCCGGCAAGATCACCAGCGCGTTCGATATCGCCCGCACCATTGCGATGGGCGCCGACTGGTGCAATGCCGGGCGCGGTTTCATGTTCGCGCTGGGCTGCATCCAGTCGCTCAGCTGCCATACCGACAAGTGCCCGACCGGCATCGCTACCCAGGATCCGGCGCGCTGGAAGCATCTGGATGCACCGGACAAGGCCACGCGCGTGTACAGCTTCCACGAGCACACCCTGCATGCGTTGAAGGAGCTGCTGTGTGCGGCGGGCTTGAACGATCCGGCCGAGCTTGGCCCGGAACACATCCTGCGCCGGGTGTCGCCGGTCGAGATCCGTTCGCTGGCCTCGTTGTACCGCTACCTGGAGCCGGGCGAGCTGCTGCACAAGGTGCCCGACCACGCGGTGTTCCATTCGTTCTGGGCCGATGCGCGCAGTGATTCCTTCCAGCCGCCGCCGAAGATCCAGGCGCTGCGGGCCAGCAAATCGCGATGATCGCGTAGTAGAGCCGAGCCGGTGCTCGGCTGTACGAAAGCCAGAAACATACGGAGATTGCATGCAGTTCAGGACCGGCACCAACGATGATGTGAGCACGCTGTGGGCATTGCGTACGCGCTGCGTACGCGAGCTGTGCAGCAGCCACTATCCGCCAGAGGTGATCGCGCCGTGGTCGGCATCGCCACCGCCGGTGCAGTACTCGCGGTTGCTGGGGCAGGGCGGCTGTGTCGTCGCCGAGGATGATCGGGGCGACGTGCTGGGGTTCGGTGTGCTCGACGCCGAGGGTAATGAGATCGACGCGCTGTTCGTTGATCCGGATCGAGGCGGGCAGGGGGTTGGCCAGGCGCTGATGCAGCGGCTGCTGGCGATGGCCGATCCAACGCGCGAGGTGGTGTTGTCGGCCTCGCTCAATGCCGTGCCGTTCTACCAGCGGCAGGGCTTTGTCGCCGAACGTGAGGAACTGTATCCGCACCCCAGTGGCGTAGCGTTGGCGTCGGTGAAGATGCGCCGACCGGCCTGATATCCCCGGCGCAACTGCGGGTGGATCAGCGCGTGGCCAACCACCCCGTCACGCCCTCTGCCGCGCGCAGTCCGCTGGCATAGCACGCCGTCAACAGGTAGCCACCGGTCGGTGCTTCCCAGTCCAGCATTTCTCCCGCGCAGAACACCCCCGGTAAGGCACGCAGCATCAAGCCGTCGTCCAGCGCACCCAGGCGCACGCCACCGGCCGTGCTGATCACCTCGGCCATCGGCCGCGGGCGCAGCAGGCGCAGCGGCAACCGCTTCAATGTGGTGACTACGGCGGACAGATCGTTGCCGGCATCCTTGCCCAGTGTTTCAAATACCAATGCAGTCTTTACTGCATCCAGCCCAGCCTGGCGACGCAGGTGTTCGCCGAAGCTGCGACCCTTGCGCGGCTGCGAGAGATCGGCCTGCAGGCGCGCCTCGTCGCGGCCCGGCACCAGGTCCAGCCACAGCGTGGCGTGGCCGTCGCGGTTGATGGTGTCGCGCAGGTCGGCCGACAGGGCATAGATCAGGCTGCCTTCGATACCGTACTCGCTGGCCACGCATTCGCCCTGCAGCGAGCGGGGCTCACCGTCAAGGTCATGCCAATGCGCGACGACCGGCTTCAGTGGTGCACCCGCGTGGCGCTGCGCGAAGAACGGTGTCCAGGCAACGTCGAATCCGCAGTTGGCCGATTGCAGCGGCGCGATATCCACGGCGCGGGCCTGCAATACCGGAACCCATGCGCCGTCGCTGCCGAGCTGCGGCCAGCTTCCGCCACCCAGCGCCAACACGGTCGCGTCGGCGCGCACGTCCAATGCCCCGTTTTCGGTGGCAAAGCGCAGTGCGCCGTCTTCGCCCCAGCCCAGCCAGCGATGGTTGACGTGCAGGCGCACGCCCTGTTCCTTCAGCCGGCGAACCCAGCCGCGCAGCAGCGGTGCGGCCTTGCGGTCGACCGGAAACACGCGGCCGGAACTGCCGACGTAAGTTTCCACACCCAAGCCCGCTGCCCAGTCGCGCAGCGCCTGTGCGTCAAAGCCGTCCAGCCAATGGCCAACATTGGCGGCCTGCTCGCGGTAGCGGCTGTCGAACAGCGGGCGTGGGTCGGAATGGGTGAGGTTGAGCCCACCCTTGCCAGCAATCAGGAACTTGCGGCCCGGCGAGCCCTTGGCCTCGTACAGATCAACGTCGAGTCCGGCCGCGCGCAGCCGTTCGGCGGCAAACAGACCCGCCGGGCCTCCGCCGATGACGGCGACGCGACGCGGCGGGAGTACGTCACTGTTGGACATTGAGCAGCTCGACATCGAACACCAGCGACGAACCTGCCGGGATCGGGCCGACCTGGCGATCGCCATAGCCGAATTCCGGCGGAATCATCAGCGTGCGCTTGCCGCCGACCTTCATGCCGGCCACGCCTTCATCCCAGCCACGGATGACCTGGCCGGCGCCCAGCGTGAAGGTGAACGGCTCGCCGCGTTCGACCGAACTGTCGAAGGTCTTGCCGTGCTTGTTGTCGGCGCGCTCGTCGTAGATCCAGCCGGTGTAATGCACGCTGACCTTCTGGCCCGGCACGGCCTCGGCGCCGCTGCCGGGCTGGGTATCGATGCGCTCGAAAGCGGCGATGGTGCCTCCCGGCGGCGGGCCAGGCGGTTCCGACGAGCAACCAACGGCGGCGAGGGACAGCAGCAGGGGAAGCAGCAGGCGGCGCATCGGCGTCTCCGTGGGTGATGAGTCAAGGGCGGCAAGGTTAGCGCATCGGCGCCGGGTATCATGGGCACATGGCAAAACTCCTGCTCAATCTGCGCAATGTCGGCAACGACGAATATGCCGATGTCTGCACGCTGCTCGACCAGCACGGCATCGCCTGGTACCGCACCGAACCCAGCCCCTGGGGCATCTCCAATGGTGGCCTGTGGCTGCGCGAGGACGCCGACCAGCCGCGAGCCAAGGCGCTGATGGCCGAGTACCAGGCGGCCCGCGGCGTACGGGTGCGCGCCGAGCGCGAGCAGGCCCTGCGCGATGGCACCGCCGAGACCTTCGGCAGCCTGTTCCGGCGCCGCCCTGGGTTCGTGGTGCTGGTGCTGCTGGGCATGGCGGTGGCGGCGGCACTGGTGCTGCTGCCGTTCATGCTGCTGCGGGGGTAGGGGTGTTCGGCCGGGTTGCACCCGGCACCCGCAGAGGCAACGGCAACGTCAATAGCGGGTTTCCCGTGATTGGGCGGGGCGGTGTGGGCAGGCGGGACACGCCGTAGACCCATCCTTGGGGGCTCGATGGCGCCATCCATGGCGCCAACGGTCCCGCCTGCCCACACCGCCCCGC